>NZ_JBFAHZ010000010.1:0-190112 GCF_040654415.1 Micromonospora sp. NPDC050695
AACCCGCTCGACCCGGTCGACTCCGAGCGGGGCCCGACAGACCGCGCCGTCAAGCCGGACGACTCCGCCGGACCGGTCACGCTCGGCGACGAACGCGCGGGTCGGCGGCGACGGCGGGGTGTCTGGTGCCGGACAGTCCGGCCGGTCGATCCACGCGGAAAACGGGCGGGTCGGACCTCGGCCGAGGGTCCGCCATCGTCACAGTGACCCGCTTCGAGCCCTACCCACGGTGTACGGTGGCGCCGTCCGGCAGTGCCGAGCGCGGCGGGGCGGGAGTTGGCCGCCGCGTGGAGGCGGTTTGCCGCCCGCGAAACCCGAAACGCGGGCGGCGCGTTACGTTGGACATCCGGATCGCCGGTGCGACGGCGGGGTCGAGAGCGGTCGCTGTCCGGGCGCCGGCAGGCCACGAGCAGGAGTGAGGTCGGGGAGAGACGTGCCGAGTAACGCTGGAACCACCCGTCTGGTCATCGTCGAGTCACCGGCGAAGGCCAAGACGATCTCGGGCTACCTCGGCCCGGGGTACGTCGTGGAGGCCAGCTTCGGTCACGTCCGCGACCTGCCGCGCAACGCCGCCGACGTGCCGGCCAAGTTCAAGGGCGAGTCCTGGGCCCGCCTCGGGGTGGACGTCGACAACGGCTTCCACGCGCTCTACGTCGTCTCCGCCGACCGCAAGCAGCAGATCAGCAAGCTGATGAAGCTGTCCAAGGAGGTCGACGAGATCTTCCTGGCGACGGATGAGGACCGCGAGGGCGAGGCGATCGCCTGGCACCTGGTGGAGACGCTCAAGCCCAAGGTGCCGGTCAAGCGGATGGTCTTCCACGAGATCACCAAGCCGGCGATCCAGGCGGCGGTGGCCAACCCCCGCGAGATCGACCGGGATCTGGTCGACGCCCAGGAGGCCCGACGGATCCTCGACCGGCTCTACGGCTACGAGGTCTCCCCGGTGCTGTGGAAGAAGGTCATGCCGAGGCTGTCGGCGGGCCGCGTCCAGTCCGTGGCGACCCGGATCGTGGTCGAGCGGGAACGGCAGCGGATGGCCTTCCGCACCGCCGAGTACTGGGACATCCTGGCCACTTTGGCGGTGACCAACGCCGGCGAGGGGCCGCGCACCTTCAACGCCACCCTGATCGCCCTCAACGGTGACCGGATCGCCACCGGCAAGGACTTCGAGCCCACCACGGGCCGCGTCCGGGCCGGCGCGGGTGTCGTCCACCTGGACGAGGGCGGGGCCCGTGGTCTCGCGGCCCGGCTCGACGGGCGGCCGTTCACGGTCACCCGGGTCGAGGAGAAGCCGTACCGCCGCCGCCCGTACGCGCCGTTCATCACCTCCACCCTCCAGCAGGAGGCGGCCCGCAAGCTGCGCCTGTCCTCGCAGCAGACGATGCGCACCGCGCAGCGGCTCTACGAGAACGGCTACATCACCTATATGCGTACCGACTCGGTCAACCTGTCGGAGACCGCCATCTCGGCGGCCCGCCGGCAGATCGTCGAGCTGTACGGCGAGCGCAGTGTGCCGCCGGAGCCGCGCCGCTACACCGGCAAGGTGAAGAACGCGCAGGAGGCGCACGAGGCGATCCGCCCGGCGGGGGACAACTTCCGTACCCCGGGCGAGGTGGCCAAGGAGTTGTCGGCCGAGGAGTTCAAGCTCTACGAGCTGATCTGGCGGCGGACCATCGCCTCGCAGATGACCGACGCGGTCGGCTCCAGCGTGTCGGTGCGCATCCGCGCGGTCTCCACCTCGCAGGAGGAGGCCGACTTCGGCGCGACCGGCAAGACCATCACCGACCCGGGCTTCCTGCGCGCGTACGTCGAGTCCAGCGACGACGAGAACGCCGAGGCCGAGGACGCCGAGCGTCGGCTGCCGACCCTGGTCAAGGACCAGCCGCTGACCGCCGACGAGCTGGCCGCGCAGGGGCACCACACCCAGCCCCCGTCGCGTTACACCGAAGCGTCGCTGGTCAAGGCCCTGGAAGAGCTGGGCATCGGCCGCCCGTCCACCTACGCGTCGATCATGCAGACGATCCAGGACCGGGGGTACGTCACCAAGCGCGGCCAGGCGATGATCCCGACGTTCCTGGCCTTCGCGGTGATCGGTCTGATGGAGCGGCACTACCCCCGCCTCATCGACTACGACTTCACCGCCACCATGGAGAACGAGCTGGACGAGATCGCCGGCGGTGACCACGCCGCGGTCGACTTCCTCACCGCGTTCTACTTCGGCAGCGCCAACGGCGCCGGCGATCAGGACATCGCCCGTTCCGGCGGGCTGAAGAAGCTGGTCACCGAGAACCTCAGCGACATCGACGCCCGCAGCGTCAACTCCATCCCGCTCTTCACCGACGACGACGGCCGTGAGGTCGTCGTGCGGGTCGGCCGGTACGGGCCGTACCTGCAGCGGGAGCTGCCCGGCGGCGAGCAGCCGACTCCGGCCGCCTCGGGTGAGGGCGAGGAGGGTGGCACCCAGGGCGACCGGGCGCCGATCCCCGAGGGCCTGGCCCCGGACGAGCTGACCCCGGAGAAGGTGCACGAGCTGTTCCTCGGCGGCGGGGGTGAGCGCAAGCTCGGCGACGACCCCGCGACCGGCGAGCCGATCGTGCTCAAGTCCGGCCGGTTCGGCCCGTACGTGTCCAGCGGTGAGCGCAAGTCGTCGCTGCTGCGGACGCAGACTCCGGACTCGCTGACCCTGGAGGACGCGCTCAAGCTGCTCAGCCTGCCCCGGCTGGTCGGTGTCGCGCCGGACGGCGTCGAGGTGTTCGCGAACAACGGCCGCTACGGTCCGTACGTGAAGCGGGGCGAGGAGTTCCGCTCGCTGGAGTCCGAAGAGCAGATGTTCACCGTCGGCCTGGACGAGGCGCTGGCCCTGCTGGCCGCCCCGAAGACCCGTGGCCGGCGTGCCGCCGCACCGCCGCTGCGCGAGATGGGCGCCGACCCGGCGACCGAGAAGCCGCTGGTGATCAAGGACGGCCGCTTCGGCCCGTACGTCACCGACGGGGAGTTCAACGCGTCGCTGCGGCGCGGGCAGACCCCGGAGGCGGTGACCCTCGAGGAAGCCTCCGAGATGCTCGCCGAGAAGCGGGCCAAGGGTCCGGCGCCGCGGAAGAAGGCGGCGGCGAAGAAGGCTCCGGCCAAGAAGGCCACGGCGGCGAAGAAGGCCACGGCCACCAAGAAGACGGCCGCCGCCAGCAAGTCCACGGTCGCGAAGAAGACGACGACGGCCAAGGCGACCACGGCGAAGAAGGCCCCGGCGAAGAAGGCCGCCCCCGGCAAGGCCGCGTCCAGCACGGAGTAACTTGGCTCTAACGAGATCTTGGTACGTGAGCGCCCCTGGAGGGACCGTCTCGTACCAAGATCTACAGGAGTCCGTCAGGCGCCGAGGACGTGGGTCAGGTGGGGGTTGGTGAAGACCCGGTTCGGGTCGAGGCGGTCGCGGACGGCCTGGAAGTCCGCGAAGCGGGGGTACGCCGCCGCCAGCGAGGCGGCGTCGCGGTAGTGCAGCTTGCCCCAGTGCGGGCGGCCGCCCAGCCCGGCGGCGACCTCCTCGAAGGCCCGGAAGTAGGGCTCGTACGGGGTGCCGACGTACTGGTGCACGGCGATGTACGCGTTGTCCCGGCCGTAGCCGTGCGAGAGCCAGATGTCGTCGGCGGCGGTGAAGCGCACCTCGACCGGGAAGAGCACCTTGAACGGCAGCCCTTCGACGATCCGTTGGAGCGCGGCGAGCGCCTCGGGTAGCGCCTCGCGGGGCAGGCCGTACTCCATCTCGACGAAGCGGACCCGGCGCGGGGTGCAGAAGACCCGGTCGGAGCGGCCGGTGTAGTGGCGTTCGGTGAGCGCTCGGGCGGCCACGGCGCTGATTTTCGGGGCGAGTGCCGGCACCGCCCGGCCGAGGCGGCAGGCGCCGCCGAAGGCGGTGTTGGACAGGAAGTCGTCGTCCAGCCAGCCGCGCCAGCGGGGCAGGGGCCGGTCGTTGACGGGTACCCGGTTGTTGGTCTTGACCTGGACCCGGGACGTGTAGGGGAACCAGTAGAACTCGACGTGGTCGTGGCCGCCGACCAGCGCGGGTAGGTCGGCGAGCACGTCGGCCAGGGCGGCGGGGCGTTCGTGGGCGTGCAGCACGAAGGCGTCCACGCAGCGCAGGGTCACCTCCATCAGGACGCCGAGGGTGCCGAGGGACACCCGGGCGGCGGCGAGGACGTCGGGGTGTTCGTCCGCCGAGCAGCGCAGCACCTCGCCGGTGCCGGTGACCAGGGTGAGGGCCTCGACGAAGGTGGACAGGCAGCCGTAGCCGGCGCCGGTGCCGTGGGTGCCGGTGGAGATCGCCCCGGCGACGGTCTGCGCGTCGATGTCGCCGAGGTTGGGCAGCGCCAGGCCGTGCCGGGCGAGCAGGCCGTTGAGCGCGTGCAGGGTCATTCCCGCCGGCACGGTGACCAGTCGGCGCTCGACGTCGACGCTGACGGTGGTGGCCAGTTCGGAGAGGTCCATGCGTCGGTCGTCGGCGAGCGCGACGGCGGTGAACGAGTGGCCGCTGCCGGCCACCCGGATGCGGTGGCCGGTCGCCGCGGCGTCGAGGACGGCTTCGGTGACGTCGTCCGGCGAGGCGGGGCGCAGGATCGCGGTGGCGCTGCCACGCTGGTTACCGGCCCAGTTGGACCAGCGGGCGGTGAGCGGTGCCGTGCCGACCATGCGCACTCCCCATTCATGAATATGAACTTACTTCATATCAGGAACGTTGTACCTGGTAAATACCGCAATCGAGGCCCGCTCGTTGTACCGGTAGTCACGGACTCGTGACGTGTAGATATGTTCATCCGTCGAAGGGGGGTGGCGCCGAGTGTCCACACCAGCCGCCACGACCGGGCCGCTGCGCCGCGTACCGGTGCAGGGTCGAAGTGTCGCGCGGGTACAGCGCATGTTGGATGCCTGCGCCGAACTCGTCGACGAGGTGGGGTACGAGGGGCTGACCACCACCCTGCTCGCCGAGCGCGCCGAGGTGGCGATCGGGTCGGTCTACCAGTTCTTCCCGGACAAGCGGGCGATCGTGCAGGCGTTGACCCTGCGCACGATGGAGTCCTACCTACAGCGGCTCGACGAGCGGTTCGCCTCCGACGAGATGACGCACTGGTGGGACGGCGTCGACGCGGGCATCGACGAGTACATCACGATGCACCGCACCGTCCCCGGCTTCCGTACCCTGCACTTCGGCGACGTGGTCGACCTGCACCTGCTCGACGAGCAGCGCGACAACAACGGCGTGATCGCCGACCAGTTGGCCCGCGTGCTCACCGAGCGGTTCGGTCTCACCGACGTGCCGAAGCTGCGCTTCGTGCTGGAGATCGCCGTGGAGGCGGCGGACGCGCTGATCAAGCTCGCGTTCCGGCGGAAGTCCGACGGTGACGAGCGGGTGCTGCTCGAGGCGAAGGCGCTGATCCGGGAGTACCTGCACCGGCAGGTCGACGGCCGGGACAGCGACCGGGCCGCCGACCAGCAGGCCGAGGCGGCGCAACCCGCCTGACCCCGGTGCCCGAGGCGGTGGTCTCAGAGAAAGGCCCGCCCCTCGCCCCGGTAGGTGGGCACGGTCGCCACGACCGCGTCCCCCTCGATGAGGTACAGCTCGTTGACCCGTTCGCACAGCTCGCCGGCCTTGGCGTGCCGGAACCACACCCGGTCGCCGATGCGCAGGGTGGCCGCCGCCGGGCCGGCCAGCGGGGTCTGCACCTCGCCGGCTCCCTCGGTGCCGACGAGCTTCAGGCCGGCCGGCAGCCACGGTCGGGGCAGCCGGCTGTCCGCGGCCGGACCGGAGGCGATCCAACCGCCGCCGAGCACGGTCGCCAGCTCCGGCGTTGGCCGGCGGACCACCGCGCAGGCGAAGAACGCCGCCGGGGTGGGCCGCCAGGCACGGTAGGCGTCGAACAGCGCCGGCCCGTACAGGCCCGATCCCGCGGTGACCTCGGTGACCGCGGGATCGGCGCTGGTCGCCGCCACGCTGCCGGTGCCGCCGCCGTTGACGAACTCCAGGTCGGCGTGCTCGCGTACCGCGGCCACCGCCGCGCCCCGCCGGGCCAGCAACTCGCGGTACGACCCGCGCTGGGCCAGCCTGATCGCGCCGGCCAGCAGCGTCTGCCCAGGCGGCGCGTCGCCCAGGCCGGCGATCTGCGCCTCGTACGACATGAGCCCGACCAGCCGGAAGCCGGCGCGGCCGGCGACGGTGGCGGCGAGCGCGCCGGCCGCCCGGGCGCTGTGCACCGGTGAGCGGCGGACGCCGACGTGCACCCGCCCGCGCAGCGGTCGCCAGGAGGCGTCCAGATCGAGGCAGAGCCGTAGCTCGGCGCGCTGCCCGGGGGCCCGGACGGCGTCGATGAGGTCGAGCTGCCCGGTGCCGTCGATCATCAGGGTGATCGCGGCGGCCAGTGACTCCTCGGCCGCCAGTTCGGCGAGTGCCGCCCGGTCCGCGGTCGGGTACGCGACCAGCACGTCGTCGCTCACGCCGGCGCGGACCAGCCAGATCGCCTCGGGCAGGGTGAACGCCATCACGCCCCGCCAACCGGGCCGGGCGAGCGCCCGGTCGATCAGTTCCCGGCTGCGGACCGACTTGCTGGCCAGGCGGACCGGTTTGCCGGCGGCGCGGTCGGCCAGGGCGGCCGAGTTGGCGTCGAACGCGGTGAGGTCGACCACGGCGTACGGCGGGTCGAGGTGGGCCGTTGCCCGGTCCAGGCGCTCGCGAAGTTTGTCGCTTTCGATAGCCACGTCTGCACGCTAACTGTCCGACGATGAATGCGAAATACCCTCGCGTCCGGCCGGGCTGCGGGCGGTACCTTCGGCGGCCTAGGCTCAGCGAGCAGGAGAATGTCGCCGGTGGGGCGGCCCCCACCGGGTCTAGAGTGTTCCACCGGGGGTGCCCAGCGATGGGCCGGCACGTGGAGGTACGGCCATCGAAAGCCAGAACAGCGGCGAGTCGTCCGGCGTGTCGCGCTCGGGCGACCAGTCGGGCAACGCCGCCAACCAGCCCAGCACCGGCCAGGTCGATCCGTCCGGCTACGCCGCGATCCGCTCGGTCCTGCGCATCCGGCCGTTCCGCCGGCTCTGGATCGTGCTCGGCGCGGCCTCCTTCGGTGACTGGCTCGGCCTGCTGGCCACCTCGGTCTTCGCCGCCTCCCAGGTCCAGGGCAACACCGCGAAGGGCGCGGCATTCGGCGGTGTGATCGCCATCCGGCTGCTCCCGGCCCTGGTGCTCGGGCCGATCGCCGGCGTGCTCGCCGACCGGTTCGACCGCCGCTGGACGATGGTCATCTGC
Organism: Micromonospora sp. NPDC050695; assembly: GCF_040654415.1. Lineage (NCBI taxonomy): Bacteria > Bacillati > Actinomycetota > Actinomycetes > Micromonosporales > Micromonosporaceae > Micromonospora > Micromonospora sp. NPDC050695. The sequence continues at coordinate 7,289 of NZ_JBFAHZ010000010.1, forward strand.
GACCTGCTCCGGTTCGTGCTCTTCGCCTCGATCCCGATGGTGGCCCTGGCCGGCGTCAGCGGCGGAGTGGTGGTCCTGTGGGCCACCGTCGCGACCTTCCTGATCGAGTCGATCACCCTGATCTGGATTCCGGCCAAGGAGGCCGCGGTCCCCAACCTGATCCCGCGCGCCCGGCTGGAGGCGGCCAACCAGCTCACGCTGATCACCACGTACGGCCTGACCCCGGTGCTCGCCGCGGCCGTCAGCGCCGGCCTGGACCGCAGCGTCCGGGGCATCACCGGGGGCGAATTCCCGAACTGGGCCGAACCGGCCCAGCTGGCGCTCTGGTTCAACGCCTTCTCCCGACTGGCCACCGCCCTGGTCGTCGCCTTCGGGATCAAGGAGATCAGCCAGGGGCAGACCGCCGAGGGCGACCGCACCGAGCAGAGCATGCTGCGCCAGTTCAAGGAGGGCTGGCAGTTCATCGGCCAGACCCCGCTGGTCCGCGGCCTGGTCCTCGGCATCCTGGGCGCGTTCGCCGGTGGCGGCATCGTGATCGGCACCGCGAAGTTCTTCGCCAGCTCGCTGGGCGCCGGTGACGCCGCGTTCTCGCTGCTCTTCGGTGCCATCTTCGTCGGCCTGGCGCTCGGCATCGGGCTCGGCCCGATGATCGTCAAGGAGATGTCCCGGCGCCGTTGGTTCGGCATGAGCATCGTGCTGGCAAGCGCCGCCGTGATGACCCTCTCCTTCGCCATCCACCTGTCCATGGCGATCGTCGGCGCGGTGCTGGTCGGCGCCGGCGCCGGCATGGCCTTCCTGGCCGGCACCACCCTGCTCGGCGGTGAGATCAAGGACGAGGTCCGCGGCCGGGTCTTCGCCGTCGTGCAGATCGGCACCCGGCTGGTGCTGATCCTCGCCATCGCGCTGAGCAGCCTGCTCGCCGGTGTCGGTGGCTCGCGCAAGCTGGAGATCGCCGACCTGGGCCTGTCCATCTCCTCGACCCGACTGCTCCTGCTCGCCGCCGGCGCCGCCGGCATCTTCGCCGGGATCAGCGCGTTCGGGCAGATGGACGACAAGAAGGGCGTACCCGTCCTCGCCGACCTCTGGGGCTCCATCCGGGGCCGCCCGCTGATGCCGGCCGAGCCGTTCGTCTCCGCCGGGCTCTTCGTGGTCTTCGAGGGCGGCGAGGGCGCCGGGAAGTCCACCCAGCTCTCCGCGCTCGCCGAGCGGCTGAGCGCCCACGGGCGCGACGTCGTGGTCACCCGCGAGCCGGGGGCCACCGGGGTCGGCCGGCGGATCCGGTCGCTGGTGCTGGACACCTCCGGCGACGAGGCGCCGTCACCCCGCGCGGAGGCGCTGCTCTACGCCGCCGACCGGGCGCACCACGTCGCCACCGTCGTGCGGCCCGCGCTGGTCCGGGGTGGCGTGGTGATCAGCGACCGGTACGTCGACTCGTCCCTGGCGTACCAGGGCGCCGGCCGGACGCTGCCCGTCGACGAGGTCTCCTGGCTCTCCTCCTGGGCCACCGGTGGGCTCAAGCCCGACCTGGTGGTGCTGCTGGACGTCGAGCCACGCACCGGCCTGTCCCGGGTCGCCTCGCGCAACACCGGCACCGACCGCCTGGAGGCCGAGTCGGTCGCCTTCCACGAGCGCGTCCGGTACGCCTTCCTCGACCTCGCCGCCGCCGACCCGAAGCGCTACCTGGTGCTCGACGCGTCCCGGCCGGCCGACGAGATCACCGGGCAGGTGGTCCGGCGTGTCGAGGAGATGCTCGGCAAGCCCGGCGGCATCGTGCACCCCCGCCCGGCGCAGGGCCCGGACACCTCGGTGCAGCCGGAGTTATCCGACGCGGAGCTGGTGACGATGGAGCACAAGACCTGATGCCGGACGTCTTCGCCGACCTCGTCGGTCAGGACGAGGCGGTGACCGAGCTGCGCCGGGCCGCCGCCGCGGCAGCGGCCGTGCTGCGGGCCGGCGTCGCCGACCGGGAGCCCGCGCTGATCGCCGCCGGCCCGGCCAGCGGCGCCGCTCCCGACGGGGTGGATCCTTCCGCCGGGATGACCCACGCCTGGATCTTCACCGGGCCGCCGGGCTCCGGCCGCTCCGTCGCCGCGCGGGCCTTCGCCGCCGCACTCCAGTGCACGTACGGCACCGGCTGCGGCGAGTGCCCCGGCTGCCACACCACGATGGGCGGCACCCACGCCGACGTGCGGATGGTGGTGCCGGAAGGGCTCTCCATCGGCGTCGGCGAGATGCGCGCACTGGTGCTCCGCGCGGCCAGCACCCCGTCCGGCGGGCGCTGGCAGGTGGTGGTCATCGAGGATGCCGACCGGCTCACCGAGGCGGCCGGCAACGCGCTGCTCAAGGCCATCGAGGAGCCTCCGCCGCGTACGGTGTTCCTGCTCTGCGCACCGTCCACCCACCCCGACGACGTCTCGGTGACCATCCGGTCGCGCTGTCGGGTCGTACCCCTGCGGCAGCCGCCGGCCACCGCGGTGGCCGAGGTGCTGGTCCGTCGGGACGGCATCGCGCCCGACGTGGCGCAGTGGGCGGCGGCGGCCGCGCAGGGGCACGTGGGTCGGGCCCGGCGGCTGGCCCGCGACCCGGAGGCCCGCAATCGGCGCGAGGCGGTGCTCGCCGTGCCCCGCCGACTGACCGGTGTCGGTGCGGCGTTCGACGCGGCGTCCGCGCTGATCGAGGCGGCCGAGGCGGAGGCCGAGGCGTTGGTCGCCGAATCCGACACGGCCGAGCGGACGGCACTGGAGACCGCGCTCGGCGCGGGCGGCACCGGCCGGGGTGCGGCCGGTGCGATGCGGGGTGCCGCCGGTCAGCTCAAGGAGTTGGAGAAGCGGCAGAAGTCGCGGGCCACCCGGGCGCAGCGCGACGCACTGGACCGGGCGCTCGTCGATTTGGCCGGCTTCTACCGGGACGCGCTCACCATGGCGCTGCGCGCCCCGGTCGCCCCGGTGCACACCGACACCGCGGCGCTGGCCGGTGCCGGCGCGCAGAAGTGGGACGCCGAGGGGTCGCTGCGCCGGCTGGAGGCCGTGCTCGCCTGCCGTGCGGCGATCGAGGCGAACGTCAAGCCGCGGATCGCCGTCGAGGCGATGATGCTCGCCCTCTGGAAGGGCTGACCCGCAGCTTCCGGCCGTTGTCCACAGGCATCGACAGGCCCGATTGCCGTGCGGTACGGTCCGGTGTGCCGTGGTGACGGTGACGGCACGCTCAGTGAGGGATCATCCGGGAGGAGTCGGCCGATGCCGCGGGGGGAGATCGACGAGGCCTGGATCGAGGAGGCGGTGCGGCGCTACCGCCGGATCGAGTCACTCCAGGCCGAGTTCGACCAGGCGGTGTCGACCGTCGAGGTCACCGTCCGGTCGCCGGACGGGCTGGTCGAGGTGGTGGTCACCGCCGGTGGGCGGATCACCGGCGTCCGGTTCCTCGGCCCGCTGCACACCCGCAGCCCACGCGACGTGGCCGGCTCCGTGCAGGCCGCGGTCACCGCGGCGGCCGACGCCGCCGAGTGGGCCCGGGAAAAGCTGCACAACGAGACGTTCGCCGCCTACCGACCGCTCGCGGGGGCCTGAGATGGACGCTCTGCGCGCGCTCTCCGCCCGGCTGGACGAGGCGAGCGCCACGCTGGCCGCCCTGTCCCGCACGGTCACCGCCAGCGATCCGGCCCAGGTCGCGTTCGGCGCGGACGCTCCCGGTCGACCCGGTGAGATCGGCCGGGCGCTGCACCGGCAGTGGGCCACCGCCACCGATGACCGGGCACGTGAGGCGCGCGCGGCCGCCGTCCGGCTGGCCGCCGCCGCCTCGGCCGTCCGCGAAGCCGCCGACCGTTACGGCGAGGTCGACCGGGCCGCCCGCCGGCGGATCACCGGGGAGCCGTGATGGACCCACTGGACCGGCTCGCCGAGCCCGGCCTGGACCTGCTGCACCGGGTGGACGCGCTGCTCGCCGCCGGCGTCCCCGAGGGGCACCGCGTCTGGCCGCTGCTGCGCCGCATGCAGGTGCTGCCGGGCGACGCGGTGCGCGGTTTCCTCGACCTCCATCCGACGCCGCTCACCGGCGCCGGGCACGCCGTGCGCCGGCTGGTCCGGGGGTACGACGACGTGTCCGCCGCGCTCACCGACCCGGTGCTGTGGGCGGGGCCGGCCGCCTCGGCGTACGGGCAGGAACGCGCGGCGCTGCTGCGCCACCTCGACGAGGGGCCGGACAGCCTGGTCGGGCGGTTGGAGTCCACCGCCGGGTACGCGGACGCGCTCGCCGACTGGGTGGAGGGCAGCCGCCTCGCCCTGGCCCGGACGCTGGCCGACGTGCTCCGCTCGGCGGAGGCCGTCGCCGTGGTCGCCGCCACCGTCGCGGGTCCACCGCTGCGCCCCGGGCCGATCGGGCCCGGGGTGGCCGACGCGGCCGAGATCGCCGCGCGGGTGCTGGCGGTGCTCTGCGTCGCGTACGACGGTGCCGAGACGCTGCTGCGTCAGTGGGCGCCGAGTCTGGCCGAGTCCGCCTGGCGGCCGCCGGCGGACGGTCGCCCCCGCTACGACCAGCCCACCCGGGTCGGCTGGTAACCCACCCGTCCCGATCCGTCGACGGCCCGGACAGACCACGGCGTCGCTCGCGGACACCCGAGAAGAGCCGGCGCCCACGGCGACGCCGTGGTCTTCCCCCTGCACCCCCCGCAGGTCTGCCTCCACTCAACGCCGCCCGGACGCGTTTGTCCCCTGCCGCGGCCCGGATTCAACCGTCCGGGCCATGAGCAACGGCACGACGGGTCGCCCGGCAATAGGTCAAGTCGACGGTCATGGATGGCGGCGGGGCGTAGCCGGCCGGTGCGCTCTGCGCGCTGGGCCGTCGTAGGGTGGAGGGCATGGGCATGCTCTGCGCGGTCAGCTTCAACCGGTACGGGCGCCTCTACTACCTCGACCCGGGTGAGTTGCGTCCGCAGGTCGGCGACAAGGTGCTCGTGCCGACCGACGACGGGCCCGAGGTGGCCGAGTGCGTCTGGGCGGCGCAGTGGGTCACCGAGGAGACCGACGGCTTTCCCCGGCTGGTGGGGCTGGCCGGGGACGACGACCTGAGTCGGGACGAGGCGTTACGTCGACGCAAGGCCGAGGCCAAGGTGGCCGCGAAGCGGCTGATCCGCGCGCACGGCCTGCCGATGAAGGTGGTGGCCGTCGACCACGTCCTCGGCTCCGCCGAGGGCGGCGGTGAGCGCAGCACCGTCTACTTCACCGCGCCGCACCGGGTCGACTTCCGCTCCCTGGTCCGCGACCTGGGCGCCACCCTGCACTGCCGGGTCGAGCTGCGCCAGCTCTCGGCCCGCGATTCGGCGCGGGTGCAGGGCGGCATCGGCTCGTGTGGCCGTGACCTCTGCTGCGCGACGTTCCTCACCGACTTCGAGCCGGTGACCATCCGGATGGCCAAGGATCAGGATCTGCCGCTCAACCCCCTGCGCATCTCCGGGGCGTGCGGCCGGCTGATGTGCTGCCTGAAGTACGAGCACCCCCTCTACCAGCGCTTCCAGGAGACCGCCCCGGCGGTCGGCAGCCGGGTCTCCACCCCCGAGGGCGACGGCCGGGTCGTCGGCCACAGCGTCCCGCGCGACGCGGTGACGGTCCGCCTGGACGCCGACGGCTCCCGCTGCTCCTGCTCCCGAGCCTCCGTCTGCGCCCCCCGCCAAGCCCACGACCAGCACTACACCCCCTAACCCCTCCCACCCGGACCTCCCACCCGGACCTCCCACCCGGACCTCCCACCCGGACCTCCCACCCGGACCTCGCCTCGGTGATCAAGAGGTTTGCGTCAGAAATCGGGCTCCATCTGACGCAAACCTCTTGATCACCAGGGAATGGGGGGCGGGGCTAGGGGAGGACTATCGGGGGTTCGGCCAGGCGGGGGGGTAGCGGGGTTTTGGGGGTCAGCCAGCTTGCGGTGGGAGACTGGTCGGTGTTGATCTGCCAGTCTCTGGAGACCTGGTCCACCGCGATCGGGTAGATGGTCAGCGTTCCGTCGGGGTCGATGCGCAGCCGCAGGAACGACTTGGAGTCCTCGATGCCCTGACCGGCGAAGAGTTCGTTGACGTTCACCCCGAACGCGCCCGCCACCAGCAGGTACGCCGCCACCAACTGGCTCGCCACCAGCCCGATCACCGGGCCGTAGAGCACCGCCGCGGCGGCTGCGGGCAGCGGCCACGGCCAGTGGTAGAACGGCAGCGCCAGCCAGACCCAGGTGCCGCCGGCGGCCAACGCCACATGAGCCACGCCGTGCCCCACGCCGAGGATCCAGTGCCGCGCGTGCCGTTTGCCGCTCGCGCTGGGCGGCTTGGCGAACAGGGCCGCCGCCACCACCGTCACGAGCACCATCATCACCAGCGGAACGCTGAACAGTCGCTGGTCGGTGCTGTCGGCCCAGTTCGCCGTCGCACCGGCCATGGCCAGCATCAGCAGGGTGTGCAGGGTGCCGAGCAGTGTCGCGAAGCCGGGGTTGCGGAACGGCAGCCGGCCGAAGATGCCCCAGCCGTAGCGGCGGGAACGGGCCGCGTCCGGGTAGCGGGCCACCAGGTCGTACGGCTCGGTGCGGCTGGCCCGCCGGGTCGGGGTGTCCCGTGGCGGCACCTCGATGCGCTCGGGCAGCTTGTGGGTGGGGTAGAGGTACGCCCCGCCGCCACCGCAGGTGATCAACTGCCGGTCCGTGCCGGCGTAGCGGGCGTAGTGGTGCAGGTCGCCCGAGAGCAGCAGCCGGACCTGCGCCCCCGTCGGGTCGATGATCGTACGGACGAAGTAGTCGATCGAGTCGTACGCCGTCGGGTTGTCCGCCGCCTTGACCCACGTCGGCGCCGGTGCCGCGATGATCACCTTGGACTCGGGGCCGAGCCGGCGGGCGACCTCGTCGAAGTAGGCCAGCTGCGGGTCGTCCAGGTATGAGCCGGACTGGTCGTCCACACCGAGCAGCCACCAGCCCGCCGGCAACTCCACCGCGAAGTACGACCGTGACTGCCCGGTACGCCACCCGGCGAAGTTGCGGTCCCGGGAGCGGACGAACAGCCGCAGGAAGGCGGTCAGACCGTCGTACCAGTCGTGGTTGCCGGGCACTGCGAACAGCGTGGGACGTTCCGGCGGCATCGCCGGCAGCGCGGCCTGGTACGGGCCCTTGCACCGGTCCTCGTAGGAGGCGTAGGCCGCCGACGGGTACACCTGGTCGCCGCCCATGACCAGCGTCTGTGCCCGGGGCAGCCGGTGCCCGTCCACGGTCAGTTCCGGCTGCGCCAGCAGGTACGCCACCGAGTAGGTGGCGTTGAAGCCGTCGCCCAGATCGGCGACGTAGTCGAGCCAGACCCCGCCGTCCGGCCCGACCTGGCGGAAGATGTCGTCGCCGAACGCGTTCTGCAACTCCCGCTTGTCCAGGTACGCCCCGAAGAGCATCGCCAGCAGCGTACGGATGCCGGTGCTGATCAGCAGGAACGGTGCCAGCCACGGCACCGGCTTGCGCGGCGTGAAGCCCAACTCCAGCGGGTCGGTGCTGCGTGGCCGTCGAGCGGCCCGCTCACTGTCGGGGTGGTCGCTTTCGTCGCTCACCCGGCGCAGCGTAGTCCCGGACCCGATCATCCGCTGTCCGGTAAGCGTCCAGATGGCGGCCGATGTCCGGATGGTCGTGCCGGCCGGGGTGGGGGTATCCCGTTCGGTCGGTGCGCGGGTGGTGCCGTACACTTGCTGATCGTTGCCGCCTTAGCTCAGTCGGCTAGAGCGACGCACTCGTAATGCGTAGGTCGACGGTTCGATTCCGTCAGGCGGCTCGTGTAATGCCCTGACCAGCAGAAATGCAGGTCAGGGCATTATTTTCATCCATGAGGATTTGAGTCACCCCCCGAAAATGGCCCCTGGTGCCGGCTGGACGGAGTCAGATCGGGCCGTCGTGCGGGCGTGGCCGGCCAGCGGTGGCGATGCACCGCGGAGAAGGCGTGAGGTGCGGACACAGTTCGGGTAGGGCCGTTGGTCACGTCGTTCAGTCGGACCAGAAGTTCCCCAACCGGGCGCAGACTGTGGTCCCGGTTTCTCGGGTGGGGTGATGCCTGCGTCGGTGGCGCCTGGTCGCTCGGTAGTGTGGGGTCCCCGATGACCGACCTGCCGGAGGTTCCTTGTGGGGCGGCTGGTGCTGACGGCTGATGAGGCGGCGGTGTGTGAGGCCGTCGGGGTCAGATCGTTTGTGCAAGCTCGTTCACTGGTCGCGAGCGGCGCTCTGGTCGAGGTGAGCTGGGACCCGCGTTCCGGCCGTGGACGGGCCGCCGTGCAAGGCGAGAGATCTGGTTGGGTGACGGTGTCGGTCGTCGTCGGCGCCGACGGTGCTCTCAAGAGCGTCAGTGGCACGTGCACGTGCTCGGCAGCTCCGGTGTGTGCGCATCCGGCTGCCTTGGCGTTGATCGCCTGCACCTCCGAGGCGTCCAAGCCGCAGCCGCCGTCGTCGTCATGGGAGTTGGCGTTGACTGACCTGGTCAGCGTCGACAGTCCGGCCGATGTGCCCGGTTCTGCGGAACTGGCGTTGCAGTTCGAGCTCGAGGACGGTGACGGCCGCGGGAAGTGGCGGATCGGGCTCCGGCCGGTCGTGCCGGGCAAGAGGGGCTGGATCCGGAGCGGTGTCTCGTGGGGCACCCTCGGCTTCGGGTACGTTCCTGATTCACCACACACGCAGCATCACGTGGATCTCTTGACGGAGTTGCTCGCGCTGACGGACGACGAGGGGGGTGCCCCGTACGCTTACCGCTACTACGGCTCGGGTCAGCGCGTCGTCTATCTGGATGAGTTCCGTAGCCGGCGAGTATGGGACGTTCTGGCCGAGGCGCGGGAGGCGGGTCTGCCCCTGCTGCAGAGCGGCCGGGCCGCGTCACCGGTTCAGATGTGGGCACGGCCGGTGCGATTCTCGGTGCGGGCCGATCGAGTCGCTGCGGGCCTGCGGCTACGTTCGGCGCTGACCGACGGCACGGAGACGATCGATCCCGAGAAGCTGATCGTGGTCGGGCAGCCGGCGCACGGCGTCGCCTGGTGGGGTACGACGGGGCCAGGTTCCTCGACTGATCCGGGTACTTTGCGGCTCGCGCCCCTGGCGAGACCGTTGAGCGCGCGGGTCACGGAGGCACTGGCTGCTCCAGCGATCGTCGTCCCGGCCGTCGAAGAGCCCCGTTTCCTGCGGCAGTACTATCCGGGGCTCGTCCGTCAGGTCGATGTAGTGCCGGTCGACGAGACGGTGGGTCTGCCTGAGCTCGGGAAGGCGACGCTGACGCTGTCGGTGCGGCCGCTACCGGAACATCGTATGTCGTTGTCCTGGGATTGGGTCACCGTCGTCGGTTCGGGAAACCAGGTAGAGCCACTGCACGCCGGTGTGCACCACGATCCTGACCGGGCCGCGACGCTGCGAGGCATCACCGCTCTGGTGGCGGACCCGGCGTACGGGCTGACCGAGCCGTACCCAGCCGGACGGCGGCTGCTGGAGCATGCTGTCGTTGCCGACGACGCGATGCTGCGGCTCGTACGCGACGTGCTTCCCCGACTCGGCGCGCTGGACGGCGTCGAAGTGGTCGTCAAGACGGATGACGACGTCCCGGAGTATGTCGAGACGCAGGAAGCCCCGGTCGTTTCGTTTGCGAGCGCGACCGAAACCAGCGCCGGCACGCAGGACTGGTTCGACCTGTCCGTCCGGGTCACCGTCGATGCTGAGGAGGTCGGCTTCGAAAGGCTGTTCCTCGCGCTCGCCGCCGAACAGGAGTTCATGATCCTGCCCAGCGGTCGCTATTTCCGGCTTGAGCAGCCAGAATTCCGGCAGCTGCGCGACCTGATAACGGAGTCCCGTGAGTTGGAGGACGCCCCGCCCGGTGTGGTGCGGGTCGGACGCTTTCAGGCGGGGCTGTGGCAGGAGCTGTCCGAGTTGGGCCTGGTCACCGGTCAGGCGGCGGTCTGGCAGGAGTCCGTGCGCGCGCTCAGCGACGCGAAGGCTGGTCCCGCCGACCCGCCACCGGTGGGGCTGGACGCTACCCTCCGGCCGTACCAGCTGGAAGGCTTCCGATGGCTCGCCACCCTGTACCGGCATGATCTCGGCGGGGTGTTGGCCGACGACATGGGGCTGGGTAAGACGTTGCAGGCGTTGGCTCTGATCTGCCGCGCCATCGAACAAGCTCCTGCCGGGGCACCGTTCCTGGTGGCCGCCCCCGCCAGTGTCGTCAGCAACTGGGCTCACGAGGCGGCGCGCTTCGCCCCGCATCTCAGCGTCACCCCCATCGTCCAGACCGGTGCGCGTCGGGCCCGAACGCTGGAACAAGCGGTCACCGGATCGCACATCGTGGTCACGTCGTACACCCTGTTCCGGCTTGAGTACGACGATTACGCCGCGTTGCCGTGGACCGGTCTAATTCTGGACGAGGCGCAGTTCGTCAAGAACCCTCAGTCGCAGACGTACCGGTGCGCAAAGCAGTTGCCCGCCGCCTTCAAGCTCGCGATCACCGGTACGCCGATGGAGAACAACCTGGCTGAGCTCTGGGCACTGCTCTCCATCACCGCACCCGGCCTGCTGCCCCGGCTCGACCGTTTCACCGACTACTACCGCCGGCCGATCGAGAAGGACCACGACGAGGAGCGGCTCGCGCAACTACGTCGCCGGATCCGCCCGCTCATGCTGCGCCGCCGCAAGGCTGAGGTGGTCACGGAGTTGCCGGCCAAGCAGGAACAGATCATCGAACTGGATCTGAACCCCAAGCATCGCCGGATGTACCAGACCTATCTGCAGCGGGAACGGCAGAAAGTCCTCGGCCTGCTCGGCGACATGCAGAAGAACCGCTTCGAAATCTTCCGCTCGCTGACCCTGCTGCGCCAGGCCAGCCTCGACCTGACCCTGATCGACCCGAAACACCAGGCCATCGCGTCGACGAAACTCGACGCGCTCTGCGACCAGGTCACCAATCTCGCCGCCGAGGGGCACCGGGTTCTCATCTTCAGCCAGTTCACCCGTTTCTTGACCACCGCCCGGCAACGCCTTGAGGAGGCCGGCGTCGCCTGCTGCTATCTCGACGGCAAGACACGGCGGCGGGCGGAGGCCATCGCCGACTTCAAGAACGGAACGGCACCGGCTTTTCTGGTAAGCCTCAAGTCGGGCGGCTTCGGGCTGAACCTGACCGAGGCGGACTACTGCATCCTGCTAGACCCGTGGTGGAACCCGGCGACCGAAGCCCAAGCGGTCGACCGTGTTCACCGCATCGGTCAAACCCGCAAGGTCATGGTGTACCGCCTGGTTGCCAAAGACACCATTGAGGAGAAGGTCATGGCGCTACAAGCCAGGAAGGCCGAGTTGTTCAGCAGCGTCCTCGACGGCGGTCAGTTCGCCTCCGCCGAACTGACCGCCGCTGACATCCGCAGCCTGCTCGACTGACTCGTGCCCATGGCTGTCTCGTCTCGCAGGGCTCCGAATATCCAGCGGTGGTCATCCCGATCACGACCAGCGCCTGGATGATGCTGCAGCGCAATCTGCTCTACACCGGCATACCTCACCGATCTCCGGGCGCGGCAGGGGCCTGCCGACCGATCTTTACCGAAGCCCTCGACGTCGTGGACTGGAGAACGATGCCAGCGACGGATCTCAACCGACAAGATCAGAGAGCTGCGGACTCGTCTGTCGCCCTCATCCCGTGCAGGTCGTAGCTCAATTCGCCGGCCTCCAGGCGCGCCCGCAGTCCGGTCTCCTTCTCTATTCGGGCCTTGGTCGCCGCAGCCACCTCGGCGAGGCTGTTCCTGTCGACGACCACTGCGCCGTCGGCGTCGAGCAACACGATGTCGCCGGGTGCGATGGCGGCGCCACCCACCATCACCACGACGTCGAGCGAGCCCCGCTCCTGTTTGGTCGCGCCCCGTACGCGGTGCCAGCGGGCCCAGATTGGCAGGCCAAGTGCGCGCAACTCATCCACGTCCCGGACCGCCGCGTCGACCAGCACACCAACGGCACCAGCCACCTTGGCCTGCGTTGCCAGCAACTCGCCGATCAGCGCGGTCGGTACGGGATCGGGCATGCTGAGGACCAGCACCTCGCCTGGCCTGAGCACCGTCATGGCTTCGTGTACGGCTCGATTGTCGCCCTGTCCGCATTGGACGGTCCGGGCCGGGCCGGCGACACGGGCGCCCGGCACGATCTGCGTCAGCTCCACGTCGATCAGACCGCGCCGCCCTGACGCCTCGTACACGGTGGCAACGCCACCGGCGATCAATGCGGCAAGGGCGTCAGGGTCGATCTCGGTGCGATGGGGAGTGGCGCTCACAGCGCACCGACCACATTCGGGATCAGCCGCTGGAATGCTTCGGCCTGCCGGATCGCGGTGTTGCCGCTGACCCGACGAGCGTGGTTGCCGCGCTGCTCGGCCCGCTGGGTGTAGTACTCACGGAGGTAGCCCTGGGCGCCCATCGCGGCCATCGCGTCCTGCTTGGCTGGCATCACCTCCGTGATGTCGACGAAGACGGTGGGTGTGAAACCACACAGCTCGGGCTGGTGTGGTTCGAAGACCAGGAACTCCGAGGGTGGTGCGGTTTTGAAGCCGCTGGCGACACCGGCGCCGGAGGTGAGCTGCCGGGCGGTCGCCACCGCGGCGTGCGCGGCCGGGTGGTCCGGATTGAACGGGTCCCGGTCTGGGTGAGTAAGGATCACGTGGGGGGCGTAGTCGCGCATCAGCTCGGCCAGCCGATCGATGTCCTCATCCCGGATACGTAGTGGGTAGTCGCCCAGATCGAACGCCTCGAGTTTGGCCCCCACGGCGGCTGCGGCCCGCTCCGCCTCTGCGTGCCGAATCCGTTTGACGTTCTCGATCGTTTGGTTCGGGTCCTTCCAAAGCTCGCCGGACTCGCCCCGTTCGCCGTACGAAAGGGCCAGCACGAGGGCCTCCCCGCCGGCGGCGGTGTGGGTGGCGACCGCGCCGGCTGCCCGCCAGACGAAGTCCGCGCTGTGCGCCCCGACCACCAGCAGCCTGCGCCTACTCATGCCGGTACCTCCGTCTTCGCCGCCGCGACCTGCCGGGAGTTGACCACTGCCATCGTGTGGATCTCCTGCTCGCTGAAGCCGGCGTCCAGCAGGCGGTCGGCGAAGAGCGCGAGACCGTCTTCGACTGGCGGGTTGAATGGTTGTCCCAGGTCGCTGGAGAGGATCGAGTGTTCGGCGCCAACCTGCCGGATGTTGGCGAACAGGTCGTCCCAGGCGACCTTTCCGGTGTGCGGCGTGGTGAAGCACCGTTCCAGCAGGGCGCCGGCCTCGGCCAGTTCCCTCTGTCGATGTACTGGCAGGCGCTGGGAGGTGAACTCAGGGTGGGTGACGACGATGCGGCGTACGCCTTCCTCCTTCGCGGCCCGGACCACGGCGAGGATCTCGTCGCCGTTCAGGTGCCCGGTGGCGAGCACCAGGTCGTGACGGGCCATGACCCGCAGCACTTGCCGCACGTGGTCGAGCACCAGGCCCTCCTCGTCGATGACCTCGACGACGGCCGGCACAATGCCCTGGGCGTGCAGGTCGGCCTGGAGCGCTCCCCACATAGCTGGTTTGGCACCGGGTGGATCGGTGGCGTTGCTGCGGCGTTGGTTGCCCGAGTCGACGGTGGGCATCCAGACGATCCGCGCGCCCTGGCGGCCCGCGATCTCGACTGCGGCCGGGTTCATGCCGCCGACCGATCCGTTCAGCGTGACCGCGCCGAGCACGTCCACGTCGGGGACCACCTTGCGCACTACTGCCGCGCGCTCAGCGGTCGGCACGTAATGGGACTTCAGTACGAAGCCGGCGAGGCCGACCTCGGCGAACCGTCGTGCCAGGTCGAGGTCGTCGATCCGCCGTTCCATCACGTCGGGAGCGACGTGTACGTGGGTGTCGTACGCCCCGGTGACCAGGGCGCGGGCACGCGGGGACGGGACGGGGTGGTCTGACATGCTGCTCCTTGGGAGGGCTGGTGGGGTGACGCTCGACTCAAGCCGCGTGGGTGGAGTCGACGGGAGAGAACCGACGCCGGATCGCCGTCGCGGTCTTGTCCAAGGCGGATACGACGCTCGTAAGATGCTGGCGCATGGCGATTTCTGCGGCGTCGGGATCGCGATCGGCGATGGCCTCGACGATCGCGGTGTGCTCGGCGAGCGACTTGGGTGGTCGGCCGGCAACCAGAATCGTGCGGAACTGGAACCGGACGAGTTGCGCACGCAGGCCGGCAATGAGCTGCGCCGCGGTCCCGTGCCGGGCGGCCGCGATGATCGCCGCGTGGAGCTTGGCATTGCCCTCCGAATAGCCGAGCAGGTCATCCTGCTTGAGCTTCAGAGTCATCTGGTCGAGCTGCCGCCGGATCGCGGCGATTTCCTGGTCAGTCGCGTTCAATGCCGCCTGCCGTGCGGTCAGCGCCTCCAGGGCGGCACGCACCTGGAGGATCTCGACTGCCTCGGCCTCGGTGAACATCCGTACGTGTGCCCCGCGGTTGGGGGTGCGAACGACCAGACCATCCTGGGTCAGTCGGATCAGCGCGGTGCGCACCACCCCGCGGGTGACCTGAAGCCTGTCGGCCAACGTGGCCTCGACCAGCCGTTCGTTGGGCCCGAGCTCGCCATTGTGGATCGCCTGGCGCAGGTGCTCGTAGGCCTCCTCGGCGGAGATGCCTGCCGGACGTCGTGGCGAAGTACCCATGGCTGCGGTCACCGATCTCCCGTGTCGCCGGGCACGGCTTGCCGAGCCCGAACCGATTAGGCGGCACCAGGTGTGGTGCCGCCGCCCGCAGTGGACCGCCTGGCATCGTGGTGGCCCTGCCGCATCCCCGCTGCCGGAGACCGCCCTGCAAACTGTGCGCCAAATCTTGCACAATCTTGTAGACAGGATCGTTGCTCGCGATCCGGATGTCAACAGGCCATTGAGCTGCCGGAAGAGCAATGTGGCCGGCTGTTGGAGCTCAGATCGGTCGTATCTCGGCGGTGACAGGTGCGGCGTGAATCCTCTACAGTCCACGATCGATGATCAGTGGTTGCCTCTACCCGCCTTGCTCGGGCGCTCCCCGCGCCCGCCTCTCAACCCCCTGGAAGATGGAGAAATGATGATTGCGCGCTCCCGAGTGCTGGCAGCTGCGGTCCTTGCTGCGGCCCTCGTGGCCGTGGGCGGCTGCAGTGGTTCAGACGCCGACCCCAAGGATTCGAAGAAGGTCGATAAAGTCGCGTACGTCACGGCCTTCGGTGCTGTCGGTCGGGACGCCTTCGCCTGGGTAGCGAAGGAGAAGGGCTATTTTGATGAGGTCGGCATTGAGGTGGAGATAAAGGAGGGTTCGGGTAATGTGCCGAACCTCACCGCCCTCAAGTCTGGTCAGGTTCAGTTCGGCGCACTCGACTTCACCGGCGCGGTGATCCAGGCGGGCAAGGGCGAGTTCACCGACTGGCGGGCAATCGCGGCTGTTCACCAGCAGACACTGGTCGCCGTGATGACCACGAAGGACACCGGCATCAGTGCGCCGAGGGACCTCGCAGGCAAGACGATGGCCACCGGTGCCGGCTCGGTCACGGAACTGCTCTTTCCCGCCTACGCCAGGATGGCCGGGCTCGACCCCAACTCGGTCAAGATCCAGGGCGCGCAGACCACCGCGCTGAACGGGCTGATGGCCAGTCGCAAGGTAGACGCGCTCGGCACCTTCCTGCTCAGCCGTGGCGCACTGGCGACGACCGCGAAGAAGGAGGTCGTGGTGTTGCCGTACAGCGACTACCTCGGGGACCTCTTCGGCAACGCCATCATCACCACCCCGACCCTGATCCAGCAGAACCCGGACCTGGTGCGCCGCTTCACCGCGGCGATCCTCAAGGGGCTGCAGTACAGCGTCAAGAACCCGCAGGAAGCAGCGACGATCCTGAACAAGGTCAAGCCGACCTACCCGGTAGCGGCGGGCGTGGGTGAGATCGAGGCGATGGCCGCGTACGTGTCACCGGCCGGCGGAGCTCCGATCGGATCCATGGACGAGGTGCGGGTAACTCGGTCCATCGCCATCCTGCAGGGCGCCGGTGTGATCCCGAACGGCCTGACCCCGGCGAAGATCGTCGACAACAGCTTCATCCCCAAGGGCTGACCAAAAGCGTCACCTCGCGGACCTAACGT
This sequence comes from Micromonospora sp. NPDC050695, assembly GCF_040654415.1. Lineage (NCBI taxonomy): Bacteria > Bacillati > Actinomycetota > Actinomycetes > Micromonosporales > Micromonosporaceae > Micromonospora > Micromonospora sp. NPDC050695. The sequence continues at coordinate 23,390 of NZ_JBFAHZ010000010.1, forward strand.
GAGGGGATGGTTGCCGCAGGTGGGCGCCATCCCCTCACGACCACCGGGCACACCATTCAGCGCCTCGCCGCCGAACCCCTGCCACACGACCCTCCACGGAGGAAGCCACCATGCCTGTCAAGCGGACCAGCCCCAGGTCATCACAACTCTGGTCGAGTGCCGGGCTGCCTGTCCTGGGCGCGGTGCTGGCGGTCGCCCTCTGGTGGCTGGCCACCAGAGTCTTCAACATCGAGCCATTCTTCCTGCCTGCCCCACCCGATGTCGTCGACGCCTTCTTCCGGCTGCCCGCCTATCTACTCAGCGAAGCCTGGGTGACCTTCCTGGAGACGGTCACCGGCTTCGGCATCGCCGCGGCTGGCGGACTGGCCATCGCGATCGTGCTAGCCGCCTCCCGAACGATAGAACGGATGACCCTACCGCTCATAGCCGGAATCAACGCAGTACCGAAGGTCGCGCTCGCGCCTCTCCTGCTGGTCTGGATCGGGTTCGGAACCCAACCCAAGATCGTGATGGTCGTCCTGCTCTGCTTCTTCCCGATCCTGGTCTCCGCCATGGCCGGGCTCACCGCGACTCCGAGCGACCTGAGCGAGCTAGCCAGCTCGCTCGCCGCGTCATGGTGGCAAACCTTCGTGAAGGTCCGCCTTCCCTGGGCGCTGCCGCAGGTCTTCGTAGGTCTGAAGGTGGCGACCTCACTGGCCATCGTCGGGGCGATCATCGGTGAGGTCATCCAGCCTGACCGGGGTCTCGGTTCGGTCGTCGTCAGCTCCGGGCAGTCCGCCGACACCCCGCTCGCCTTCGCCGCGCTGACCCTGCTCGCCATCATGGGGGCCGGCCTGTTCTACCTCGTGGGGGCACTCGAGCGAATCCTCGTGCCGTGGGCCCGAGCGATCGCGTCATGACCGGCGCACAGACCTCTGGGAGCATGATGATCAACCTCAGTGAAGTGTCACGGTCGTTCAAGAGCCGGACCGGTACTGTCAAGGCACTAGAAAACATCAACCTAGACATCCGCGACGGCGAGTTCATGGCCGTGGTCGGCCGGTCCGGATGTGGCAAATCCACCCTACTGCGGCTCATCGCCGGACTAATCCCGCAGTCGGCGGGCGACGTCCGGGTCGACGGCGAGCCGGTAACCCGACCTCGCCGTGACGTTGCCATGATGTTCCAACGCCCAGCACTGCTGCCCTGGCGGACGGTCCTCAGCAACGTGCTGCTGCCAGTCGAGATATTCCGGTGGCACAGGTCAGAGCATCGCGATCACGCCATGCACCTGTTGGAAATGACCGGGCTTGACGGATTCGCCAAGCGCCTCCCCCACGAGCTCTCCGGTGGCATGCAGCAGCGGGTCTCGCTCTGCCGAGCGCTCATCCAGCGGCCGAAGGTCCTGTTGATGGACGAGCCGTTCTCCGCACTCGACGCGCTGACCAGGGAGGAGATGGCGACCGAGTTGCAGCGAATCCACATGGATCTCGGCACGACCGTCGTCTTCGTGACCCACTCCATCCAGGAGGCTGTCCTGCTAGCTGACCGGGTGGCGGTGCTGAGCGCCCGGCCCGGCCGGCTACGACAGCTCGTAGACATCGACATCCCACGGCCCCGCTCCTTCGGGCACAACGCCCACATGGACCAGGTCGCCGCCTGCTCCGCGGAACTGCACCAACTGCTACTTGGCAGCGACTCGCCGGAAAGAGTCGGGCCCACCGAGCTTGTCGTTTGAACTCGGTCACCGGCGGTTGGGGTGGTCGGTTGGGACGTTGGCGATGGTCGAGGGGTGGCGAGAGCGAGGCGGCCGAGGCGGCGGGCGGCCTGCTCCGGGCTGCGGGCGAACAGTTGGGCCCGTGCGAGGCGGAGCAGGTCGAAGAAGCCCAGTGCGGCCGAGGTCTCGGGTGGCACGCCTTGGCGCTGGCGTTCGTAGAGGTCCGCCAGCGGAGTCCGGCTGGCGATCTGGGCGCCCACGACGGCACCGGCGCTGGTGCCGATGATGACCGCCTCCGGCACCACGGTCACCCCCTCGTCGGCGAGCCCGGCGAGAATGCCCACCTCCCAGGCGATGCCGGTCACTCCGCCGCCGCCGAGCACCCAGACGGCTCGTGCGTCGTCCGTCATCGGTCCTCCACCTGAGGCAGTCAACTGCTAACGGTGTTCGCAGTTTCAGGCCAGCAGGGGCGGCGGAGGGTTGACAACGGGTGCTCAGGGCTCGCGGCGCCCGAAGATGATCGCGCCGAGCTTGCTCTCCGGCGAAGTGAGAGTTGTCTCCGACTCGACCCGGAAGCCGCTCTCGCGCAGCCAGGCCGCCACCTGGGCCGGCTGGCGCCGATGCACGCGCACCTTCATCGGGTGGCCGCCGTACCCCTCGGTCTTGAGGGTCGTCTCGTCGCCCACGTGGAAACCGAGCAGCAGCGGGCCGCCGGGACGCACCACCCGCCGGAACTGGGCGAGGACCGCGCGGAGCCGATCGTCGGGGACGTGGATGAGCGAGTACCAGGCGATCAGGCCGGCGACCGAGCCGTCGGCCAGGTCGAGGTCGGTCATCGAGCCCACCTCGAACCTCAGGCCGGGGTGGTCGCGCCGCGCCACCGCGACCATGCCGGGGGAGAGATCGATCCCGAAGGCATTGAGGCCCAGCTCGTGCAGGTGGGCGGTGATGCGGCCCGGCCCGCAGCCCACGTCCACGACCGGACCGCCGCCCCCGGCGCGGACGAGATCGGCGAACAACGCCAGCGCCGCCCGTTCGTACGGTGCCTGCGCCAGCAGGTCGGTCACCAACTGGGCGTAACTGACCGCGACCTTGTCGTACGAGGTGCGGGTGTCGGCCAGCCAGTCGTCAACGTCCACGCCGTAAAGCTAGATCACCCCAAGTGGATGGTGTCCCGCGGCCCCTCAGGCGTAGATGTTCTTCGCGTACTCCGGGCCGTAGTGTCGCTCCAGGTCCTCCAGGCTCTCCACCGGCGCCTCGACCTCCTTGATCAGGCGGGCGCGGGTCGGCAGCGCGTCGGGCTGCCAGGTCTCCGGCTGCCACAGCGCGGAACGGAGGAACGCCTTCGCGCAGTGGTAGAAGATCTGTTCGATCTCCACCACGACGGCGAGCACCGGCCGGTGCCCCTTGACCACCATGTCGTCGAACCAGGGCGCGTCGCGTACGAGCCGGGCTCGCCCGTTGATCCGCAGCGTGTCGGTCCGGCCCGGGATCAGGAAGAGCAGCCCGACGTGCGGGTTGTCGAGGATGTTGCGGTAGCCGTCGGCCCGCTTGTTGCCGGGCCGCTCCGGCAGCGCGATGGTCGTGTCGTCCAGCACCAGCGCGAAGCCGGCCGGGTCGCCCTTGGGGGAGACGTCGCAACTGCCGTCGGCGCCGGCCGTGGCCACCAGGCAGAACGGCGCGGCGGCCAGCCACTGCCGGTCCCGCTCGTGCAGGCGGGGGCGATCCTTGTTGGCGGCCCGCGCGCCCGGCACCCCGAGCAGTTCGCGCAGCTCCTCATGCGAGGTGATCTCCACCGTCACGTTGATCCTCCCTCAGCCGTTGACCCGGTGGCGGGCACCACCGGTTCTCAGCCTAGGCCGCCGTGACCAGGGCGAGGTTTGTGCCTGGTTGCCGGGGGTACGGCCTCACCCGACACGCCCGCCGCACGAACCGTCCGCAGGAGCCAGTCAGCCAGTAAGCCGACCAGTGGAGGCCGGGAGATGGAGAGCCGACTCAAGGTGCTGGGTCACCCAGTCCATCCGATGCTGGTCATGTTCCCGGTCGCGCTGCTGGTCACCGCGGTGCTGTTCGACCTGGTCGACACGGTCGGCGGTCCCGACTTCCTCGCCGAGGTCGCGTACTGGAACATCACCGTCGGTCTGATCGGCGGCCTGCTCGCCGCGGTGGCCGGCTCGTTCGACCTGCTGGCGATACCGACCGGCACCCGCGCCAAGCGGGTCGGTCTGCTGCACGCGGCCGCCAACGTCGCGGTGATCCTGCTCTTCGCCGCCGTCTGGGCGGTCCGGCTCAACGCGGACTCCCGGGCCGCCGGCGGCGCGCTGATCGCCATCGAGCTGGTCGCGGTGGCGATCCTCGGCATCAGCGCCTGGCTCGGCGGCGAGCTGGTCGACCGGCTCGGTGTGGGCGTCGACCGGGATGCCGGCCTGGACGCCCCCAGCTCACTGCGGCCGACCACGGCCACCCGGCGGATCGGAGAGGTGTGATGAGCGAGCAGCAGAGCGGCGGTTTCGGCCGGGGATGGCGGGGCCGCCAGCAGGGCTGGGATCCGATGGGCGAGTTGCAGGCGTTGCGCGCCGAGCTGAGTCGCCTGGTCGGTGGCCGGGCCGGGGCGTCCGACGTCGATCTGAGCGAGACCTCCGACGGCTGGGAGGTCGTCGTCCGGCTGCCCGGTGTGGCACCGGAGGAGGTGGCGGTCGAGCTGGACGACCGGGAGCTGTGCGTGCGGGCCCGCTCCGAGGCCGAGGTCAACGCCGACCAGGGCATCCCGGGCGGCTTCGAGACCCGCGGCTTCGAATATCGGATCGACCTGCCGTCCCGAGTCGACCCGGAGGGCATCGACGCGGTGATGGACCACGGCCTGCTCCGCGTCCGGGTGCCCCGGGCGACGCGGCCCACGCCCCGCACCATCACCGTCGGCCGCACCGGGCCGCGTTCCGGCGGCTCTTTCGGGGGTACGCCGATGCCGGCCGATCCCGCGGCGGACCGGGAGATGCACCGCCCGGACACCGTCGGCGAGATCGACCGGCCGTAGCGGGCCGCGTGGTCACCCCGCCCCTGCTCGGCCCGACGGCCGGGTACGTCCCCGACGTGCGGCGGATTGCCGTGCTGCGCGCGAACGCGCTCGGCGATTTCATCTTCGCGCTGCCGGCGCTCGACGCGCTGCGTGCCGCGTACCCCTCGGCGGAGATCGTGTTGCTCGGTGCGCCGTGGCACGTGAAGCTCTGGCGCGACCGGCCCGGCCCGGTGGACCGGGTGCTGGTGGTGCCACCCGCGCCCGGCATCCGTACGCCCGAATCGGGTGAGCCCGAGTCGTCGATGGACGACTTCCTGGCGGCTGCCACCGGCGAGGGTTTCGACGTGGCGGTGCAGATCCACGGCGGTGGCGCCAACTCGAATCCGCTGGTGAGCCGGCTCGGCGCACGGGTGACCGTCGGCCTGCGCGCCGACGACGCGCCCCCTTTGGACCGGTGTCTGCGCTACGTCTACTACCAGCACGAGGTGATCCGCTACCTGGAGGTGGTGGGCCTGGTGGGTGCACCGGCGACCACCATCGTGCCGGCGTTGGCGGTCACCGACGCCGACCGGGCCGAGGCGGCCCGGGTGCTCGGGCCGGCCGACCGGCCCCGGGTGGCGCTGCATCCGGGTGCCACCGACACCCGCCGCCGTTGGCCGGCCGAGCGTTTCGCCGAGGTGGCCCGTGCGCTGCACGGCGACGGGTACGAGGTGCTGGTGACCGGTACGCCCTCCGAGCAGGAGGTGGTGGACCGGGTCGTCGCTGCGGCGGGGGTGCCGGTCCGGCCGCAGGTGGCCACGCTCAGCCTCGGCGGGCTGGTCGGCTGCTACGCCGACTGCGCGCTGGTCGTCTCCAACGACACCGGCCCGGTGCACCTGGCCGCCGCCGTGGGTACGCCCACGGTGGGCATCTTCTGGGTCGGCAACCTGATCACCACGGCGAATCCGTTGCGGGGCCGGCACCGGCCGATCAGCTCGTGGATGGTGCACTGCCCGGTCTGCGGGGTGGACTGCACGCCGGGCATCTATCCGCACCGGCCCGGCGACGGCGAGTGCCCGCACCGCGACTCGTTCGTCACCGACGTGCCGGTGGTCGAAGTCCTGGAAGCCGCCCGCGAACTGCTCAACCCGTAGGTCAGGCCGGCTGCGGGGTGTCCTCGTCGGCGAGGACGACCTCCCACGCCTCCACGTCCCGGGCGGTGACCGTGGTGGGGGACTCCAGGTGGTACGCGCCGCTGGGCAGGATGCCCGCCCCGCCGTGCCGGGCCAGCACGGCGAGCTGGGCGGCGACGTCCTCGCCCTGGTGGTTCTCCTGCACCCGCCGCCAGAAGTCGAAACCGCCGGAGTCGACGAGCTTCGCCCGGTCGTAGAGCACACACCCACCGATCCAGGAGACCTTGTACGCGCGCCAGGCATCGGGCGGCAGCGCCGCCTGTGCGGTGACGTGCAGCAGGTTGGCCGCCGAGTGGATCCGGGCCCGGTTCCACTCCGGTGTCCCCGGCCGGATCCGCTCCGGGGTGGGCCGGCCGTCCCACTCCTCGTAGTGCCCGTGTGTCTCCGGCCGTACGTCGTCGACGTACGAGAGGCCGTGCACGCCGTTGCCGACGAACCCGCAGCCCAGCTCCTCGATCGCGGTGACCAGCCGGTGCAGCGCCCCCGGCTCCAGCCAGACGTCGTCGTCGAGGCTGAGCACGTACCGGGCGGCCGAGGCGGCGAGCAGGTACGCCCGGTGTTCGGCCAACCCGCGCCGGGGCAGCCGGCGGGTCAGCAGCACCGGGTGACCCCGGTGGCGCAACGCCCGGGCCATGGTCGCCGCGGCCGGGTGCGCGTACGCCGGCTCGGCGTCGGACTGGTCGCTGACCACCACCCCGAAACCGGGCACCCCCTCCTGGGCGGCGAGCCCGGCGAGGGTGACCGCCAGTTCGGCCGGCCGGTTACGGGTCGGGATCAGCACGTCGACCAGCCGTTCGGTACGGAAGCCCGCTGGCGTGTCGAGGTCGAGGGGGCGGTTCACGACGCCCGGGTGCGGGTGCTCAGCGACGGGTCGTTCTCCCGGGCCGGGTCGTTCTCCCGGGTCGGCTCGGTCTCCCGGTCCTGGGTGTGGGACCGGATCCGGTCGATGATCGCCGACGTGGACCGGTCCGGCACGTACCCCAGGGTGCGCACCTGGCCGCCCAGCCGGCGCACCAGCGGCGCCTCCGGCACCAGCTCAGGTGGATAGTCGCCGCCCTTGACGTACACGTCGGGGCGGACGGCCTCGATCAGCGCGGCGGGTGAGTCCTCCTCGAAGACCACCACGTGGTCCACACAGGACAGCGCGGCGAGCAGGGCACCGCGGTCCTCGACCGGGTTGACCGGCCGGTCCGGGCCCTTGAGGCGACGTACGCTGCCGTCCGAGTTGACCGCGACGATGAGCAGGTCGCCCAGGGCGCGGGCCTGTTCCAGGTAGCGGACGTGACCCCGGTGCAGCACGTCGAAACAGCCGTTGGTGAACACCACCGAACGCCCCGCGTCGCGGTGCTCGGCGACGAGCGCCTCCAACTCGTCGGTGCCGACCAGCGACGGGTGCCCGATCGTCTCCGCCGGCAGGTCGAGCGCGGTCAGCAGATCCTCGCGCCGGCACACGCAGGTGCCGGTGTCGGACACCGTGCTGGTGGCCGCCAGTTGGGCGAGCTGGGCGGCGGTGGGCAGCGGGGCGTCGGCGGCCAGGGCCAGCGTCATCGCCGCCAGGTAGGCGTCGCCGGCGCCCACGGCGTGGCTCGCCGGGACCGGGGTGCTGTGGCTGCGCCGCGGCTCCCCGTCGGCGCCGCCGACCACCGCACCCTCGGTGTCCAGGGTCACCGCGACCACGTCCGCCCCGGTGTGCGCGCGCAGCTCGGCCAGGCGTGACTCGGCCAGGACGGCCCGGTCGACACCCGCACCGGCCTCGGTGTTCACGGTGACGCCGGTGCCGGTGACGCTGAGCCCGTCGCCGGTGAGGGCCACCCGGCCCTCGCCGGGCGTGGGTTCACCGACCGGCCCGGGGCGATCGTCGGCGCGGGCCCCGCCCGGGGCGGCGCCGACACTCAGTTCGGACGGACCGTCGGCCGGGTCGATGTCGGGGTGTTCCAGGTGCAGGCCGGTGTCGGCCGTCGGCCGGGTCGCACCGCCGGCGCGGGCCAGCAGCCGGGTCGCCTCGGCGAAGCTGGGGGTGACCACGGTGGGCGCGAGGCCCCGCCAGTCGGCCAGGTCGTGGGCGTCCAGCGCGACCGTGGCGTACCGCTCCCGCTGCTCGACCAGCCAGGCGCGCACCGGCGCGGGCAGCGCGCCGAGACCGTAGTCGCAGACCACCAGGGTCGGCGCCTGCCCACCGGCGGCGGCGCGCAGCTCCTCGGTGGCGCAGTCCAGCGCGGTGAGCAGCCGGGTCACGCCGTCCGGGTCGAGCGCGTCGTCCGCGTCGCCGGAGTCCTCCCGGAGCAGGATCTGGTTACCCGCCAGCATCCGCCGCTTCACCGGCGTGGGCCGGCCCGGCTGGTTGACCGTACGGTCCCAGACGCCGGCCCGGTCCAGACAGTCGTGCAGTTCGTCGCCGGCCACGTCGGCACCGACCGGTGCCACCAGCACCGCCCGACCGCCGAGGGCGGCGACGTTGACCGCGGTGTTCGCGGCCCCACCGGCGGCGGAGATCCGCCGGCGCAGGGTGAGGACCGGGGCGGGCGCCTCCCGGCACAGCCGGTCGGAGTCGGCGAACCGCCACTCGTCCAACATGGCGTCGCCGACGATCAGGACTGGGCGTCCGAGCCAGCTCTCCACGACGGTCGCGAGCCGGCGCTGTTCCGCTGCTGCTCCTGCCATGCCTCCCCGGGTCCCCAGCGGCCCTCGGGACAAACCTGCCCGCTGCTCGGCCCGGAAGCCCCCGCTGGGCTGTTTCGGGCGTTCGAGGTCGGGAAGGGAACTCTGGTACCCCCGGAAAGGAGATGTACCGACATGGCACCGACACTGCAGGGCAAGCGGATCGCCTTCCTGGCCGCCGACGGCGTCGAGGAGGTCGAGTACGTCCAGCCGCGCGAGGCGGTCGAGGACGCCGGCGCGACGGTCGAGCTGGTCTCGCTCAAGCCCGGCTCCATCCAGTCCTTCAACCACCTGGACAAGTCCAGGACGTACGACGTGGACGTCACCGCGGACAAGGCGGACGCGGGCGGCTACGACGCGCTGGTGCTGCCGGGCGGGATGGCGACGACCTCCCCGCCTTCTGCGCCCAGATCACGAAATCCTTCGCAACCTCCTAACCCCACCCCGGTGATCAAGAGGTTTGCGTCATGACACGCCGTGCGGGATGACGCAAACCTCTTGATCAACCCTGCGTGGGCGGTGGGAGGTTTTTTTCGGTTCGGCGCATGTTTCGGGGCTCGCGGGATAGATGGGCACATGACCACCGAAGCCTCCGCAGCGCCGGTGCTGAATCGCCAGCAGATCCGGCTGCTCATGTTCGGCCTGATGACCGGCATGCTGTTGGCCGCACTCGACCAGACCATCGTCGGTACGGCCCTGCCCACCATCGTCGGCGAGCTGGGCGGGATCAACCACTACTCGTGGGTGGTCACCGCGTACCTGCTCGCCTCGACGGCGTCGACGCCGCTGTACGGCAAGATGGCCGACCTGTACGGGCGCCGCCCGGTGTTCCTGTTCTCGATCGGCACGTTCCTGGTCGGGTCGCTGTTGGCGGGGTTGTCGCAGAACATGACCCAGCTGATCGTCACGCGGGGCATCCAGGGCCTCGGTGCCGGTGGTCTGCTGACGTTGGCGTTCACGATCATCTCGGATGTCGTGTCACCTCGGGAGCGTGGCCGCTACCAGGGGCTGTTCGGTGCCGTTTTCGGGATCTCGTCGGTGGCCGGTCCGCTGGTCGGTGGTTACTTCGCGGAGACCGACTGGCGGTGGATCTTCTACATCAACGTGCCGCTGGCGATCCTCGCCATCGTGGTCTGTTACCACGTGATGCGGCTGATCCCGTTCGAGCGCCGTGACCACGCGATCGACTGGCTCGGCGCGGGACTGCTGGTGGCCGGGGTGAGCTGTCTGCTGCTCGCGTTGAGCTGGGGCGGCAACGAGTACCCGTGGGGCTCCGGGGTGATCATCGGCCTCTTGGTGGCGGGTGCCGTGCTGGCCGTCCTGTTCGTGCTCCAGGAGGCCCGGGTCGCCGAACCGATCCTGCCGCTGCGGCTGTTCCGCAGCGCCACGTTCGCGCTCGCCAACTCGGCCGGCTTCGTGCTCGGTCTGGTGATGTTCGGTTCGATCATCTTCATCCCGCTGTACCTGCAGATCGTGAAGGGCGCCTCGCCGACCCGGAGCGGTCTGCTGATGCTGCCGATGATGGCCGGCATCATCGTCACCTCGATCCTGACCGGGCGGGCGATGAGCCGGATCGGGCGGTACAAGTGGTTCCCGGTGGTCGGGTCGGCGACCCTGGTGGTGGGCATGCTGCTGTTCACCCGACTGCAGGTGGGCACGTCGCTCTGGGTGGCGTTCGGCTTCATGGTGGTGATCGGCGTCGGCCTGGGTCTGTGCATGCAGTCGCTGGTCCTCGCGGTGCAGAACGCGGTCTCCGTGCGGGACCTGGGCGCCGGCACGTCCTCGGCGACCTTCTTCCGGTCGCTGGGGGGTTCGTTCGGGGTGGCGATCCTCGGTACGCTGCTGTCGTCGCGGCTCAACTCGCAGTTGGCCGACCGGCTGCCCGGAGCGATCGCCCAGCTGCCCCCGGAGCAGCGGGCAGCGGTCGCCGCCGGCGGCGGCACGAACATCTCCATCAACGACCCGGCGACCATCATGGCGCTGCCCGGTGCCGTCCGGGCCGCCATCCAGGCGTCGTTCGTCGAATCACTGCACCTGGTCTTCCTGACCGCCGGCCTGATCGCCATCGTGGCGGTGCTGGTCACGGTGACGATGCCCAACAGCACGCTGCGGGGCGCGGGGCCGGAGGGCGCCACCGGTGGTGCCGACCCGCTCGGCGGTAAGGCCGCCGCGCCGGGCGGTAAGCCGTTGAACCGCGAGTCCAAGGAAGAGGCCGCCGCGGACATGGAGTCCAAGTCCCAGACGATGATCTGACCGCGTCGACGTCGGCCGCCCCGGACCAGTTCCGAGGCGGCCGGCGTCATCCGGCCACGAGGCGCAGGGGCTGCGAGTGCTGGCTGGTGAGGCGGTCCAGCGCGGCGGAGGTCGCCGCGTCGGCGGGCAGGTGGACGATCAGCCGCTGGTCGTCGTCGGGGAGTTCGAGGATCTCGTACGCCAGCCGGAGCATGCCCGCCTCGGGATGGGCCAGACGGACGATGCCGCTGGCCTTCGGCAGGCTGGGGACCGTGTCGACGCGACGGGTGAACGCGTCGCCCGCGGTGACGGTCAACTCGTCAGCCAGGGCGGCCATCGGCGGATATGCCCGAAACGGCCCCTGCTTGAGGGTGGCGACCTGCTCGTCGGCGACGTGGTCCCAGTCGGGGTACGCGCCCCGTGCCCGGGAGTCGCTGAGGACGAACCGGGCGAGGTTGGGCTGTGTCGCGTCCAGCAACCCGATCGGTCCGACCAGCCGGACGAAGCCGGCGGTGTGGGCGAGGATGTCGCTCAGCTGGTTGAGCAGCACCGCCGGTGTCGGACCGAGACGGTCGAGCAGGGCCTGCACGGTCGGACGTACCGTGCGCTCCGGCGTGGTGTCGCCCCGGCAGTTGAAGCCGGGATCGGCCCCCTTGCTGAGGCGGTACAGGTGAACGCGTTCGGTGCGGGTCAACCGGAGTGCGGTGGCGAGGGCGGCGAGCACCTGCGGAGACGGTCGACGGTCACGGCCCTGTTCGAGTCTCGTGACGTACTCCACGCTCACGTCGGCGAGGGCCGCCACCTCGGAGCGGCGTAGCCCGGTGGTGCGCCGGCGCGACCCGGAGGGCAGCCCCACCTCGGCCGGAGTCACCGCCTCTCGGCGGACGCGCAGGAACAGTCCGAGTTCGTTGTCGCTCACCATCCGAACGTAACAACGCCGGCCATTCCGATGGTGTCCCTGCCACTACCAGCCTCACAGCGGCCTCCCTGGGTGCCGTCGAGCTGACGACGGTTGGGGACGGCGCTCGACAGCGGTCGAGCGCACATCGATGGTCGGCAGGAGCTGAAATCATGAGTCGTACGGTTGTCGTCGTCGGCGGCGGTTACGGGGGCGCGGCGGTCGCCAAGGCGCTCCAGGACGAGGCCGACGTCGTCCTCATCGACCCTCGGGACGCGTTCGTCAACGTGGCGGGATCGCTGCGGGCGCTGACCCGGCCCGACTGGGCCGGCAACATGTTCTTTCCCTTCGACACGCTGCTCACGCGGGGGACGGTGATCCGCGACCGAGCGGTCTCGGTGGATCCCGACGGCGTCACGCTGGCCTCGGGCCGGCGCGTCGCGGCGGACTATCTGGTCCTCGCGACCGGTTCCAGTTACGCCTACCCGGCCAGACTCAACGCCGACTCCGTCGACGAGGCACTCGACGACCTGCGCCAGACCCACAAGGAGCTGGCCAGCGCCGAGCGGGTGCTGATCCTCGGTGCCGGGCCGGTCGGGTTGGAGCTGGCCGGTGAGATCAAGGACGTCTGGCCGGACAAGCACGTCACCATCGTCGATCCGGCCGAGCGGCTGCTGCCCGACTTCAAGTCGGAGATGCGCGACGACCTGCACCGGCAGCTCGATGAGCTGGGCATCCAGGTGCGGCTGGGCACCGGCCTGACCGCACCGCCGACGACCGAGGCCAGTCGGGCCGGGACCTTCACGGCCACCACCACCGGGGGTGAGGAGATCACTGCCGACATCTGGTTCCGTGCCTTCGGCCTGCGTGTCAACAGCGACTACCTCACCGACGGCCGGCTCACCACGCTCACGCCGCAGGGGCAGGTGTCCGTCACCGAGACCCTCAACGTCCACGGGCCCGACGGCATCCTCGGCCACGTCTACGCGATCGGCGACCTCACCGATGTCGCCGAGGACAAGATGGCGGCGTACGCGTTGCGACACGCCGAGGTCGTGGCGCAGAACATCACCGCGCACCTGCGTGGCGAGCAGGTCGCGGCCACCTACCGACCGATGCCCGACCCCATGATCCTGATTCCACTCGGGTCGCGTCGCGGTGTCGGCCAGATGCCCACGCCGGACGGCCCGGCCGTCGTTCCCGCCGCGACGGTTTCCGAGTACAAGGGTGTCGACCTGTTCACCGGGCGCTTCACCGAACAGTTCGGCCCCACGGCTGCCTGAGCAGACCGACCGGCTGACGGCGATTCTGACGCGCCCGTCGTGCGGATCGATGCGCAGGCAGGCCGGCGCGCCGTACCACTACGGTGAAACCGGAGCCGTCCTGGCAGTGTGACTACTCCCCGTTCGTCTGCGTGAACATCTCCGGTCCGGTGCCGGCGGGCGGCTCGGCCGAGCCGCTGGACATCTACCTCGGCCGGCCGGCCGACCCGGCCCTCCGGAGCCGGACCTACTTCAGGATCAGACGGTTGGTCTGCTCGAAGACGTCCAGGTCGGCCAGGGTCTCGGCGACGGAGGCGGAGAGCGGGCTGGGGAACCGGTCGCGGGGGAAGAAGCCCGCGTCGGTGGTCTCGTCGGTGGTCCGGGTCAGTTGTCCGTCCCACTCCTCCACCTTGAACGCCGTGGTGAAGACCTGGTAGGTGTGCCCGTACATGTTGGTGCTGGTCCGGTCCGGCCCGGTGTAGAGGGCGAACGCGCAGACCCGCAGTGCCCGCAGCCCGGTCTCCTCGCGGACCTCGCGCACCGCGCAGTCGGCGATCGACTCGCCCAGTTCCATCGCCCCGGCGGGCATGGCCCACTGGCCGTTGTCGGAGCGTTGGATCAGCAGGGTGCGGCCGGCGTTGTCGCTGACCACGGCGCGGGCACCGACGAACATCAGCGTTCGGTCGCCGGCGAGCGCGCGTAACTGCCCCACGTACGAGTCGGCCCAGGAGATGCTCACCTGCGACAATTTACGGGGGTTCCCAACGTGTGACCGGCGACACTAGCTTGTTACCCATGCGTAGCACGATGATGGACGCCCCTCTGCAGGTCGCCCGGATCCTCGACCATGGCGCCACCGTGCACGGCACGGCCGAGGTGGTCACCTGGACCGGCGCGGAACCCCGGCGGATGACGTACGCCGAGGTGGGCCGGGCCGCCGCCCGGCTGGCACACGCACTGCGGGACGAGTGCGGGGTGACCGGCGACGAGCGGGTCGCCACCTTCATGTGGAACAACAACGAGCACCTGGTCGCCTACTTCGCGGTGCCGAGCATGGGCGCGGTGCTGCACACGCTCAACATCCGGCTCTTCCCCGACCAGGTCGTCTACATCGCCAACCACGCCGAGGACCGGGTGGTGCTGGTCGACAGCACCCTCATCCCGCTGCTGGCCCGGGTGATCGGCGAGCTGACCACGGTGCGGCACGTGGTGGTCGTCGGCGGTGGCGATCCGGCGCCGCTGGTGGCGGCGGCCGGCGACCGGATCACCGTGCACCACTGGGACGCGCTGCTCGCCGACCGTCCCGACGTGTACGACTGGCCCGCGGTGGACGAGCACGACGCGGCGGCGCTCTGCTACACCTCCGGCACCACCGGCCACCCGAAGGGTGTGGCGTACTCGCACCGGTCGATCTACCTGCACTCGTTGCAGGTCTGCATGCCGGAGGGCTTCGGCCTCGAGCCGACCGACCGGGAGTTGGCGATCGTGCCGATGTTCCACGCCATGTCGTGGGGCCTGCCGTACGCGGCGTTCCTCTCCGGCGCGTCGCTGATCATGCCGGACCGTTTCCTCCAGGCCGCGCCGATCGCCGAGATGATCGCCGCCGAGCGACCCACCCTGGCCGGCGCGGTGCCGACGATCTGGACCGACCTGCTGGCCTACCTGGACGGCCACGAGGTGGACACATCGTCGCTCACCGAGGTGATCGTGGGTGGGTCGGCCTGTCCGCCGGCGCTGATGCACGCGTTCGACGAGCGGCACGGGATCGACGTCATCCACGCCTGGGGGATGACCGAGATGTCGCCGTTGGGGTCGGTCTCCCGCCCGCCGGCCGGCGTGAGTGGCGAAGAGGCGTGGCGCTACCGCTACACGCAGGGCCGCGTGCCGGCGGGCGTGCAGGCGCGGATCGTCGGCCCGCTGGGTGAGCCGTTGCCCGCCGACGGCACGGCCGTGGGCGAGTTGGAGGTCCGTGGGCCGTGGGTGACCGCGCGGTACGTCGGTGACGACGTCGGAGACGAGGAAAGGTTCCGCGACGGTTGGCTGCGTACGGGGGATGTGGGCACCCTCTCCCCGGACGGGTACATCACGCTGACCGACCGCGCCAAGGACGTCATCAAGTCCGGCGGTGAGTGGATCTCGTCGGTGGAGTTGGAGAACGCGCTGATGGGCCACCCGGCGGTGTTGGAGGCGTGCGTGGTGGGTGTGCCGGACGAGCGGTGGGACGAGCGGCCCCTGGCGACCGTGGTGGTCCGGGAGGGTGCCTCGGTGACCGCCGAGGAGTTGCGTGACTTCCTGGCCGGTTCGGTGGCCCGCTGGCAGTTGCCCGAGCGGTGGGCGTTCATCGACGCGGTGCCGAAGACCAGCGTCGGCAAGTTCGACAAGAAGGTCGTCCGTTCGCGGTACGCCGAGGGCGAGCTGACTGTCCGGGAGCTGACAGCCCCGTAACGTCTTTCCGGGCACCGTCGCCTGTTGGGTGAGGGATTACTCCTGACGTTCCTCCCCCCAGGGGGCGGCCCCGGCGTTCGCACCGCGCCGGGGCCGCCCGCTTCACGCGGGGCGACCCGCACAGTCATTGTTGCGAAACTTGTTCGCCTCTGTCCTGATGACGGGGAAATCGGGCCTGATGACGGGGAAATCGGGTGCTGAGCGACCCGATCAGGCGTCGCTGGTGCTGATCAGCACCTTGCCCACCGCCGAGTCCTCCACCGCCTGGTGCGCGGCGGCCGTCTCGGCCAGCGGGTAGCGGTGCAGCGGCAGACCGGCGTCCGCCCCGACACGCACCCAACCCTGGTTGGCGGCGGCCGCGACGTCGATCACGCCCTGCGCCTTCGCCGCCTTCGGTTCCGTGTAGACGAGCACGAACTGCCAGCGGGCGTTCACCACGTACAGCGGGCGGATCGGGATCGTCACGTCGGTCCCGCCGTCGTCGGCGTACACGCAGACCGCGCCGCCGTTACGGAGCACCTGCGCGTCCGCCGCCGCGTTCCGCGCCGGAGAGACCTCCACGATCGTGTGGACCCCGTCGGGAGCGATCTTGTGGACCTCCTCGACCACGTCCTCCTCCCGGTAGTTGATCACGTAGGAGGCGCCGGCCGCCGCCGCGAGCTGCGCCTTCTCCGCACTGCTCACCGTGGCGATCACCGTGGCGTCGGCCCAGCGGGCGAGCTGGATCGCCGCGTTGCCGACCGCACCCGCCCCACCCTGCACCAGCACGGTGTGATCGGTCAGCGCACCGGCGCGCAGCGCGTCCGGCATGAACTCACCAGCCGTCAGGCAGCGGTGCGCGGTGAGGAACGGAATGCCCAGGCTGGCCCCCACCTCGAACGACGCGTCGCCCAGCGGCACCGCCTGCCGGACCGGCACCAGCGTGTACTCCGCGCTGGTGCCCCACGGCCGCTGCCAGGCCGCCTCCCAGATCCAGACCCGCTCGCCGATCAGCTCACGGTCGACCCCCTCGCCGACCGCCTCGATCACACCCGCGCCGTCCTGCCCGGGGATCTGCCAGCCGTCCGGTGCGAAGGCCCGGCGCGACTTCCAGTCGGTCGGGTTCACCCCGGAGACCGCCATCCGGATCAACACCTCGCCCGCTCCGGGCTCCGGCACCGGCCGGTCGACCAGCTCCAGCACCGAAGGGTCGCCGGTGCGTTCGTACACGACGGCTTTCATCCGTGATCTCCTCACACGCAGGGCGTCCGGCCGGGCACCGCGGCTGCGGTACCCGGCTCAGCGCGCGTCAACCCAGGTCGTCCACCAGCTGCGGGGTCAGCTCACCGATCGCGCTCAGCGACACCACGGCCAGGCCCGCGGCGTCCGGGTCGAGGGGGTACGACCCGTGCGGCACCGCGACCACCCGCATCCCCGCCGCCGAGGCGGACCGGACCCCGTTCGACGAGTCCTCCACGGCCACGCAGCGGGCCGGGTCGACGCCGAGGCGCCGCGCGACGTCCAGGTAGACGTCGGGCGCCGGCTTGCCGCGCTCGGTCTGCTCGGTGGACAGGGTCGTCACGAACGCGTCGGTCAGGCCGGTGGCGGTCAGCGCCGCCGCGATCAGCCGGGTCGGCGACGAGCTGGCCAACCCCAGCGGCCACCGCGCGGCCAGCCGGCGCACCACGTCGTCGGCGCCGTCGATCAGGGGTACGTGGTCGCGGTAGCGCCGGGTCATCTCCTCGACCACCTCGTCGGCGACCTGCGCGGCGGTGCGGTCCACGCCCAGCTCACCGCTTAGATAGTGCGCCCACTCGCCGGTGCTCATGCCCATCAACCGGCGCTGCGTGTCGGGCTGCCAGGTGCCGCCGTGCGCCGCCACGTACGCCCGCCGGACCTCCTCCCACACCGGTTCGGAATCCACGATCACGCCGTCCAGGTCGAAGACCACCGCATCCACCACGGGCCCCATCCTGCCCGAACCGGAGGCGTCCGGTCAGCCGGGCAGCGCGGGCAGCCCGATCGGGCTGCCCGCCGGGATCAGCGTGTGGCAGGTCCGGGCGATCGGCTCCAGCAGCTCCCGGAGCCGATCGGTGCCGGACGGGCCGAGGGCCTGCCACGGGTGCGCGGCGGCCTGGTCGGTGGCGTCCTCGACCGCCTGGAAGGCGACCCGCCCGTGGTCGGTGGCCGCTCCGTCCGGTGTCAACCAGCCCCGCTGCGACAGCCGCTCGCGGGCGGCGTGCCACTGCTCCTCCGACCAGCCCCGGCCCAGCAGATACTCCGGCGCCGTGCCGTCCAACGCGACCCGCCACGCCAGCGTCTCCACCGGGTCCAGGTCGGCGGCGACCAGCGCCGCCACGTGCCCGTCGCCCCGGTGCTCGCGCAGCGTGGTGGCGGCCTGCCACATCCGGGCGAGGGGGTACTCCCCGGTCGGCAGCGCCGCGTTGACCGCGCCGAGCACCCGGCCAGCCGTCCGCGCCGCCCCGGCGGCCTTCTCCAGCAGGTCGGCGGCCTCCGCCAGGTGCGTCTCCGGCAGCTCGTAGGTCAGCTCGGCGAGGGCCTGCACCGCACCGGTCAGCCGGGCGCGCAGCGCCTCCTGCGGAGTGGCCAGCCGCCAGACCGCCGGCAGCGCCCGGGTCACCATCGGCGGCGCGAAGGTGAAGAAGGTGGCGATCACCGGGGCCGCCTCGGTCGCGCCCAGCGGTGCGGCCCGACCGGCGAAGTAGCCCCGCCAGTAGCCGCGCAGCCCGACCGCCTCGTACGCGGCCCGAGCCCGGGGGTGGAAGTAGGTGACCGCGTGCACCGGCTCGAAGTGCGTCCACATCAACCGAGCGGTCCGCCCGGGCTCGTCCAGCGCCGTCACGTGCACCTCCGGGTCCTGCGTCCGCATGGTCACCCCGGACGGGGGGCCGCCCGGGGTGTCGCCGAACCTACTGCCGGAGGGTGACGGGCCGGAAGCCTCATGTGAACAACTCCATCGCGTCCCGGCGACAACCAGGACGATCCGGGCAGGTCACTGGGCGGCGAGCACGTCCACCACGAAGCGCAGCGGGCCTTCGGGATAACCGCTAGCGGCGGCGTCCTTGCCGTACGCCAACTCGCCCGGAATGTCGAGCTGCACCCGGCTGCCCACGGTCACGCCAACCAGCCCCTGGTCCCAGCCGGGGATGACCTGACCCACACCGATCGGGAAGGAGGCCGGCCGCCCGGCGTTCCAGGAGGAGTCGAACTCCTTGCCGTCCTTGTAGAAGACGCCGACGTAGTTGGTGGTGATGGACTGACCCTTCTTCACCGCCGCGCCGGTCCCCTTGATCACCGGGGTGACGGTGAGCTTCTTCAGCTCACCCGTGCCCGCCTTCACCGCCGGCTTGCTGCCCAGCGCCGGGTCGGCCCCCTCGGGCAGCTGCGGCGCGGGGGGCGCGGTCGGGGCGTCCGGGGCCGGGGCGGAGGCGGACGGGGTCGCGCCGGCCTGGGTCGCGGGCTTGTCCTCCCGGTTCTTGTCGACGATCACGAAGACCGTGATCAGCAGCGCCATCACGGCAACGCCGGCGGCACCGCCGATCCACGCGTTGCGGCGTCGCTTCGCCTCGGCGGCCTTCTGCGCCGCCAGCTGGGCGGCCAGCCGCCGCCCCGCCTTCGTCGCCGGGCTCTGGCCCTCCGACCGGTTCTGCTGCGTGCGCTCGCTCACGTCGTCGACTCCCTGCTGCGAAGGTGTGGCCGGCACGCGGTGCCGGGGGGAAAGCCGACGCACACGGTACCCGCCCGGCGGCCTGCTGTGCCCGCCCCGGATGCAACGGATCGCCGAGTGACGCTGTCCGCGACGGTTATTCCGGGACGACCATGAAGTCGGTCACGAACGAGGTGACCCGGCCGTCGGCCGTCCGCCCGATCCAGGTGCCGTAGCAGCCGTCGCCCCACCCGGTGGACACGGTGACGACGTTCGCGCCGGTGGCCTCGTCCAGCACCACCGTGATCAGCCCCGGAACGGGCGAGGCGGGCGTCTCGGCCGGGATGAACACCTCTTCCACCCGGTCGTACTCCCACGCCTCCAGGGCGGTGAGCGCCGTCGGATCGGCCAGGGTGCCCGCGCCGGCGTCCACCCCGTACCCGAAGTAGTCGTCGGCGCCGAGCGCGGCGACGTCCTGGTCGCCGACGACGGCCGGCTCCCAGCGGACCGTCGGCTCGTCGGAGACGACCAGTTCCAGCGCGGCGACCCGCCGGTCCACCTCGGCGTCCTCCCGGAGCACCGCGGCCACCCAGGCCCGGGCGGGATGCCGCCCCGGGGGCACGGTGACCGTGAACGGTTCGGCCTCCGGCCGCACCAGCGGATCACACCCCACCACCTGGCCGGTCGGCAGCACGATGTCGCCCACCGGGTGGACCTCGATGAGGTACGCGCCGTGCTGATCCGTGAAGCGGGCACCGGGCGTCAACAACCGGCCCAGGTCAGGGGTGTACGGCATGAGGGCTCCTCCGGTGGCCACTGGCCGGCGGAGCGTACCCGGTCCGGCGGACACCGTCGGTGCCGCGTACGGTCAGGCGCTCTTGCGGGGTGCGGTCTTGCGGGCGGCCGTCTTCTTCGCCGGCTCCGTCTTCTTCGCGGCCGTCTTCTTCGCCGGCTCGGCCTTCTTCGCGGCCGTCTTCTTCTCGGTCGTCTTCTTCGCCGCGGTCTTCTTCGCGGGTGCCTTGGCCGTCTTCTTCTCGGCCGCCTTCTGCGCCGAGCGGGCCGACGAGATGGGCGTCGGTTCGCCGCCCCCGCCGCCGCCGGCGGGCTGCTCGCCGCGGGCCGCCCGGGCCCGGTCCACCGACGCCTTCAGTGCGGCCATCAGATCCACCGCCGCGGCCGGGGCCTCCTCGACCTCCTCCGGCTGGACGACCTCCCGACCCTCCACCTTGGCGTCGATGACCTCCTGCAACGCGGCCCGGTAGTCGTCGGTGAAGACGTCCGGCTCGAACTCGCCGGTCATCGAGTCGATCAGCGAGCTGGCCATGGCCAGCTCGGGTGGGCGCACCTTGAGGTCCTCGTCGAGGAACCCGAAATCGGGGGTACGGATCTCGTCGGGCCAGAGCATGGTGTTGAGCAGCAGCACGCCCTCGCGTACTCGCAGCGTGGCGAGCTGCTCGCGTTGGCGCAGGGCCACCTTGACGATGGCGACCCGCTCCGAGTCGATCAGCGCGTCGCGCAGCAGCACGTACGGCTTGGTTGCGGTGCCCTCCGGCTCCAGGAAGTACGCCTTGTTGTAGAGGATCGGGTCGACCTGCTCGGCCGGCACGAACTCCAGCACGTCGATCGCACGGGAGCTGGTCAGCGGCAGATCGGCGAAGTCCTCGTCGGTGAGGATCACCATCTCACCGCCGCCGATGTCGTAGCCCTTGGCGATGTCGTCGTAGGTGACCTCCTCGCCGCAGACCGAGCAGGTGCGCTTGTAGCGGATCCGGCCGCCGTCCTCACGGTGCACCTGGTGGAACCGGATGTCCTTCTCCTCGGTCGCGGAGTAGAGCTTCACCCCGATCGAGACGAGCCCGAACGACACGGCTCCTTTCCAGATGGCACGCATCCTGCGCTCCCTTCCCCGGTATCGACCATGCTCGCATCCGAAAGAACATGACGCGAGGTGTTCGGCCTGCTACTACAGTCGGGTCGTGTCCGGCGCGCCGCTCAAGCCGATGCTCGCGATGACCGGGCCGCTCCCGGCCGGTGCCGGCTGGGCGTACGAGTTCAAGTGGGACGGGGTCCGCGCGCTCGCCGACATCTCCGGCGGCGGCCAGCACCTGTACGCCCGCTCCGGCGTGGAGATCACCGCCGCGTACCCCGAGCTGGCCACGCTCAACGAGCAGGTCGACGACGCGCTGCTCGACGGCGAGGTGGTGCTGCTCGGGGAGGGTGGGCAGCCGTCGTTCACGGCCCTGGCGGAGCGGATGCACGTGCGGGACCGCAACAAGGCGGCCCGGCTGGCGGCGGTCATGCCGGTGACGTACATGATCTTCGACCTGCTGCGGTTCAACGGCGACGACCTGACCGGCTGGCCGTATGAGCGCCGCCGCGCGGCCCTGGACGCCCTCGCTCTCGGCGGTGTCCGGTGGGCGGTGCCCCCGGTCTTCTCGGACGGCCCGGCCACCTACGAGGCGGCCGGCGAACACGGCCTGGAGGGGGTGATGGCCAAGCGGGTCGGTGCCGTCTACCGCCCGGGGGTGCGCTCGCCGGACTGGGTAAAGGTCAAGTTGGAGGTGACCGGAGACTTCGTCATCGGCGGCTGGCGGCCGGGCGCGCGCCGGATCGGCGGGCTGTTGGTCGGGGTTCCCGGCCCGGACGGCCGGCTGATCTACCGGGGTCGGGTCGGCGGCGGAATCGGCGCGGCCATCGAACGGGCGCTCCTCACCGAGCTGGAACCGCTGCGCTCCGGCGTGTCACCGTTCGCGTCGGGCGTGCCGCGCGAGGATGCCCGGGGCGCCATCTGGGTAGCACCCCGGGTGGTGGTGGAGGTGAAGTACGGCCAACGCACCCCGGACGGCCGGCTGCGCTTCCCCCGGGTGCTGCGGCTGCGTCCGGACAAGCCGCCGGAGGAGGTCGACGATGCCGGCTGAACGGCTGCGGGTGGACGTCGAGGGCCGCCCCCTGGAGCTGTCCAACCTGGACAAGGTGCTCTATCCGGCGGCCGGCTTCACCAAGGGTGAGGTGATCGACTACTACACCCGGATCTCCCCGGTGCTGCTGCCGCACCTGCGGGACCGGCCGGTGACCCGGATCCGCTTCCCCAACGGGGTGGACGACAAGTCGTTCTTCGAGAAGAACACGCCGGCCGCGACCCCGGACTGGGTGCGGGTGGAAAATCTGCCCGCCCCCGGCTCGACGAAGGGCCGGGAGACGATCGACTACGTGGTCGCCGACGATCTGCCCACCCTGGTCTGGCTGGCCAACCTGGCCGCGTTGGAGCTGCACACACCCCAGTGGAAGGTGGGCGAGCACCCGGACATGATGGTCGTCGACCTGGACCCGGGCCCGCCGGCCGGGCTCGCCGAGTGTTGCCCGGTGGCCGTCCTGATGCGCGACCGCCTCGCCGACGACGGCATCGATTCGTACCCGAAGACCTCCGGCAAGAAGGGCATGCAGCTCTGCTGCCCGATCGCCGGCACCCAACCGTCCGATCTCGTCTCCGACTACGCCCGGCGGATCGCCCAGGAGTTGGAGAATGCGCACCCGAAGCTGATCGTGTCGAAGATGGCGAAGAAGCTGCGCCCCGGCAAGGTCTTCATCGACTGGAGCCAGAACAACGCGGCGAAGACCACCGTGGCGCCCTATTCGCTGCGGGCCCAGGCGGTGCCGTCGGTGTCCACGCCGCTGACCTGGGACGAGGTCGAGGCCGGCGCCCACGGCCGCAGGCCAGCCGTCCGCCAGTTCACCGCCGCCGAGGTCCTGGACCGGGTCGACGAGTACGGCGACCTGCTCGCCCCGCTGCTCGACGGCGGCCCGGAGTTGCCGGCGCGCTGACGGCCGCCCGGCCCGACGTCCACGCCGAGATCTCGGCGACCGTCGGCGTCGCCGGGTCCTCGCCGGCCGGATGGTTCGCAAAGACCGGGTACGTGGCGACCCGATCGAAGGCGAGCGGCTTACCGGGGTGGTGGTGTGCGCCCGCCGACGCGGGGGTGGCCCCGGTCAGGCTGGCGGCAGCGACACCGGCCGCGGTGAGCGCGGTGAATGCTCTTCTGAGTGTCAAGGACTTCCTCCGTTAGGTCGTACCCGGACGGAGGCTGACAGCCGTTGGGGAGCATCAGCTTGCGGCGACGTGAACAGCGGGCGAAGCACGCAGCCGCCACCAGGCACCCACGACCAGGGCGAGCGTGATGACGGAGACCGCGACGTCGCCGGCGAGGGCCGCCGCCGGGCTCGCCGGGGAGTACGGCGGCACCAGGTACGCGAACGCGGCGGCGCTGACCACGCTCGCCGAGGCGGCCGCGAGCACGTGCCGCTGCCCCCAGTTCACGCCCGACGACCAGTGCCCGACCAGGCCACCGACGGCAGCCGCGAGCCCCAGGGCGATGGCCACTCCCGCCCAGCCGGGCGTGAGGTCGGTGAAGAGGTGGGCCAGGACGACCAGCAGACCCACCCACAGCGGATGCGGCACCCGGCGCGTGCGACGTGGTGCCCTCCGCCCTGCACCACCGACCGTGCGGCCCGGGCGTCGCCAGTGCGGCAGGAGGGCCGTCGTGACGAGTGCCAGGACCACCAGCGCGGCGACGGTCAGTTGGAGCGGGCTGGACAGGAAGTTCTTCCGGCCCTCGGGTGACGAGAAGACAAAGAGGCTGCCGAGCAGGTAGACCACCCCGACCACGACGAGCCCGGGGCGCGCCAGCCACGGCCGAAGCCGGCGCTCCGGTCCGAGGAACGACTCGACGAACGCGATCGGCGCGCAGATGGTCAGCAGGATGTGGTTGCCCACGTAGTCGAACGCCTGCCGCAGACTGAACCCGAGCCCCGGCACCAGCGACGCCTCGGCCGCCGCCCGGGTGTCCGCGTACTGCGTGTCGTCGAGGTAGCCGGGGTTGAACAGCGACTGGTCGACCAGGCCGGCCTGGAGCACACCGAACGCGGCGGCGAGCAGCACGATCGTCGGCCAGCCCGCACCGAGGCGGCGGGCGGTCTCCCGGATCAGGATCGCCGCCCCGCCGTACATCGGACCCAGGACGATCAGCACCGGGAGGAAGTCGTCGATGGCGAATCCACCCCACGAGCACTCGGCCGCCCATGGCGCGAGCAGCAGCAACGCGATCACCGGCAGGAGCCGCCGGCGCAGTGGCAGCCGGCCGGCGCCCACCGCACGGTCGGCGGAAGGTCGATCGGCGGTGACGGGGTCGGGTTCGGTCGGCATCGGCACTCCTCGGCGGCGTCTCGGGGGTCACCCGCACCGTGCGCGGGCCACCCGGTCACCCGATACGGCCATCGGCCGACGACCGGTGCGACCAAAGTCGTTGAGTAGGGTGGTGCCGACGTCGACCCGGGGAGCGTGGAGATGCGGCAGACCGTCACGGCCGACCTGGGTGGCCAACCCGTCGAGACTGAGCGCCCGCTGCTCAGCTACCGCGACGAGGCGACCGGGGAGCGCGTCGACCTGACCGCACAGCAGGTCGGTGCGTGGGCGGCGCGCAGCGCCAGCCTGCTGCGGGACGGCTGCGGGCTCGGCCCCGGCAGCCGCGTAGCGGTGCTGCTGCCTCCGCACTGGCGTACCGCCGTGGTGTTGTTGGGCGCGTGGGCCTCGGGCCTGGCGGTGTCGTTCCGGCCGCGCGCCACCGCGGGCCTGGCGGTGCTCGAACCGGGCGGCGACCGGCCGTTCGACGCAGTGTTCGTGACCCCCGAGCGGCAGGACGACTGGCTGGAGGACGTGCCGGACGCGACGCACCGCTACCTCGTCGGCACCGGCCCGGGGCGGCTGGCCGACGTGCCGTTGGGCTGGCTCGACTGGTCCGCCGAGGTGCTCCGCCACGGTGAGGCCACGCCCGACCACACCGCCATCCGCCCGTCGGACCCGGCCACCGCGGACGGCACCACCTACGGGCAGTGGGGTGCGCTCGCCCAGGAGTTCGCCGCGATGCTCAACCTGCGCGCCGGCGACCGGCTGCTGGTCGACGCCGCCGAGCACGAGCAGCCGCTGAAGTGGTTGCTCGCGCCGCTCTCCGCGGGCGCGTCCGTGGTCATCAGCGCCAACCTCCACCCGGCGCGGCGGGACGCGATCGTCGCTGCCGAACACGTGACCCGGGTGCTCTGACGCACGCCGGACGGCTCCACCACGTTGATCAAGAGGTTTGCGTCGCCGGAATGCTGATCGGTGACGCAAACCTCTTGATCATTTCCGAGAGGGCGCGTAGCGCTGGTGGTTGTGCCAGGGCGCGCCGTGAGCAGGGCGCGGTGTGGTCGGGCGGCAGGGCACACCGGTCGCCTCGGCGACGGTGTTGTCGAAGCATGACCCGACCCGGCCCATCGACTGGCGTACCTTCCAACGGGCGCAGGCCCGGGCGAAGTCGGCTGGTCAATCCCCTGGGATCGTGGAGGACTCAACCCGCTCAAGAATTCGAATGCCCTCTGATGAACCCGCTGCCCCTCAGGCCCGTTGTGTAAGTGTGCCACTTGACTGTGGCGCGCTCCATACCGATTGATTTACCTGGAAGGGGTCGGCGACACGTGAACTCCACGCACGATCAGCTCGTTGCATTTCAGGCAGCATCCCTCTGGTCGAGTGGCGAGCATGCGTATCAGACCGGAAAGTTGCAGTTGGCTGTTGATCTGGCGCATAACTGGGCAGTATTCGTGTCTGATAACCAAGTTGATATTTCTGAGGCACGCGCGCAGTGGGCGTCGGTACCCAATGCCGGTCAGCCCACGTGGGAGTCTGTGGCTTTTCACGCCTATGACATGCTGGTATTAGTTCATGCATATCAGCAAGGACTAGGCGAGAATCCTTATAAAGGACGATCCGCTTCGAATCCGGTTAGCAGATACGCTGCAGGACGGGGTGGTGGCCCCCGGGGCCGGGGGGCGGGGTCCGGGGGCGACGTGAAACCATCCGCGAGCAATTACGCGGCAAACCCAGGACCGTCGATTGGCCGGGGAATTTAAGAGCGACCGGCAATAGGCGTCACCTGAGTCGGGGAGCGTGCCGGTGGGTCGGTGATGATGACATCGGCGGGTGCGGTCCTTCTGCTGGGTCATGTGGTCTTCGCAAACACCATGATCACCAACGGGCCGTACCCGTCCTACATGGACCCACCCTCGATCGGTCCCGCATCAAAACCCCAGCTCAAACACTCTTCAACCGGCTACGCAACAGCCTTGGCCGCTGCGGTCCCGGGCCGGTGGCGTCTCTTCACCCGTCCGGTGGAGCCGACGCGTTCCACCATCTCTCACGTTGTGCCCGCTCTTACTCTTCGCCGAAGGCAGGTGTGGGCGGCGGAGGGCGATGGTGGTGTCGAGGCGTACACGTCGGATGGTGGTGTCGGCCGTGGCCGGCGGGCTCTTCGCCCTCGGCGTGGTCGCGCCCGGCCCGTCCGCCGCGCCGCTGCCCCGCGCGGCCCGGGTGGACGGCGACGTGGCCCCCGTGCCGCGGGAGCCGCGCCCTCCACTGCTGCCCGCCGATTTCCAGGGCACCGGCCGGTACATCGTGCGGGACCTCGGCATTGACGTGCCGTTCACCTGGCAGGGCCGGGACGGCAACAGCCAGATGACCGCCGGCGGGCCGGAGCACCCGATCTGGTTCACCAACCTGATCTACGAGAACACGCTCTACACGCTCACCTACAAGTGGCCGAACATCCCGCTGTTCCCGCCGCGCGCGTGCAGCAAGGTTCCGGGATTCTTCAACCGCCAGATCTTCAACGACAAGCTGAAGACCGCCCGCTACGTCGGGCCGGAGATCCTGCAGGGGCAGCAGGACCGGCACGTCGACCACTGGCGGGTGGGCGTGGTCGGTGGCTCGACCGTGCCGGGGGAGTTCTTCCGGTTTCCGCTCGCGCTCGGCGACATCTACGTCGACCAGCGCGACTCGACTCGCTGGTGGCAGGTGTTGCAGTTCGGCCTGCAGAACCTCTTCGACCCGGAACTCGACGAATGGTTCACCCTGGACACCTTCGACCACCGCCCCGGCGAGGTGACCCTCCCCGACCGCTGCCCACCCCCCACGTCCTGACCGGCCGCCGACCCTGTTGATCAAGAGGTTTGCGTCGTCGATCGGCCTCCCGATGACGCAAACCTCTTGATCACCCCTGCGGGTCACGGGGTGCGCTGGGTCTACAGGGCGAAGAGGAGGGCGGCGTTGAGGAGGGCCACCGCGGCGGTGGCGAAGTGGACGCCGAACAGGACGTCCCGACCGACCTGGCCCGGGGCTTTGCCGAGCTGGCCGAGACGGTACGTCCGTTCGTCGGGGACGGTGACCTGGAGACGGTCACCGAGACATTCTGGAGCGGCCTGCACGGGCTGGTCACGCTGATGCGCAGTGGCCGGCTCCGACGTGACGGCCACGGCCGGCGGCTCGCGGTGCTGGTGCGCCACTTCTCCCGGTGAGCGTTTGCGGTCGAGACCGGGCGCGCGCTGGGTTCATCGACGGTTGGGCCGGGGCGTGCGTCGGGCGCAGGGCGCGAGGTGGTCGACCGGCAGGGCGCACCGCGCGCCGTCGGGCAGTGGTCGACCGCAGAAGACCCAATGTCGTACGCCCTCCGCCGGTCAGTCGTGCGGTGGCGAAGCTGCGGCAGCAGGGCGTGCTCGTCGGTCGTCCGGGGCGGGGTGTCTTTGTCGCGGAGTCCCCCAAGCGCTGACGGCCGATTCGTTTACGACATCACTGCAAAGCGAGCACGACAGGCACCCCGCCCCCGCGCCGCCCTCGCGTCGATCAAGCCGCGCGGGTCAGTCGAAGGACGGCAGGGACGGGCCGAGGACGTCGTCGGCGTCGACGATCGTGTACGCGTAGCCCTGCTCGGCGAGGAAGCGCTGCCGGTGCGCCGCGTACTCGGTGTCGATCGTGTCCCGGGAGACCACCGTGTAGAAGTGCGCCTGCCGGCCGTCGGCCTTCGGCCGGAGCACCCGACCCAGGCGTTGCGCCTCCTCCTGCCGCGACCCGAACGTGCCGGACACCTGGATGGCCACCGCCGCCTCGGGCAGGTCGATGGAGAAGTTGCCCACCTTGGAGATCACCAGGGTCCGCAACTCGCCGGAGCGGAACGCGTCGAACAGCCGCTCCCGCTCCTTGTTCGTCGTCGAGCCCTGGATGATCGGTGCGTCGAGGTACTCGCCGAGCTGGTGCAACTGGTCGATGTACGCGCCGATCACCAGCACCTGGTCCTCCGGATGCCGGTCGACGAGCGCCTTGACCACCGGCAGCTTCGTGCGCGCGGTCGCCGCCATCCGGTAGCGCTCCTCGGCCTCCGCCGTCGCGTACGACATCCGCTCGGCGTCGGTCAACGTCACCCGGACCTCGGTGCACTCGGCCGGGGCGATCCAGCCCTGCGACTCGATGTCCTTCCACGGCGCGTCGTACCGCTTCGGCCCGATCAGGCTGAACACGTCACCCTCGCGGCCGTCCTCGCGTACCAGAGTGGCAGTGAGGCCCAGCCGGCGGCGGGCCTGGAGGTCCGCCGTGAACCGGAAGATCGGCGCGGGCAGCAGGTGTACCTCGTCGTAGACGACCAGACCCCAGTCGCGGGCGCCGAACAGGTCCAGGTGGGTGAACGCGCCGCCGCGCCGCGAGGTGAGCACCTGGTACGTGGCGATGGTGACCGGGCGAATCTCCTTACGCTCACCCGAGTACTCGCCGATCTCCTCCTCGGTCAGCGACGTGCGGGCGATCAGCTCCCGCTTCCACTGCCGGCCGGCGACCGTGTTGGTGACCAGGATCAGCGTGGTCGCCTTCGCCTCGGCCATCGCCGCCGCGCCGACCAGCGTCTTCCCGGCCCCGCAGGGCAGCACCACCACACCCGACCCGCCGGCCCAGAACGCCTCCACGGCCTCCCGCTGGTACGACCGCAGCGTCCACGGCTTACGGCCGTCCTTGCCGGCCTCGGCCAGCTCGATCGGGTGCGCCTCACCGTCCACGTAACCGGCCAGGTCCTCCGCCGGCCAGCCCAACTTCAGCAGCGCCTGCTTGAGCCGACCACGCTCGGACGGGTGCACCCGGATCGTGTCGTCGTCGATCTTGTCGCCGAGCATCCCGGCGAGCTTCTTGCTCTTGGCCACCTCGATCAGCACCAGCCGGTCCAGCGCGCGCAACACCAGCCCGTACGCCGGGTCGTTGGCCAACTGGAGCCGGCCGTAGCGGTCCATCGTCTCGGCCACATCCACCAGCAGCGCGTGCGGCACCGGATAGCGGGAGTACTTGATCAGCGAATCGACGACACCCTCGGCGTCGTGCCCCGCCGCGCGGGCATTCCACAGGCCAAGCGGGGTCAGCCGGTACGTGTGCACGTGCTCCGGTGAACGCTCCAGTTCCGCGAAGGGCGCGATCGCCATCCGGCAGGCCTGCGAATCGGGGTGGTCGATCTCCAGCAGGAGGGTCTTGTCCGACTGCACGATCAGTGGTCCACCGCTCACGCCAGCGTCCTCTCCTCGGTTGGCCGACCATCCAGTGTTGCACGGTTCGGAATCTCGAAAGAAAGATGCGCACCGGGTGCAACCGGGACGGCACTCGCGAACGTCTAGCAAAGGGACGGCTGTGGGAGCTGGGCAAGGTCGGCACCCGGGTGGTGCTGATCGGCCGCCGCCCCGGCACCTGAGCGACACGCGCCGCACTCCGGGTTTTATCCCCTGTCACACCGGTCCCAGGAGTGTCACCCTGGAGTCCAGGGCCGTACCGGGCGGGGAGGCTGGGCATGACGGTCGACCGTGAAGTGATCGCACAGCATGAGCAGGCACCACCCGACGAGGTGTCCCGGGCGACCGTCATCGCCTACGCCGTCGCGGCGACGCTCCTCCTCGGGTGGTTCCTCTTCGGGTGGCTGGTGCTTCAGCAGGGCTTCGTCGACTCGGTCGGGGAGTCCGCCGGTGCCGGCTTCGCGCTGCTCCTGGTCGTCTCCGTCATCGGCACCGTACGACGCAGCCGCCGCTGACCGACCGCGCCGCCGGCGGCGTCACACCTCAGTCCGCCAGCACCGCCGCGGTGATCCGGTGCAGCGCGAACGTGTGCAGCATCTCGGTCCGCTCGTCCTCGGCGCGCAGGTAACCCGCACCGATCGACACCGGCTTGACCAGGCGGGACGCGGTCGCCCCGTGCGCGTCGACGTACCCGACCCAGACCAGCGCCTTGTCGCGGACCGCCTGCTGGAGCACCGCCAACGCCTCGCTGTGGGTGTGCGCCGGCACCGGACCGCCGCCGAGCCCCGCCGCCCCACCGCGCACCACCGCCGGTGCCCGTCGAGCCGCCCGCGCCGCCGCGTCACCGCGCCGGATGTGCTCCACCACGCCGAGCAGACGCGGCATGGGCAGCTTCGGGGCGGCCAGCGGATCGAGCGTCCGGGTGGTCATCGGAACCCGGGTCGGTGCCCGTCGGATCCGTGGCCGGGACAGCACCGTGCCGCCGGTCGCGTCCTCCTGCACCGGCGCGTACCCGGCGTCGCGCAGCGCGCCCAACAGCCGAGCGACCTGGTACGGGGTGCACAGCACCGTCGGCGCGAGCCGGCGCAGCGTCAACGGCTCCAACCGCCGGTCGGCCAGCACCTCGCTGAGCAGGGCCTCGTCGTCGCTGCGCAGGTACGCCCCGGCAAGGCCGACCCGCAACCCGCCGTGCTTACGGGCCACGTCGTCCACCAGGTAGGTGAGGCCCTGCGGCACCGGGGTCCGGGACCGCCGCCGGAACACGTCGTGCAGGTCGCCGGCCGAGTAGCCGGAATCCAACGCCCGCCGGACACTCGCCGTGGTGACCCGGTGCACGCTCGCCCCGCCGGCCGACTCGGGTTCGGTCATCGCCTCCAACTCCGCGGCCAGCGACGGCTCGGGTGGGCCGGGCACCACCACGGTCAGGTCGGCCTGCACCAGGAAATGGTCGACGGGTGCGGGCAGCAACGCGTCCAACGCCCGGGCGGCGTCGGACGGGTCGCCGCTCTCGACGTCCGCGTGCACGCCCAGCGGGTCGTCGGCACCCCGCCCGTCGGTCGACGTCAGGTCACCGAGCAGCAGCCGCCCGTACGAGGTGAGCGCCCCCAGCCCGGTGACGCCGAGCTGCGCCGCCTCGGCCAGCACCTCCCGGTGGCCGGCCTCCCGGCCCCGGCTGCGCCGTGGCGCCCGCCAGTCCAGCAGGTCCTGCACCTCCTCCGGGGTGGGTGCGGTCGCCGGCTCCAGGTCGGCGAGCACACCGAGGACGGCCCGTCGGGTGCCCGGCGCTCCGGCCCGCTCGGCCTCGGCGGAGAGCGCGGTGATCGGCCGGTCCCGGTCGTCGCGGCGGCCGACCAGTCCCACCTGCCGGGTCATCGTCAGCCAGGCGCGGGCCAACTGCTCCCAGCGTTGGGCCAGTGAGGCAGCTCGCCACACCTCGTACCCGCCGGTCGGCATCACCTGCTGATCCACCCCGTACCGGGTGGTGGCGGCACCGGGCATCTCCAGCTCACCGGCGAGCCCCGCCGCGTATGCCACCTCCAGCAGCAGCGCGGTCATCGGTTCGTCCAGCCCGGCCGTGCGCGCCAGCCGCCGCAGGTCGCGGACACCGATGCCGCCCGAGCGCAGCACCGGCGCGGGTTCGGCGGCGAGCTGCTCCAGCAGTCCCTCGGTGTGCCGGACCACCTCCATGGTCTGACCGGCGCCGGCGGAGTCGACGGCCTTCGCCTCGCGGGGCGCGGCGGCCACCGGCGGTGGACTGGTGCGCAGCGGGCCGAGCGGGCCGCTGTCGCGGCGCAGCAGCAGGCCGACCTCGCGGGGCAGTTCGACCGTGCCGCTGGCCGTCGAGGAGCCGGCCGAAATGGGCACGAGCAGCCGGTTGTCGACCAGCCAGCGCACCGGGGAGCCGGCCGGCGCGCCGCCGTTGGTGGGGTCGGTGAGCACCGGGTCCTCCGCGCCGACGGGTGGCGCCTGCAGCGCGCCCGGGGGCACGCTGCCCACGGGCGGCCCGGCCGCCAGCCGGTCCAGGATCGCCCGGGCCGACGGGGGCGCGGCGAGCAGCGTCCGACGCAGTTTCGCCGGGTCCGCGCAGAGCGCGGCCGTGCGCGGGTCCAGCTCCGCGGCAGGCCGGCCGAGCCCGGCGGGGTACGGAGCCACCTCGTCGACGGCGGGTACCACCTGAAGCGCGTGCTCCGGGCCGTACAGCAGGAAGAGCGCTCGTAGCCTGCCCACGGCGGCCCGGACGGCCGTCGGGGCCGGCGGGTGGGGTCCGGTGGTCGCCATGGCGAGCACGGCGTCGGTGGCCGTGGTGCCGTCGTCCGGGGTCCGGGTGAGGCGGGCGGCGTCGAGGATCTGGAGGGTGAACTGGTCCAGTCCGTCCAGCGCGCGGGCCACCGAGACCCGGGACTGGGCACGGATGGCCAGGGCGGAGATGTCGGCCGGCACGGGCACGACGAGGTCGGGCCGCAGCTGGAGGAGCGCGGCCAGCGAATCGTCGGGCAGCGACCGTAGGTGGTCGGCGAGTGAGGTGGTCATCGTCTTTCCACGCTAGCCCGGCACCGGGCTGTCGCGCCCCTCGGACGTCCGCCCGGTCGGGAGTCGGCGGTACGTTTCTCGACATGTCTGCACTGACCGTCGGATTCGATCTCGACATGACGCTGGTCGACTCCCGTCCCGGTATCGCCGCGGCCTATCGGGCGCTGACCGCGAGGACCGGCGTGCCGGTGGACGCCGAGCTGGCGGTGTCCCGGCTCGGCCCGCCGCTGCGTACCGAGATCGCGCACTGGTTCCCGCCGGAGGAGGTCGAGTCGGCTGTGCTGGTGTACCGGGAGCTGTACCCGGCGTACGCGATCACCCCGACGGTGCCGCTGCCGGGTGCACGGGAGGCGATCGAGGTGATCCGTGCCCGGGGCGGACGGGTGCTCGTCGTCACGTCCAAGATCGCCCGGCTGGCACAGCTGCACCTGGATCATCTCGGCATCGCGGTCGACGAGGTGGCCGGTGACCTGTTCGCCGAGCAGAAGGCGACCGCCCTGCGGCAGCACGGGGCAACCCACTACGTCGGTGACCACGTGGCGGACATGGTGGCGGCGAGGGCGGCCGGGGTGCCGGGAATCGGCGTGGCGACGGGTCCGTGCTCGCGAGATGAGCTGCTCGCGGCGGGTGCGGAAGTGGTGCTGGACGATCTCACCGGATTCCCAGGGGGCGCTCGACGGCATGATCCAGCTAGCCTTGGAGCAGTAGCGGCTCAAGTGAAGCAGGGGTTTTCAGGTGCCTACGGGTCGAGTGAAGTGGTACGACACGGCCAAGGGATACGGCTTCGTCACCAGTGACGAGGGCGGTGACGTGTTCCTGCCGAAGGGCGCGTTGCCGGCGGGCGTCACCGACCTCAAGGGTGGTCAGCGGGTCGACTTCAGCGTGGTGGACAGCCGCCGGGGCGCGCAGGCCATGGGCGTCAAGCTGCTGGATGCGCCGCCGTCGATGGCGGAGCTGCGTCGCCGGCCGGCCGAGGAGCTGCACGGCCTCGTCGAGGACATGATCAAGGTGTTGGAGGCGAAGGTCCAGCCGGATCTGCGCCGGGGCCGGTACCCGGACAAGAAGACCGCGCAGAAGATCGCTCAGCTGGTCCACGCGGTGGCGCGCGAGCTGGAGGTCTGAGGCACCAGCCCGGCGGTGGCGGCGCGGTCGAGCAGTGCCGTCAACGCGGCGAAGCCGGCTTCGCCCAGGTCCGCGGTGAACTCGTTGACGTAGAGGCCGATGTGCCGGTCCACCACGTCGAGTTCCATCTCCTGGGCGTGCGCGAGGACGTACTCCCGGCTCGCCGCCGGGTCCGCCCAGGCCTGCCGGACCGACTCGCGGACCCAGCCGGCGGCGGCCTCCGGGTCGACCGCGCCGCGCCGGGCCAGGATCGCGCCGAGGGGGATGGGGAGGCCGGTGTCGGCCTCCCACCATTCGCCGAGGTCGACCAGCGCGGTCAGGCCGTGCCGGTGGTAGGTGAACCGGGCCTCGTGGATGACCAGCCCGGCGTCGTAGCGGCCGGCCGCGACGCCCGGCATGATCTCGTGGAATGGGACCACCTCGACCCGTGCCGGCGGTTGCCCGGCCGACCAGAGCCGGAACAGCAGGTACGCGGTGGTCCGGTCACCCGGCACCGCCACCGTCGCGCCGGTCAGGTCGGTGCGGTCGCCCCTGGTGAGCACCAGCGGCCCACAGCCGCGACCGAGCGCACCGCCGCAGGGCAGCAGGTGGTAGTCGTCGAGCAGCCACGGCAGCGCCGCGAAGCTCACCTTCACCAGGTCGAACGCGCCCCGCTCGGCGGCCGTGTTGGTGACGTCCACGTCGGCGTACGTCACCTCGAACGGCGGCGCGCCCGGCACCCGGCCGTGCACGAGGGCGTGAAAGACGAACGTGTCGTTGGGGCAGGGCGAGATCGCCAGAGAGAGCGCCACGCCCCTCACGTTAGCCCTGTCCCCGCTTGCGCCCACTTCGTGGTGCCGGGTCTGTGAGGTGCCAGTCAGCCATCGTCGGGGTGGCGGCCGGTGTGGGGTGGCGATGGTTGCTGTGTTTCCTGTAGAGCTGCCCCGTGGGTGGGGCGCGGTGGCGGCGGAGATGGTCGGCGCGGGTCCGGCCATCGGGTGCCGGCCGGTGTGAGGTGGCGATGGTTGCTGTGCTCCCTGTAGAGCTGCCCCGTGAGTGGGGCGCGGTGTTGGCGGGGATGGCCAGCCGGTCCCGCCGCCCGGCGCGGTGGAGCGAGCGTTCGCGTCAGGGTGAGCTGCGGTCCAGCCGTGCCCGGCCCGGCCGTGCCCGGCCCGGCCCGGCCGGGCCGGGCCCGCGGCGTGTACCCGGCTTGCCCGCGGCGTGTACCCGGCTTGCCCGCGGCGTGTACCCGGCTTGCCCGCGGCGTGTACCCGGCTTGCCCCACCCACGGGGCAGCTCTACAGGCATTCAGCAAGAGATGTACACAGCGGCGGCGACACGATCCACAGGGTTGTCCACAGGTGGACGGGGTGCTATTGACGGCGCGACCCGAGCGGAAAACCATGGTGCGGTGGCTGCCGACAAGGGTGCGATCGACGTGGGGGCGACCTTGCGGGATCTTCGTCGACGTGCCGATCTGAGCCAGCGCGAGTTGGCCGAGCAGGCCGGGGTTCCGAAGAGCACGGTGGCGCGGATCGAGGCGGGGCAGGGTGCCCAGACGGCCTTCCGGACGGTGGAGCGGCTGGTTCTCGCGGCCGGCGGCGAGCTCGCCGTCACACGGCCCGGCGACCCCTCCGGCAAGGCGGTCAGCGAGCGAGAGGCCGCGCCAGAGGACGAGCCGCGGGACGAGGCCGGCCGGCGGTACCCGGCGCATCTCGACGTCCGCCGAGTCCTGAGCCTGAAGGACTGGCCGGGCGCCTGGTGGGTGCACTCGTACACGCTTCCGCAGCGGTTGTGGCCGGTGCGCGTGCCGGAGCTGACCTACGACCTGGATCGCGCCCGGCGGGACGACCGGCGGTTGCGGGATCGCACACGCGCCCAGGTGCGGTTCCGGCGTGCCTCCGAAGGGCTGCCGACCACGTCGTGGCGCTTTCTCGCCGAGGTCCCCGGGACCGGGCCGGTCGGCGAGCTGAGGGCCCACGAGCGGAGCGTTGACCTCCTCCTCGGCGAGGATTGGGGCGACCAGCGTGAGCTGGTGTTGGAGGGTGTTCTCGTTGCTCCCGGCCTGCGCACCCTGGGCATCGGGCGACAGTTGATCGGGTTGCTGGCCAGGGAGATGGCGGTGGCCGGCATCCGGACCGCCCACGCGGTTGCCGAGGCCGGCAACATCTTGTTCCTGCTCGCCTGCGGGTTCGAGCTACAGGCAAGTCGGCCGTCGGCGCTCACGCTTGACGTCGGGCCTGTCAGTGCAGCGCCGGGGCCGCCAAGGTCAGGGCGCTGAGGGCCTCGCGCAGCCGCCAGGCGTCGCGGTCGCGCGGGCCGATCGGGTTGGAGATGGTACGCAGCTCCGCGAAGGGGACCCCGGCCTGCGCGGCCGCGACCGCCACCCCGTACCCCTCCATGGCCTCGGCGACCGCCTCCGGATGTCGCCGACGCAGCTCCTCGGTGCTGGCGGCGGTGCCGGTGACCGTGCTGACCGTGAGCACCGCGCCGACCGTGGCGTTCGGCAGGGCCGCCCGCAACACCGCGAGCAACCGCGGGTCGGCGGGCACCGCGCTGCCGCCGCCGAGCAGCGCGGGCGGCATGCCCAGGTCCTCGATCGGGATGAAACCGTCGGGCGACCCGGCGCCCAGGTCGGCGGCGATGCTCGCGGTGCCCAGCACCGTGTCGCCAACCGCGGCCCGCCCGGCGAAGCCGCCGGCCACGCCGGCGCTGACCACCGCGCGGTACGGGTGCCCGGCCGCCTCGGCCAGCGCCAACAGCCGGGCCGTCGCGGCACCGGCCACCGCCGGGCCCACCCCCACCGGGGCGACGGTCACGCTCGTGTCGGCCAGCCCGGCCCGCACGGCGTCCGCCTCGGTGGGCACCGCGGTCACGACGAGTAGCCCGGTCACGAGAGCAGCCTGGTCACGAGAGGGGGCCCGGGGACTCCCGGCGGGACTCCTCGTCGGCGCCGCCACCCGGGCCGCCGACCGCCGAGGACGGTCGGTAGATGTGGTAGCCCGGCGGTGCCAGCCCCGGCTCGTCGTACTGCGGCGAGCTGGCCTGGTTGGGTGCCGGCGAGGTGGGCGTCGGGTCGGCGGGCTCGTCCGCCGGCTCGTCGTCGGTCAACTCGTCGTCGCCGAGCGGCCGGCCGGCCAGCTTCTCGCCGCGCAGCCGGGCGGCGACCAGCACGCCCCGGGTGGCGGCCAGTACGGCCACTCCGGCGGCGACCGCGATACCCACCCGCCCGTCGAACGGGACCAGTCCGAGCCCGCCGCCGGCGACGAACGCCAGCATCAGCACCGTCTCCGAGTGGGCGAACGAGCTGGCCCGCAGCCGCTCCGGGATGCGCTCCTGGATCGAGGCGTCCACCGCGAGCTTCGCCACCCCGCTCACCAGCGCGGTGACCAGACAGAGCAGGGCGACCATCGGCAGCGAGAACTGGATCACGGCGAGCACCGCCACCCCGGCCACGATGACCATGCTGCTGGACTGGATGGTGGCCGGCCGATGGATGCGCAGCCGGGTGCCGACGGCGGTGGCCAGGAAACTGCCGACCGCCAGCGCACCGCCGACCAGTCCCAACGCCCACTCGGCACCCAACTCCCGGCCGAACACGTCGGTGGTCAGGTCACCCTTCTTGATCGCGAAGGCGAGGAAGAGCAGCAGGAAGCCGTACGCCGCGCGCAGCGTCGCCGCACCGATCAGGGTGGCGATCACCAACCGCCCGGCGGGTCGGCCCCGGCCCAGCGGCCGGTCACCCCCGCGGCGGCCCAGCGCGCGCAGCGGACGGGGGACACGTTCGGGCGGCTCGGAGTCGGCCCTCGGCGGCAGGCGAAGCGAGATCACCATGCCGACCAGGAAGATCAGCGACGCGACCCGCAGGGGCCACTGCGGCCCGAACCAGAACGCGGCCAGCCCGATCGGCGCCACCAGGGCGCCCGCGACCGTGCCGTAGACGCTGGCCCGGGCGCCCACCTGCGAGAGGCCCAGCCCCTCGGGCAGCAGCCGGGGCACGGCGGCCGAGCGGGCCACGCCGTACGCCCGGGACAGCGCGAGCACACCGAACGCGGCCGGGTAGAGCCCGAAGCCGTGGATGTAGTCGGAGATCAGCCAGGCCAGGAACGCGCGGCCGAGCATCGTGGCGGCCAGGGCGTAGCGCCGGCCGTGCCGGAAGTGGTCCAGCAGCGGGCCCACCACGGGGGCGAGCATCGCGAACGGCACCATGGTCACCAGCAGGTAGAGGGCGACCTTGCTGCGGGCCTCGCCCAGCGGCACGTTGAAGAAGATCGTCCCGGCCAGGCCGATGGCGATCAGCGTGTCACCGGCGCAGGACAGCGCGTGCAGATCGAACAGGCGGACCATGCCGACCTCGCCGCCGGCCCCCCGCGCCCGGGCCCGTCCGGCCCGGCGGGTCACCCAGCGTCCGCTGCCCACCGAACCGCGCACCAGCAGGCGGATCGTCCGGATGCCGGTGCCGACGGTCCGCCCGAGGACGGAACGCCCGGAGCGGGAGTACGACGGCATGTGCACCATCCTCGCCCATCTGATCCAGGTGCGCCGCACCACTGCGGGGAAAGGTTCCCCGGGAGTCCCTGTCACCCCTGCGGGGCGCATGGGGAACAATGGTCGGGTGACCAGGCCCGCCTCCACCCGCGCCGCCCGTCTCGACCAGGTCTGCGCCGCCGCCGTCGAGGTGGCTCGTGCTGGCATCACCGAGGTGGAGGCCGACGACGTCGGCGATCACCTGCAGGTCGTTGCCGAGGGCGACCGGCTGGTCACCCACTACTTCGAATGCCGGCTCGCCGGTTACCGCGGCTGGCGGTGGGCGGTCACCGTCACCCGGGTGCCGCGCAGCAAGACGGTGACGATCTGCGAGACGGTGCTGCTGCCCGGCTCGGACGCGCTGCTCGCGCCCGGCTGGTTGCCCTGGCAGGAGCGTCTCAAGCCGGGCGACCTCGGGCCGGGTGACCTGCTGCCGACTCCGCCGGACGACGACCGGCTGGCCCCCGGCTACCTGCTCTCCGACGATCCCGCGGTCGAGGAGACCGCCTGGGAGCTGGGCCTGGGCCGCGCCCGGGTGCTCTCCCGGGAGGGTCGTATCGACGCCGCGCAGCGCTGGTACGACGGTGAGCACGGCCCGTCCGCCGCGATCTCGACGGCCGCGCCGGCCGCCGCCCGCTGCGGCACCTGCGGCTTCTACCTGCCCCTGGCGGGTGCGATGCGCGCGGCTTTCGGTGCGTGCGGCAACTTCTACGCGCCCGACGACGGCCGGGTGGTGAGCGCCGACCATGGCTGCGGCGCTCACTCCGAGACGCTGATCGAGGCGGTCGAGACCGCCGTGGAGGAACTACCGACGGTGTACGACGACAGCGCCGTGGAGGCCATGTCGGTCAGTCGGGCACCGGGGTCGGTGGAGGCCGCCGAGCCGGCGGAGCCGTACGGGCACCCCTGACGGTTCGCGTCGGCGCCGGCGGGGTCAGCTCGCGCGGCGACGGCGCCGGTTGGCGTCGTGCCGCAGCATGACGGCGAGGCCGGGGAAGCCCCAGAGGAACCCGGCCAGGCAGGTCCAGAGCCAGTTCTCGTGACCGTGGTCGGTCAGCCAGCCCCGGAAGAAGAGCAACAGGACGAGCCCGGCGACCGCCCACGCGATCAGCCCGGCGACCGCGAACGGCACCATCGGCGGGTCCAGGGGCGCGGGCCGCGGCTGTTGCTCGTTCGGCATTCGGCAAGCGTACGCGATCCACTTCCCCTGCCCGCCGCTGATCTGGGACGATGCGCGCGACAACCGG
Source organism: Micromonospora sp. NPDC050695 (assembly GCF_040654415.1). Taxonomy (NCBI): domain Bacteria; kingdom Bacillati; phylum Actinomycetota; class Actinomycetes; order Micromonosporales; family Micromonosporaceae; genus Micromonospora; species Micromonospora sp. NPDC050695. The sequence continues at coordinate 62,721 of NZ_JBFAHZ010000010.1, forward strand.
AAGATCACCTGCGAGGACCCGATGGCAGTAGCGCCGCCCGAGAACGGCACACCTCCCAACCCCGCTCACCCGCGTAACAGCTTCGACCGGTTCTTTGAGATTTCCGCGCGCGGCTCGACGATGAGCCGCGAGGTACGCGGTGGCCTGGCGACCTTCTTCACGATGGCGTACATCGTGGTGCTCAACCCGCTGATCCTGGGCGGTGCCGTCGACGGGGACGGCAAGACTCTCCCGATTCCCGCGCTGGCCGCCGCGACCGCGCTGGTCGCCGGCCTGATGACGATCCTGATGGGGGTGGTCGGCCGGTTTCCGCTGGCGCTGGCCGCCGGTCTGGGCGTCAACGCCCTGGTGGCGTACGAGATCGCGCCGGAGATGACCTGGGCCGACGCGATGGGCCTGGTGGTGATCGAAGGTGTGATCATCGCGGTGCTGGTGCTGACCGGCCTGCGGACCGCGGTGTTCCGCTCGGTGCCGACCCAGCTGAAGACCGCCATCGGCGTGGGCATCGGCCTGTTCCTGACCATCATCGGCCTGGTGGACGCCGGCTTCGTCCGGCGCATCCCGGACGCCGCCAACACCACGGTTCCGGTCGGCCTGGGCATCGGCGGCAAGCTGGTGAGCTGGCCGATGCTGGTCTTCGTGGTGGGCCTGCTGCTCACGCTGGTGCTGGTGGTGCGCCGGGTGAAGGGCGCGATTCTGATCGGCATCCTCGCCTCGACGGTGCTCGCGGTGATCGTGGAGGCGGCCGGCAACATCGGTCCGTCGTTCGTCGACGGCAAGCCCAACCCGAAGGGCTGGTCGCTGAACGTTCCGGAGTTGCCGAAGACGGTGGTGGACCTGCCGGACCTGTCGCTGCTCGGCAAGTTCAACGTGCTCGACTCGTGGGGGCGCGCCGGCTGGGTGGTCGTGCTGATGTTCGTCTTCACCCTGTTGATCACGGACTTCTTCGACACCATGGGCACGATGGTGGCGGTCGGCCAGGAGGGTGGCCTGCTCGACGAGCAGGGCACGCCGCCGAGGGCCAAGGAGATCCTGCTGGTCGACTCGATCGCGGCGGCGGCCGGCGGTGCGGCCAGCACCTCCAGCAACACGTCGTACATCGAGAGTGCCGCCGGTGTCGGGGAGGGTGCCCGGACCGGCGTGGCCAGCCTGGTCACCGGCGTGCTCTTCCTGCTGGCGATGTTCCTGGCGCCGCTGGTGGTGATCGTGCCGTTCGAGGCGGCGTCGACGGCGCTGGTGGTGGTCGGATTCCTGATGATGACCGCGGTGCGGACGATCGACTGGTCCGACTACGAGATCGCCATTCCGGCGTTCCTCACCATCGTGTTGATGCCGTTCACCTACTCGATCTCCAACGGGATCGGCGCCGGTCTGATCACCTTCGTGGTGGTGAAGCTGGCCAAGGGTAAGGCCCGGGAGATCCACCCGCTGCTGTACGGGGTGGCCGCGCTGTTCGTGCTGTACTTCCTGCGCGGGCCCATCGAGTCCCTGGTGCTGTGACCCCCTCCGGGCGGGGAACCAGACCGGATTCCCCGCCCGGAACAGCGCAAACATCCTCGTGAGCCTGGTCATAACGGATGTCGTTAGCCAGGCTCATTAGTTAGGCTAACTAACGTGACGGAGCGGACGGTGACGGCGGAACGCGTGCCACCGGCGCAACTGGCTCCCCAGTTGCGAGATGCGATCACCCGACTCAACCGGCGGGTCCGCCAGGCCCGACCGGTCGGCGACCTCACGGTCACCCAGGTCTCCGCGCTCACCAGCCTGCGGCTGGCGGGTGCCATGACGCCTCGGGAACTGGCCGACGTGGAGCGGGTGCAGCCACCGACGATGACCAAGATCGTCGCGAAGTTGGAGGACCGCGGCCTCGTGCAGCGGACCCCCCACCCGACCGACGGCCGGCAGGTCATCCTCGCGGCTACCGAAGGAGGGCAGGCCGTGCTCGACCAGTTCGAGCGGGCCCGCGACGAATGGCTGGCCCACCGGCTGGCCGCGCTCGACGAGGACGAACGGGAGACCCTGCACAGGGCCGCCGAGATTCTCCAGCAGCTCGCTCGCGCCTGAGCACCGCGCCCACGCCACCGGGCCGTGCCGTCACCTGTCGATGACGCGTACGTCCCGGAGGAGGCGCACCAAGAGTGCAGGCCAAGCTGAGCACGATGTTCCAGTCCCTACAGGTCCGCAACTACCGGCTCTTCGCATCCGGGCAGCTGATCAAGTTGATCGGTGTCTGGATGATGTTCATCGCCCAGGACTGGCTCGTCCTCGAGCTCTCCGACAACTCGGCGACCGCCCTCGGCGTGGTCACCGCCTGCCAGTTCACCCCGGTGCTGCTGCTCACGCTGCTCTCCGGCCGGCTGGCCGACCGGTACGACAAGCGGGTGCTGCTGTTCGCCGCCAACACCTTCTGGAGCGTGCTGGCGCTCGGCATGTCCCTGCTGGTCCTCACCGACCTGGTGCAGCTCTGGCACGTCTTCGCGTTCGCCGCGCTGCTCGGCACGGCCAACGCCGTGGAGACCCCGGTGCGCCAGGCGTTCGTCTCCGAACTCGTCGGCACGCCCCTGCTGCCCAACGCGCTGTCGCTGAACGCCGCCGTGTTCAACTCGGCGCGGATCGTCGGCCCGGCCGTCGCCGGCCTGGCCATCGCCGCCTTCGACGTGGGTCCGGTCTTCCTCTTCACCGCCCTCAGTTCGATCGCGCCCCTGGTCAACGTCGTCCGGATGCGGACGGCCGAGCTGCACCGCGAGGCCCTGCTGCCGCGCGACGAGCGGGCGTCCGCGCGGGTCATCGACGGTCTGCGGTACGTGTGGCGTCGACCGGACCTGCTGCTGCCGATGGCGGTCATGTCGGTGATCGGCATGTCGCTGTTCAACTTCCAGCTCACCCTCGCCGCGCTGGCGAAGACGGTCTTCAACACCGGTGCCGCCTCCTTCGGCCTGTTCAGCACCGCTCTGGCCGTCGGCGCGCTGGGCGGCGCGCTCAGCGGCACCGGCCGCCGTAGCCGCCCGTCGGTGTGGCTGGTGCTCGGCGCCGCGATCGCCTGTGCCAGCTTCGGCACCCTGGTCGGCTTCGCGTCCACGTACTGGCTGGTCGTGGTGCTGCTGGTGCCGACCGGCTTCTTCATGGTCTTCTTCGCCCAGGCGTCCAACCAGCGGGTCCAGTTGGGGGTGGACGCGGCCTTCCGGGGGCGGGTGATGTCCCTGTGGGTGCTGGTGTTTCTGGGCACCAACCCGGTCGGCGCGCCGCTGATCGGCTGGGTCGCCGAGCACTTCGGGGCCGGCGCCAGCATCTGGATGGGTGGTCTGATCTCGTTGGCCACCGCGCTGATCGCCCTCACCTGGCAGCTGCGCCGCTCGGGCGCCCGGCTGCGCTTCCGGGTGCTGCCGATGCCCCGCTTCTACGTGACCTCCGCCGACTGCTGAGGGTCGCGCCCTGATCGGCGGATGGCGCGGATGCGGCCAAATCACTGGCGAGGTGGCACGCCGGGGCTTAGCGTCGATACGTGGGAGTCGGACGCGCGCTGATGCTGGCCCTGGCGTTCCTCGCCGTGGCCAGCCTCCCGGCGGCGTTCGCCCTGCTCTTCTGCTACGACGAGATCCTCGACCGGGTGGTGTGTGGCTGGTCCGAGTGGCGTGAGCGCCGTCAGGAGAGACGCACCATCGCCCGCCTCGACCGGGCCATCGAGGCCGACGCGTTGACCCGGGACATCGACCTCAGCGAGTTCGACCGGGCCGATCGGCGGCCTCTGGAACAGCTGGCCGCCGATCTGCGCCGCCTCGGGGGCCAACGGATCGGCGGCGCCGGCCGGTCGATGGTCTGGCACGGCGCGGTGCTCCAGGCGTACGACGACCGGCTCCGACTGGCCTGCCGTGCTCTCGGCATCCCCGAACACCTCGCCGAGTTGGAGGGCGTCGACCAGGAGATCGAGCGGGTGCGGGTCGAGGGCGTGCTGCACGCCGCCGGGCTGACCCTGCCGGCGGCCCGCGCCGGGCACCGGCAACGCCACCACTGAGCGGGCCGACGGTGTGCGACTCTTCGTCGCGGTCGACCCGCCGGTCGAGGCGGTCAACCATCTCGGCGCACAGGTCGCCCGGCTGCGCGTGGGCGCGGCGGCGGCCGCCGGCACCAACGTCCGGCTCGCCGACCCGGCCCACCTGCATCTCACCCTGGCCTTCCTCGGCGAGGTCGAGGCCGACCGGCTGGTCGAGGTGGAGAGTGCGCTCGGGTTGGCCGCCGAAGGGTTCCGCGACGGCCGGAACGCCGTACCCCGGTTGAGCCTCGGCGGCGGCGGCCGGTTCGGCCGGGACAGGTCCACCGTCCTCTGGGTGGACCTGCGGGGCGACGTGGAGTTGCTGCACGTCCTGGCCCGGCTGATCCGGTCCCGGCTGCGGCGCGCCGGACTGCCGTACGACGAGAAGCCGTTCCGTCCGCACCTGACCGTCGCCCGACCCGGCGCCCGGATGCCCCCGGCGGACGTCGAGGCCGACCGGGCCAGCCTGGACGGTTACCGGGGTCCACCCTGGCCGGTGGCTGAGCTGCTGCTGGTGCGCAGCCACCTCGGTGCCCCACCCCACTACGACCGGCTCGCCGCCTGGCCGCTCTGATCCGGCGCTGCCGGGGTGGCGGCGGCAGGCCTGGTGTGCAGGACCTCGCGGGCCTGTTCGGCGGCGCGGGTGATGCTCTCGCTCATGAAGTCGAGGAAGCGGGCGATGTTTTCCAGCCGGGCGGCGGCGGGGGTGTGCGAGCCGAGAAGGGCGACGCCCTGGCGTGCGGTGGCGACGAGTTGGTCGTTGGCGCGGGCGCTGGCGATCGTCGCCTGGTAGAAGAGTTCGTCGTCGACGAGGTAGTGGTCGCGGCGGCGCTCGTCACGCTGGCGGCGGACGAGGCTCTGGCTCTCCAGGAAGGCGATCGCCTTGGAGATGGACGCCGGGCTGACCTGAAGGCGCCGGGCGAGGTCGGAGGCGGTGAGGCTGCCCGAGTCGCTGGTGAACAGGCAGGTCAGCACCCGGGCCCCCATCCTGTTCAGACCCGAGCTCATGAGGACGGTGGTGAACGTCTCCTCGTACTCGGCCACGGCCCGGGCGTCGCGCCCGTGCGGCTGGAGGGCCGACTCGGCCGTTCGGGACGAGGACGGGCTGCGCCGGTGTGCCCGCACCTCAGTGGCGCGGTGTGCCAGGTCGGCACGGTAGGCGGTGGGACCACCGTTTCGCATCACCTCACGCGTGATCGTCGAGGTGGGGCGGTCGAGGCGTCGGGCGATCTCCGCGTAGGGGAGGTTGTCGGCCAGCCCTGACGCGATCTGCTGGCGTTCCTGCTGGGTGAGCCTGCCTCCCGGCATCGCGTTCTCCTCGTGGTCCTGCACGGCGTTGCCCCGAGCCGTCACCATAGCGTTCACCGGCAATCTATTGCAACGCGCCCCGCACTCGCTGTTGCGTTATGCGTGAAGCCATTGCAATGATTTGACCGCTCTGAGCTGCAAATAGGCGAAGCCAGTGCAACAAATGCATTGCCTGATGTCTGAACGCAACGTAGCGTTTCCGGTGTTGGAAAGATTGAACGACGAACATGGGAGAGCATGATGCAGACGTTCGACACCCCCGCCCCGATCTCGACCGTCCTGAACATCCCCGCCGGGAGCATCCGGTTCATCGCCGCGGAGCGCACCGACACCACCGTCGAGGTCCGGCCCACCGACCCCGGCCGGAGCCGCGACACGAAGGCCGCCGAGCGCACCGCCGTCACTTACGCCGACGGCGTCCTGCGGGTCACGACCGCCGGCACCGAGAACCGGCTCCTCGGCCCCTCCGGATCCCTGGAGGTCACCGTCCGGCTGCCCGCCGGCTCCCGCGTGGAGGCCAGGACGGCCAGCGCCGAACTCCGCGGCGTCGGACGCCTCGGCGACGTCGCCTTCGACGGCGCGTACCGGCAGATCAAGATCGACGAGGCCGCGAGCGTCCGCCTCACCGCGATCGACGGCGACGTCGAGATCGGCCGGCTCATCGGACCCGCCGAGATCAGCACCGCGCGGGGCGACATCCGGATCGCCGAAGCCGGGCGCGGCACGGTCGTGCTCCGCACCCAGTCCGGTGACATCACGGTCGCCGCCGCCGTCGGCGTCTCGGCCGCCCTACACGCCGACACCGGCCACGGCCGGGTCAGCAACAGCCTCAAGAACGACGGCACCGTCGAACTCGACCTCCACGCCACCACCCTCCAGGGCGACATCACCGCCCGCAGCCTCTGAACAGGACGGATGGACATGACCAAGAGCAGCGCGTCCTCGACCAGCACGACGTGGACCGGCCTGGTGCCGGTCGACGACACGGCCCTGGCCGTCACCGACACCGGCGGCCCCGGCACCCCGGTGGTCTACCTCAACGGCCAGTTCGCCACCCAGGGGTACTGGCGGCGGGTCATCGCCGAACTGGGAGCGGGGTGGCGGCACATCACCTACGACGAGCGGGCGCGCGGCCGGAAATCGAAGCGCTCAGCGGACTACTCCTTCGAGGCCGCCGTCCGGGACGTGCACGCCGTCCTCGCGGCCCGAGGCGTGGACCGGGCGGTCCTGGTGGGCTGGTCCTACGGCGCCGTCGTCGCGGCGCACTGGGCCAACCGCAACCCGGAACGGACGATCGGCACGGTCCTGGTCGACGGCGCGTTCCCGCACGACTGGCTCGACGAGGCCATGGCGCAGCGGATCCGGAAGATGTTCCGCCGGATGAACCTGTTCATGCCGCTGCTGCGCCCCACCGGCCTGACCCCACGGATGAACGCCGAACAGATGGCGGACAGCAACATCGAACTCGGCGAACTCTCCCGTGAACGCGAGCTGGGCCCGGTGCTGGACAGCATCACCGTCCCGGTGCGGTACGTCGTCGCCTCCGGAACGTCCCTCGGCAGTCGTGGTGACGAGCAGGAGACGATCCGCGCCAGCCTCGACGCGGTGACCGCCCGCAACCCGCACATCCAGATCGCCGCGAAGGTCGCCAGCAACCACGGCGCGATCCTCAAGAAGGACTTCGAGGCCGTCGCCAAGGCCGTCCGCGAGGTCGCCGTCCTCAAGGCCCGCGACTGACCTCGGCCAGCATCCGCTGCCGTCGCCCGCGATCGTGCACATTGGGTCGTCGATCTGCCCCGAATATGTGTTGTGCCGGGGCAGAAAGTGCAAGATCGCGGGGAGGGGCTGGCCGTGCCTCGCGCCGACGGGTGGCGAACCGCCACCCGTCAACGCGAAGCGTCAGGAGGACTCACGCGCGGCGGGGCCACTGCCGAAGAGCACGTCGTCCCAGCTCGGCAGCCGCTTGCGCGGCTTGCCGTTGGCATCGGTGGATTCACCGGCGGCTGCTGCCGCAGTGCCGGTGCGGCGGGGCCGCAGCACCGCCAGCGACGGCACGGCCGGCACCTCCTTGGGCGCGTCCGAGTCGTCGTCGAAGGCCGAACCCTGGCCGCCGCCGAGCAGCGCCGCGGCGCCCCCGCCGACCGGCCGCTGCCGGGGAGCGTCCGACCCGGCAAGGGCAGCCGGCGTACGCGGCTCCAGACCGCGACCCGACGAGGCGCCGAGCGGGCGGTCCAGGGAGGCGAGCAGCGCGTCCCGGCCGGCGCGGATCGGGTCGCGACCGGGTCGCGGGTGCTCCGACGCCGCCGGAAGCCCGTGCCCGCCACGGCTCGGCTCGCCGCGCGACGGACCGGGCAGGGCGTGCCCACCCCGCTCCGGCGCCGGCTCCTGGCCGAGAATCGGCGTGGGCCGCTCGGCGCACAGGTACTGTGCCATGTCGTCGTGCGGGGTGACCGCCTGCCGGGTCTTGTCGAGATCCCAGATCGCCTGCGCGGTGGCCTTGCCGGACGGCCAGGTCGCGATGATCCGCCAGGTGCCGTCGTCCCGCCGGTACGCGTCCCAGGAGATCTTCTCGGTGTCGATGCCGTGCTGGCTCAGCCGACCGTTGACCACCTCGGCGAGCGGGGTGGGCTTCTCCGCGCCCTTGAGGCGGGTGCGGCGGGCGTGCTGGGCGAGCATCGCCCGCTCCTGGAGCACCGGGCCCGCGTAGCGCAGCACCCGATCGACGGGCACGCCGGCGATCCGGGCGACGTCCTCGGCGGACTCGCCGGAGCGGATCCGGGCCTGAATGTCGCGAGGGGACAGCGACGGGATCGGGTCAGCGGCCGACGGCGGTGCCACCGGGAGCGGCGGCGCGCCGGGCTCGGGGTGCAACGCGCCGGCGATCCGGTCGTCGATAGGCAGGGCGAGCAGCCGCCCGACCTCGTCGGCGAGAACCAGGGCATGGCCGTCCTCGGAGAGGGCGACGAAGCGTACTGGGCGCATAGCGTTGCCTCCGTCCCGCTTCGTTGGCCGCACGCCACGAGTCGGCCACCCAGGCGTCTCGGACCACCGTACGCGCATCTGTCTCGGGGTGGGGGAAGCGACACCCCGCATGTCGCGACTGAGCTGCAACGATGATCACGGTGGGTGTCCGTCGAGGCCCCGACGGACACCCACCGTGACGAACCTCAGAGGCGCTCGACCACGTAGTCGATGGACGCGGTCAACGCCTCGACATCGGCCGGCTCGACGGCCGGGAACAGCGCCACCCGCAGCTGGTTGCGACCGAGCTTGCGGTACGGCTCGGTGTCCACGATCCCATTGGCGCGCAGCGCCTTCGCGATAGCGGTGGCGTCCACCCCGTCGGCGAAGTCGATGGTGGCGACCACGTTGGACCGCAGTGCCGGGTCGGTGACGAACGGGGTGGCCACCGTGGACCGCTCCGCCCAGCCGTACACCGTCGCGGCGCTCTCCGCGGTGCGCTTGGCCGCCCAGGCCAGACCGCCCTGCGCGTTCATCCAGTCGGTCTGCTCGGCGGCCAGGAAGATGGTCGCCAGCGCCGGGGTGTTGTACGTCTGCTCCAGGCGCGAGTTGTCGATCGCGGTGACCAGGTCGAGGAAGGCCGGGATGTACCGGCCGGACGCCTTGATCTCGGCGGCCCGGTCCAGGGCGGCCGGCGACATCAGCGCCAGCCAGAGCCCGCCGTCGGAGCCGAAGCACTTCTGCGGGGCGAAGTAGTAGACGTCGGTCTCGCCGACGTTCACCTCCAGGCCGCCTGCCCCCGAGGTGGCGTCGACGAGCAGCAGCGCACCCTCGTCCGCGCCGGCCACCCGGCTGATCGGCACCGCGACGCCGGTCGAGGTCTCGTTCTGCGGGGTCGCGTACGCGTCCACGCCGGACTCGGCGACCAGGGTCGGCGCGCTGCCCGCGGCGGCCTTGCGGACGGTCGGCTCGCCCAGGAACGGCGCGTCGGAGACCGACGTGGCGAACTTGGCGCCGAACTCGCCGAAGCTGGCGAACTGGGCGCGGTCGCGGATCAGACCGAAGGTGGCGACCTCCCAGAACGCGGTGGTGCCGCCGTTGCCGATCACGACCTCGTAGCCCTCGGGCAGCGAGAAGAACTCGGCGATGCCGGAGCGCAGCCGGGCCACCTGGTCGCGGACCGTCTTCTGCCGGTGCGAGGTGCCCAGGTAACTCGTGGCCACCTCGGCGAGAGCGGACACCGCCGCGGGACGGACCTTGGACGGGCCGCAGCCGAAACGTCCGTCGGCGGGCTTGATCTCATCGGGAATCCGGATGGTCGGTGCGTCAGCCACGGTCTTGAAGATCCTTCCGCAAGGGCGAGGGCGGGCCCGGCGACACTGCCGACCCTCATCCTCGCACCCGGACCCATCGGTGTAAGCCGGGCCCCCGAGGGCGGACCTGAGTCCTTCGCCACATCCACCGGCGTTATCCGCGACCGGGTCCCTCCGGCACGCCAGGCGTGCCGGAGGGACCCGGTCCGACAGATCAGACGCCGTGCGGGATGGCGGCCCAGCCCTCGACGTCGGACGGCTTGCGGGTCTCCGGGCCGACGTAGCGGGCGGACGGACGGACCAGCCGCTGCAGGCGCTTCTGCTCCAGGATGTGCGCGCTCCAGCCGCCCATCCGGGCGCAGGTGAACATCGAGGTGAACATGTGCGCCGGCACCTCGGCGAAATCGAGCACGACGGCCGACCAGAACTCGACGTTGGTGGCCAGCACCCGGTCCGGGCGGCGGGCCTGCAACTCGGCCAGCGCCGCCTTCTCCAGCGCCTCGGCGATCTCGAAGCGCGGCGCGCCCAGCTCCTTGGCGGTGCGCCGGAGCACGCGGGCGCGCGGGTCCTCGGCACGGTAGACCCGGTGACCGAAGCCCATCAGACGCTCGCCGCGGTCCAGGACACCCTTGACGTAGCCCTCCGCGTCGCCGCTGCGCTCCACCGCCTCCAGCATGCTGAGCACGCGGGACGGGGCACCGCCGTGCAGCGGGCCGGAGAGGGCGCCGATGCCCGACGAGATGCAGGCCGCCGCGTCCGCCCCGGTGGAGGCGACGATGCGGGCGGTGAACGTGGAGGCGTTCAGGCCGTGCTCGGCGGCCGAGATGAAGTACGCGTCGACGGCCTTGACGTGCCGCGGGTCGGGCTCACCCCGCCAGCGCTTCATGAACCGCTCGACGATCGTCTGCGCCTTGTCGATCTCCTTCTGCGGCACCGCCGGCAGACCGAGACCGCGGGCGGACTGGGCGACGAAGGAGAGCGCGGTCACCGACACCCGGGCCAGGTCCTCGCGGGCCTGCTCGTCGGAGATGTCCAGCAGCTGGTTGAGACCCCAGTACGGCGCCAGCATGGCGACGGCCGACTGCACGTCGACCCGGATGTCGCCGGAGTGCACCGGCACCGGGAAGGGCTCCGCCGGCGGAAGGCCGGGCCCGAACCGGCCGTCGACCAGCAGCGCCCAGACGTTGCCGAACGAGACCTGGCCGATCAGATCCTCGATGTCGACCCCGCGATAGCGCAGCGCGCCACCCTCACGGTCAGGTTCGGCGATCTCGGTCTCGAAGGCGACTACGCCCTCCAGTCCGGGTTTGAAGTCGGCCATGTCATTCTCCTGGATCTGGTCGGTGCGCCCGGTCCGGCTCATCCGGCCCGATCGGCCGAGCGCCTCAGGCGACCCTCAGGGATGTGTTCGGAACATCTTGCCCGCTCAGTAACCGGATACGCGACCCGCTGCGACTGTGCTGCACACGACATCTCAGGACGCGCATTCTCCGCGCGGCTCGGTGAGACTGGGGCGGTGCGGGCTGGTCAGCGCGGGAGGGTGCCGGCGAGGCCGCCGAGAAGGAGTGGGGACGTGACGGGCGACACACCCGCCCCGGCCGCCATGCGTAACGAGTACGCAGCGGACCTGGGCCTGACCGAAGCTGACCTGGCCGCCGACTGGCACACCCAGTTCGACCGCTGGTTCGCCGACGCGGTGGCCTTCGGGCTACCCGAACCCAACGCGATGGTGGTGGGCACCGCCGACGCGGCCGGCCGGCCGAGTGGGCGGACGGTGTTGCTGAAGGGGTACGACCCGGACGGTTTCGTGTTCTTCACCAACCACCTCTCCCGCAAGGGTGTCGAGGCGAGCGCCAACCCGTACGCCAGCCTGATCTTCCCGTGGTTTCCGATGCAGCGGCAGGTGGTGGTCACCGGGCGGATCGCCCCGGTCGACCGCGCGGAGACCGACGCGTACTTCGCGAGCCGTCCGCGCGGCTCCCAGCTCGGCGCCTGGGCCAGCCCCCAGTCGCAGGTCGTGCCGGACCGGGCCGCGCTGGAGCAGCGCTACCGGGAGGCCGCCGAGCGGTACGCCGACGAGGCCGTCATCCCGTCCCCGCCGCACTGGGGCGGGCTGCGGGTCCGGCCCGACGCGGTGGAGTTCTGGCAGGGCCGGGCGAGCCGGCTGCACGACCGGCTCCGCTTCCGCCACGTCGACGAGGGCGACTGGACCGTCGAGCGGCTGGCCCCGTGACCGGTGTGCAGGAGGCCCGGCCGCGCGGAGCGCGCCGCTGGGCGATCGACGTCCGTCCGCTGCGCGTCCCGGCGTACCGGCGGTTGTGGCTCGGCAACACCGTGGCGATGTTCGGCTTCCAGTTCACCGCCGTCGCGGTCCCGGTGGAGATGTACGCCCTGACCCGGGACTCGTTCTGGGTGGGTCTGCTGGGCGTCGCGGCGTTCCTACCCCTGCTGATCTTCGGGCTCTGGGGTGGCGCGGTCGCCGACGCCCGCGACCGCCGTGCGGTGCTGCTCGGCGGGTCCGTGCTGCTCTGGGCGTCCACCCTCGGGCTGCTGGTCCAGGCGCTGCTCAACGTGGGCAGCCCGGTGCTGCTGCTGGCGTTGATGGCGGTGCAGTCGGTGGCGTTCGCGATCACCTCGCCGGCCCGCAGCGCCATGCTGCCCCGACTGGTCCCGGAGGATCTGGTCCCGGCCGCCAGCACCCTGAACTACACGACGTTCACCGCGGCCTCGGTCGCCGGCCCGCTCGCCGCCGGCCTGATCCTCTCCGCCTCGCCGGACACCACGGTGGTGCTGCCGATCGCGTACGGGGTGGACGCGGTGCTGTTCACCGCGATGCTCTGGGCCGCGCTGCGGCTGCCCGCGCTGCCGCCCGAGCCGACCGCCGACGGTCAGGCCCACCGCGCCGGCCTGGCCAGCGTGATCGACGGATTCCGGTACCTGGCCACCACGCCGGTGCTGCTGCTCTCCTTCGGGGTCGACCTGATCGCGATGATCCTGGCCATGCCGAGGGCGCTCTTCCCGGAGATCGCCCACGAGCGGTTCGGCGGCGGTGGTGCGGTCGGCCTGCTCTACAGCGCCATCGCGATCGGCTCGATGATCGGCGGGCTGACCTCCGGCTGGATCGGTCGGCTGCGCCGGCAGGGCCTCGGCCTGGTGGTCGCAGTGGTGGCCTGGGGTCTGGCGATCGCCGCCGCCGGGCTGGCCCACCAGCTCTGGCTGATGGTCCTGCTGCTCGCCGTCGCCGGCGCCGCCGACCTGGTCAGCGCCGTGCTGCGCCAGTCCATGCTGCTGGTGTACGCGCCGGACCGGATGCGCGGCCGGCTGCAGGGCGTCAACACGGTGGTGGTGGCGGGTGGCCCGCGCCTGGGCGACCTGCGGGCGGGCACCATGGCCGCCGGGTTCGGCGGTGGCGTGGCCTGGGTCGCCGGTGGTCTCGCCTCGGCGGTGCTCGTGGTGGTGCTCGCGGTCGCGTTCCCGGCGCTGCTGCGCTACCGGGCCGCGACCGCGTCGAGCGACGACCGCACGTGACCGGTTAGGGTCGCCGGCATGGAAAGCCCCGACCAGCGCCCGTTCTCCGGCGCCCAATGGACCATCTCCGCCGCCGGCCACGAGGCCGTCATCGTGGAGGTGGGCGGCGGGCTGCGGACGTACCGGCACGACGGCGTCGACCTGCTCGACGGGTACCGGGCCGACGAGGTCTGCCCCGGCTGTGCCGGGCAGGTGCTGGCACCCTGGCCGAACCGGATCCGCGACGGCCGCTACCCGTTCGGCGGGCGGACGCACCAGCTCCCGCTGACCGAGCCGGAACGGCACGTCGCCATCCACGGGCTGGTCAACTGGGTGCCGTGGCAGCTGCTGGAGCAGTCGGCGGACGCGGTGACCCTCGGCTACGACCTGCCGCCGCAGCCCGGCTACGAGTGGCCGCTGCGGCTGCGCAGCCGGTGGAGCGTCGACGCGGACGGGTTGCGCGCCGAGCACGAGGTGACCAACATCAGCGGCGAACTGGCGCCGTTCGGGTTCTCCGTGCACCCGTACCTGCAGCTGCCGGGCGTCGCCGTGGACGACCTGGTGATGCGACTGCCCACCCGTACCCGTGTGCTGGTGGACGGTCGGCTGCTGCCGGTGGGGGCGACCCCGGTCGCCGGCACCGAGTACGACTGGACCAGCCCGCGCCGGATCGGTGCCGCCACGCTCGACCTCTGCTTCGGCGACGTGATCCGCGACGCCGACGGCGGTTCCTCGGTGAGCCTGGCCGCGCCGGACGGATCGGCCGGCGTGCGCATCTGGGCGGACGCCGAGTTCGGCTGGTGGCAGGTCTTCACCGGTGACGCCCTCACCGGCGAGCGGCACCGGCGCTCGGTGGCGATCGAGCCGATGACCTGCCCGCCGGACGCGTTCCGGTCGGGCAAGGATCTGCTCACGCTCAAGCCCGGCACGACCTGGCGGGGCGCCTGGGGCATCCGCCCCGGAGCCTGATGGAGTTCGCCGAGGTCGTCCGCCGACGGCGGATGGTGCGCAACTACGACCCGGACCGTCCCGTCCCGCCCGACGTGGTGGACCGGCTCCTCGACCATGCCGTACGCGCGCCGTCGGCCGGGTTCGCGCAGGGCTGGGGCTTCCTGGTGCTGGAGGAGGCGGCCGACCGGGAACGGTTCTGGGCCGCGACCACGCCGGACGGAGGCGGCCGGGAGCGGTGGCTGGCCGGGATGCGGCGGGCGCCGCTGATCGTGGTGCCGCACGCCAACGAGTCGGCCTACCTCCAGCGGTACGCGGAACCGGACAAGGGCTGGACCGACCGGTCCACCGACCGCTGGCCGGTGCCGTACTGGCATGTCGACACCGGCTTCGCCGCGCTGCTGATGTTGCTCACCGCGGTGGACGAGGGCCTGGGAGCGTGCTTCTTCGGCATCCCGGCGCAGCGGCTGGCGGCCTACCGGGACGCGTTCGGCGTTCCGGCGGAGTACCAACCCATCGGTGCCGTCACAATCGGTTACCGCGCACCCGACCATAGGTCACCGTCTCTGCGCCGCGGGCGTCGCGGAATGGACGAGGTCGTACGGCGCGGGCGGTGGAGCTGAGCGGGTCGTCCCGTTCGTCGGAGTTGAGGATCGGACGACCGGTAGCGAAACTGACATCAGGGAGCAGAACGCAACGTGTACCGGCCGGCTAGGCTGGCACGGTCATCGGTGCCGCGCCGCGCGGTGCCCGCCGCGGCCCGGCTCGGCGCCGTCGGTCGGCCCGGCCACGGGGAGGGGAGCGTGCCGTCGTGATCTTCAGAGCGGTCCGGGACGGGCGTCCCTATCCGGAGCACAATCTGACGCTCAAGCAGTGGGCGGAGATCCCTCCGCGCCCGCTGCGTCTGGACCAGTTGATCACCACCAAGCGCGAGTTGGCGCTCGACAAGCTCCTCGCCGAGGACTCCACGTTCTACGGCGACCTCTTCCCGCACGTCGTGCAGTGGAGCGGCGGGCTCTACCTGGAGGACGGGCTGCACCGGGCGTTGCGCGCCGCCCTGCAGCAGCGCAACCAGATCCACGCCCGGGTGCTGGTGCTCTCCGAGCCGATCGAGTGAGCGGCGCTGCCTGAAGCTTCGTTAAGGTGACGGGATGACTGCCCTGGATCTGCTCGACCTGGATCCGTCGCTCAGCGAGGAAGAGCGGCAGATCCGCGACGTCGTCCGCCAACTCGTCGACGACCGGGTGCGCCCACACGTCGCCGACTGGTACGAGCAGGGCCAGGTGCCGGCCCGCGAACTGGCCCGCGAGTTCGGCAAACTCGGCCTGCTCGGCATGCACCTCACCGGCTACGGCTGCGCCGGCGCCTCCGCCGTCGCGTACGGGCTCGCCTGCCAGGAGCTGGAGGCCGGCGACTCCGGCGTCCGCTCGCTGGTCTCCGTGCAGGGCTCGCTGGCCATGTACGCCATCTGGCGCTACGGCAGCGAGGAGCAGAAGCAGCGCTGGCTGCCGTCGATGGCGACCGGCGAGGCGATCGGCTGTTTCGGCCTGACCGAGCCGGACCACGGCTCCGACCCCGCCTCGATGGCCACCCGCGCACGCCGCGACGGCGACGACTGGCTGCTCAACGGCGGCAAGATGTGGATCACCAACGCGCCGATCGCCGATGTCGCGGTGATCTGGGCGCGCACCGACGAGGGCGTGCGGGGTTTCGTCGTACCCATCCAGACGCCCGGCGTCACGGCCCGCGAGATCCGCCGCAAGATGTCGCTGCGCGCGTCCGTGACCGGCGAGATCGTGCTCGACGACGTCCGGCTCCCGGCGGACGCCCAACTGCCCGAGGCCGTCGGGCTCAAGGCCCCGCTGAGCTGCCTGACCGAGGCCCGGTACGGCATCGTCTGGGGCTCCGTCGGCGCCGCCCGCGACTGCCTGGAAACCACCCTGGCGTACGCCACGACCCGCACCCAGTTCGGTCGCCCGCTCGCCGGGTTCCAACTCACCCAGGCCAAGCTCGCCGACATGGCCGTCGAGCTGGTCAAGGGGCAACTGCTCGCGCTGCACCTGGGCCGGCTCGCCGACGCCGGCCGACTCCGGCCCGAGCAGGTCAGCGTGGGCAAGCTGAACAACGTGCGGGAGGCCCTGGCCATCGCCCGGCAGTGCCGCACCATCCTCGGCGCCAACGGCGTCTCCGGTGAGTACCCGGTGATGCGGCACGCGAACAACCTGGAGAGCGTGCTGACCTACGAGGGCACCTCGGAAATCCACCAGCTGGTCGTCGGGCAGCGACTCACCGGGCTCTCCGCCTTCGCCTGACCTGCCGTTTTGTGCTTTCCGGCCGCTCGACGCGCGGCTGTCGTACGGGGGCCGTACCGTCATTGACAGACGACGTGTCTGACGAGGACGGTGAGCGTGATGGCCCGCGACGCTGGCATCAACGAGCCCACGAAGGAGTTCCCCGGTTACCCGACCGGCGACGATCTCAAGGAGCGGTCAACCGCGACACCCGACCCAACCACCGACACACCGGGCGGCTCCGGAGGCGGTGGGGCGGCCCGCGGCCTGCTGGTGCTGCTCGGCGCCGCCGCGCTGGCCGTGGTCGTGCTGCTCGGCATTCAGGCGACCGGCTTCCTACCGGACTTCCGCAACCCGTTCGCCAAGGAGCAGACCGACCGCAGTCAGCCACCGCTGCTGAAGTCGATCCAGGACCTCAGCCGCTACGTGGCCGCCGAGGGCAACTTCCAGGTCGTGGTCGACACGCAGAACGACCGGCGCAACGTTCCGGACTTCCTGCTCAACGAGCGCACCCTGTTCGTCGGGGCCGGCAGCGTCGAGGCGTACGTCGACTTCACCAAGATCGGTGAGGGTGCCGTCGTCCAGTCCGCGGACGGCAAGTCGGTCGAGATCAAACTGCCCGCGCCACAGCTCGGCGAGACCAACCTCGACCTGGAGAAGAGCTACGTCTTCGCCGAGCAGCGCGGCCTGCTCAACCGGCTCGGTGACCTGGTCGGCAACGACCCCAACCGGCAGCAGCAGGTCTACCAGCTCGCCGAGGAACGGATCACCGCCGCCGCGCGGGACAGCGGGCTCTCCGCCCGCGCCGAGGAGAACACCCGCAAGATGCTGGAGGGGCTGCTGCGCTCCCTCGGCTACCAGCAGATCACGGTCACCTACACGGCCCCCTGACCGAGTACGCGGAAACGCCCGCCCCGACGTCCACCGTCGGAGCGGGCGTTGCGCTTGCGTGGTGGGTCAGTGTCCGGTGGAGGCGAGGTAGCGGTCCTCGTTCGGCATCAGGATCCAGAGGATCAGGTAGACGATCACCTGGGTGCCGGGCAGCAGCAGCGACAGCAGGAACAGCAGCCGGACCATCCCGGCGGACATGCCGAACCGCTGACCGAGGCCGGCGCAGACACCGGCGAGCATGCGCCCCTGGCGGGGCCGGACCAGTTTGCGACTCATCGTCGTACTCCCACTCTGCGGCGGTGCGCCGCGTCTGCAATCCACGGTAGAAAGGGGCAGCCACTCCGCCCTCGGTCCCGAGGAGGATCGGCGGTCCGTGGACCCGTAGGTGCTTTACCCGGGCTGCCCCTCGCTGACGCCTCCCGGGACGCCCGCCCGGCGCGCGCCGCCGCCCGCCGCCGTGGAGATCGTGCTCGATCCTGGATGTAGTGGCCTCGGAGGTGGGTGGAGGCAACTGGAACGTGGATCGAGTGTGATCTTGTGATGGCGGGGTGGTGGCGGGCGCGTGGGGCGGTGAGCTGCCGGGTGGGCGGGGTGAGCTGGGCGGGTAGGCTCGCTGGTCGGGCACCCTCACCCCGGGTGGCCGAGCGGCCGCCCGCCCGGGCGGTCATGAGCGGGGCCGCCTGATCGGTGGCCACGACCGGGCCGGATCCCAACGGCGGGACGACGGCAAGGAAGCGCAGCGCAGCCATGATCAGTGTTTTCGACCTCTTCAGCGTCGGCATCGGGCCGTCCAGTTCGCACACGGTGGGGCCGATGCGGGCCGCCCGTACGTTCGTGGCGGGGCTCAAGGCCGACGGGCTGCTCACCGGCACCGCGCGGGTGCAGGCTGAGCTGTTCGGTTCGCTGGGCGCCACCGGGCACGGCCACGGCAGCGATCGGGCGGTGCTGCTGGGGCTGGCCGGCGAGGCACCGGAGACGGTCGACACCGACACGGTGGGTCCTCGGGTCGAGCGGATTCGCGCCGAGCGGCGGATCAGTCTGCTGAACGCACACGAGATCGACTTTGATCCGGCCCGGGACCTGACGCTGCACCGCCGCCGGTCGCTGCCGTACCACCCGAACGGGATGACGTTCGTGGCGTACGACGACGGTGGTGTCGAGCTGCGCAGCCGCACCTACTATTCGGTGGGCGGCGGTTTCGTGGTGGACGAGGCGGCGGCGGGCGCGGACCGGATCAAGCCGGACAGCACCCGGGTGCGGTATCCGTTCCTGACCGGCGCGCAGCTGTTGGAGCAGACCACCGCCACCGGGCTGTCGATCAGCGAAGTGATGCTGGCCAACGAGCGTTCCTGGCGCAGCGAGGCGGAGATCCGGGCGGGCCTGCTGGAGATCTGGCGGGTGATGCGGGAGTGCGTGGAGCGTGGCTGCGAGCGGGACGGCGTACTCCCTGGTGGGTTGAAGGTCCGGCGGCGCGCGGCGGAGCTGCGGCGCGGCCTGGAGGCGGACGCCGGGACCGCCGATCCGCTGCACGCCATGGACTGGGTGACGCTGTTCGCGCTCGCGGTGAACGAGGAGAACGCCGCGGGCGGCCGGGTGGTCACCGCGCCGACCAACGGCGCGGCGGGGATCATTCCGGCGGTGCTGCACTACTACAGCCGCTTCATCGACAAGGCCGATGACGACGGCGTGGTGCGGTTCCTGCTGGCGGCCGGGGCGATCGGTGTGCTGTTCAAGGAGAACGCGTCGATCTCCGGCGCGGAGGTCGGCTGTCAGGGTGAGGTCGGCTCGGCGTGCTCGATGGCGGCGGCGGGGCTGGCCGAGGCGCTCGGTGGCACCCCGGAGCAGGTGGAGAACGCGGCCGAGATCGGGATGGAGCACAACCTCGGGTTGACCTGTGACCCGGTGGGTGGCCTGGTGCAGATCCCCTGCATCGAGCGGAACGCGGTGGCTAGCATCAAGGCGATCACAGCCACTCGGCTGGCGCTGCGCGGCGACGGTGTGCACGCGGTGTCGCTCGACAAGGTCATCAAGACCATGCGGGAGACGGGCGCCGACATGAAGGTCAAGTACAAGGAGACGGCGCGTGGCGGTCTGGCCGTCAATGTGATCGAGTGCTGAGTCCGGTCGATTCGGGGCATTCGTTCACCGACTGCTAACCTGTCGTCCGTTTCGGGAGGCGGGAGGCTCGCGGTGACCTCTGGCGTCGCGGCGTTGTGGTCGCACCGCAACTCGCTGCGCATCCTGGTCCGGCGGGACCTGGCGGTGAAGTACCAGCAGTCGGTGCTCGGCTACTTCTGGTCGCTGATCGAGCCGCTCGGCATGGGCGCCATCTACTGGTTCGTCTTCGGCGTGCTCTACTCCACCGACACCGGCCGGCACCTCGGCGAGGCGGCCGGGTCGTACCCGCTGTTCCTGATCACCGGCATCTTCGCCTGGATGTGGACCAGTTCGGCGCTGAGTGAGGCGACCAACGCGCTGACCGGCCAATCCCGGCTGATCACCACGATGAACGTGCCGCGTCAGGTCTTCCCGATCGGCCGGGTCACCGGCCGGTTCGCCGAGTACGCGGCGGGCCTGCCGATCCTGATCGCCATCGCGGTGATCTACGCGGCGCACGGTCGGATCCATCCCGGCTGGTCGCTGCTCGCCCTGCCGCTGGCGGTGGCCGTCCAGGCGGTGCTGCTGGTCGGGCTGGCCCTGCTGCTGTCCGCGTGGAACGTGCTGATGCGCGACGTGGAGCGGTTCATGCGGCTGATCATCCGGGTGCTCTTCTACGCCACACCGATCATCTATCCGCTCAGCCTGGTGCGGGAGTCCGGCCTGCCCGGCTGGCTGAAGCTGGTCTACGAGCTGAACCCGCTGGTCGGGATCTTCCAGCTGCACCATGCGATCTGGTATCCGGACGAGTTTCCGGACGCCCGGCTGCTCGCCACGACGGTCGCCGGCAGCCTGCTGGTGCTGGCCGCCGGCTGGTGGTCGTTTCGCCGGTTGGAGCCCGCCGTGCTCAAGGAACTCTGATGGCGGCGCCGATCATCGAGGCCGACGGCCTGGGCATCCGGTTCGTCCGTAACCGTCGCCGACAACTCCGACTGCGGGAGCTGTTCATCCACCGGGGTGGGCGCGGTGCCCTGCCCGGCCAGTTCTGGCCGCTGCGCGACGTGTCGTTCACCGTCGAGCCGGGCGAGACCATCGGGGTGATCGGCCGCAACGGCACCGGCAAGAGCACCCTGCTGCGGCTCATCGCCGGGGTGCTCATCCCGGACGAAGGCGCCATCCGGGTGCACGGCGCCGTGGCGCCGCTGCTGGAGTTGTCCGCCGGCTTCTCCAACGACCTGACCGGGCGGGAGAACCTGCACCTGGTCGGCGGGCTGCACGGGCTGTCCACGCGCTACCTGAAGCGGCACTTCGACGAGATCGTCGAGTTCGCCGGTGAGCAGGTGGAACGGGCCATCGACACGTCGGTGCGGCACTACTCGTCGGGGATGAAGGTGCGGCTCGGCTTCGCGATCATCTCGCACCTGCCGCACCCGATCCTGCTGATGGACGAGGTGACCGCGGTCGGCGACGCGGAGTTCCGCAAGAAGTGTTACGCGACGATTGATCGTCTGCTCGGGGAGGGGCGCACGCTGGTGCTGGTGTCACACAACGAAAAGGACCTGACCCGGTTCTGCCGTCGGGGGTTGTACCTCGACGCGGGCCGGTTGACGCTCGACGGCACCATCGCCGAGGCGCTCGACGCGTACCACGCCGCGGTTCCGCGGTGACGCTCGCGATCGTGCTCGCCGCCGGGACGCCCGCGGCGGGCCTCAGCACCGCGACCGGTGAGCTGTTGGCCGACCGGCTCGCCGACCAGCTACGCCGGGCCGGGGCGGCCGAGGTGCGCTTCGCCGCCACTTTGGACGAGCTGGCCGCGCTGGCCGACGCCGCCGACGGTCCGCTGCTGGTCACCGGCACCGACCTGGTGGCGCACACCGCCGTCCTGCGGCACCTCGCCACCAGCCCGGTGGGGCCGACCGTGGCGCTGGTGCTGACCGACCCGCCGGTGCCCGGCCGGACGGCCGTGCGTGAGGAGCGCGGCCAGGTGGTCGACGCCGGCCCGCTGACCGACCTCGACGGCGACGCCACCGGCGTGTTCGGAGGCGCGCTGCGGGTCGGCGTGGACGACCTGCCGAACCTCGCCGCCGCCGCCCGGGCCGCAGCCGTCGGCGCGCGGCCCGTCACCGCACCGCTCGGCCCGGCCGGCGACGTGTCGCCGCTGCCGGCGGGCGGGGGCGCCGGCCACGACGATCCCTCCTCCGCCGTGGACCGGCTCTTCGCGGGCCTCGCGGCGCTCGGCACCCTGATCTTCGCCCAGCGGGTACGCCTGCTCGTGGCGCACCGGGTGGAGGACGCCGCGGGACTGGTCGCCGCCGAGGCGGCGGTGACCTCGGTCGACGAGGACCGGGCCGAGCTGCGGCTGGCGGTGAAGGAGAAGGACGACTTCTTCACCACGTACTTCGTCAGCACCTGGTCGCCGCACGTGGTGCGGTGGGCGGCCCGACTTCGGCTCACCCCGACCGGGGTGACGGTGATCTCGGTGCTGTTCGCGCTGGCCGCCGCGGTGCTGTTCGGGGTCGGTGGGCGGCTGGCGCTGGTCGGTGGCGCGGTGCTGCTCTACCTCGGCTTCGTGCTCGACTGCGTGGACGGCCAGCTGGCCCGCTACACCCGGCACTTCAGCGCCTGGGGTGGCTGGCTGGACACGATGGCCGACCGGGCGAAGGAGTACCTGGTCTACGCCGGCCTGGGCTTCGGGGTGAGCCACGCCGGCCTGGGCAACGGCTGGGCCCTCGCCATCGCCGCGATGACGTTGCAGACCGTGCGGCACATGACCGACACCTGGTACGGGGTGCTGCACGACGAGGCGGCCCGCCGGCCACGGGCGGCGGCGGGTGCCAGCGGCGGGATCGGTGACCGGCTGAACGCCGCGTCGACCCGGGTGCAGGCGGACACCGGCTCGCTGTCGTACTGGCTGAAGCGGACCGTGGTCTTCCCGATCGGTGAGCGGTGGGCGTTGATCGCGCTCACCGTGGCGCTGTTCAACCCGCTGGTCAGCCTGATCGCGGTGCTGGTCTGGGGTGCGCTGGCGTTCGCGTACACCGGGGCGCTGCGGACGTTGCGGGCCCGCTGGATGTGGGTGCCGGTGCTGGACACGGTCGACGCCACCCTGCACCGCGACGACGGCCCGGTGGCCCGCCGGCTGCCGGTGGTCCGCCCGATGGGGCCGCTCACCCTGGCGGTGATCGCCGCGCCCGGCCCGGCGGTGCTGCTGGTCACGGCGCTGTGGGGCGACACGCCCGACGGGCTGCGGTGGGCGGTGCCGGTGGCGCTGCTGGTGCTCCTGGCCGGCGGCCTGGGTGCCGGGGCCGCGCACAACGGTCCGCTGGACTGGCTCGTGCCGGCCGCACTGCGGGCCGCCGAGTACCTGTTCGCGATCGCGGTCGGGGTGGTCGGTGGTGCGCCGGGTTGGCTGATCTTCGCGTACGTCTTCGTGCTCACCGTGCACCACTACGACCTGACGGCCCGGCTGGAGAAGCGGCAGACGGCACCGCCGCTGCACGCGGCCACCCTGGGTTGGGACGGGCGTTCGGTAGTGCTGACCCTCGTGGCGATTGCCGGCATCGTGCGTATCGGCATGGCTACACTCGGTGCGTACCTTCTCGTGGTTTTCGTGGCGAGCGTCGTCCTGGCCTGGTTCGTCCGGCCGGCCCGTGGCGCGCGGGCGTCGGCCGCGCCGGTGGGCGCGGGAGGTGCCGTGCCGCGCTGACGGAGGGACGGCCGGATGACCCTGATCAGCTTCGTGGTGCCGGCCTTCCGGGTGCAGGGGTACCTGCGTGAGTGCCTGGACTCCATCCTCGGTCAGCCGATGACCGACGTTGAGGTGATCGCCGTCGACGACTGCTCGCCGGACGCGAGCGGCGAGATCATCGACGAGTACGCGGCCCGTGACCGGCGGGTCCGCTCGGTCCGGCTGCCGGAGAACGTCGGCCTCGGTCCGGCCCGCAACGTCGGGCTGGATCGGGCCGTCGGCGAGTACGTCTGGTTCCTCGACGGCGACGACTGGCTGGCGCCGGAGTGTCTGCCGGCGGTCGCCGAGCGGCTGCGCGCCACCAGCCCGGACGTTCTGCTGGTCGATCACGTCCGGACGCACTGGAACGACACCGTCACCCGCAGCGCGATGGCCGAGGTGTTCCCGGAGTCGCCCGGCGCGGCCACCTTCGGGCTGCGGGAGCGGCCCGAGGCGATGCGGCTGCTGCACACGGCCTGGAATCGGCTGGTCCGCCGACAGTTCCTCGTCGAGCTGGGGTTGCGCTTCGCGCCGGGCTGGTACGAGGACGTCTCCTTCAGCTACCCGGTGCTGATGGCGGCGCGACGGATCGGCGTACTCGATCAGGTCTGTGTCAACTACCGGCAGCGCCGCGCCGGCGCGATCACCCGGACCCGCGGCGACCGGCACTTCGAGGTGTTTCCGCAGTGGCATCGGGTGTTCCACCTGATGGATGAGTGGGGGCCGGCGACGGACGCCCTGCGGCCGGCGGTCTTCGAGCGGATGATCTGGCACTACCTGACCGTGCTCGGCAACGGCCAGCGCATCGCGCCGGAGCTGCGGCCGGCGTTCTTCGCGCAGATCACCGCCGACTACGCGCGCTGGCTGCCGGCCGGCGGCTACCCGGTGCCGGACGGGGTGGAGGGGGTCAAGCACCGGCTCGTCGCCACCGGCCGGTGGCGGACGTTCAGCGCGTTGCGGGCCGCCAGCCGGGCCCGCGACACGGCCCGCCGGCAGGCCCGCACCGCGCGACGGCGGGTCGGTCCGGTGGCCCGGCGCGGTGCCCGACTGACCCGCGACGGCCTGCTGCGCGAGTACTACCGGGCGGAGCTGCGCCGGCCGGTGGACCCGACGCTCGCGGTGTACGCGGCCTACTGGTTTCGGGGGTACTCCTGCAATCCGGCGGCGATCTACGAGGTGGCCCGCCGGCTGGCCCCCGGCGTCCGGGGTGTGTGGATCGTGCGCCGCGACCGGGTGGACGAGGTGCCGGCGGGGGTGGAGTACGTGGTCGCCGGCACCCCGGCCTACTACCGGGCGTTGGCCCGCGCCCGCTGGCTGATCAACAACGTGAACTACCCGGACTTCGTCCGCAAGCGGCCGGAGCAGGTGCACGTGCAGACCCACCACGGCACGCCGGTGAAGGTGATGGGGCTCGACCAGCAGCGCTACCCGATCGGTGCGGGCCGGATGGATTTCGCCGGGCTGTTGCGCCGGGTGGACCGGTGGGACTACAGCGTCAGCTCGAACAGCTTCTCCACCCAGATGTGGGACCGGGCGTACCCGGCCACCTACACCACTCTGGAGGTGGGCTACCCGCGCAACGACCGGCTGGTCACCGCCGGGGCGGACGAGGTGCGCCGGCTGCGCGCCGAGTTCGGCTTCGCCCCCGACGAGCAGGTGGTGCTGTACGCCCCGACGCACCGCGAGCACCTGCCCGGCTATCGGCCGCCGTTCGATCCGGACCGGCTCGTCGAGGCGCTGGGGGAGGCGGGCCGCCTGCTGATGCGCAGCCACTACTTCCACGACCGGGATCGCCGTCCCGGCCGGCCGGTGGACCGCGAACGGGTCCGCGACGTCAGCGGCCACCAGCGGGTGGAGGATCTCTACCTGGTCGCCGACGTGCTGATCACCGACTACTCCTCGGCGATGTTCGACTATGCGGTGCTGGATCGGCCGATCGTGCTCTACACCCCGGACTGGGAGGCGTACCGGCTGGCCCGCGGTGTCTACTTCGACGTGACGGCGGAACCGCCGGGCGCGGTGGTCACCACGTTCGCCGATCTGCTCGACCTGTTCCGTACCGACGCGGTGCGCTCGGATGCGGCGGCCAAGGCCCGTGCGCACTTCCGGGGCCGATTCTGCACTCTGGACGATGGGCGTGCGGCGGAGCGGGTGGTGCGCCGGGTGTTCCTGGGTGAGCCGGCCGAGTGGAGGTGCTCTGCTGATCGCGACGTGCCGCGTCCTGTCGCGTAATGGCAGCGTCACAGGGGGAACATGAGACGTTTACCCGATGTGCTGATTCGATGATCCTGGCCACAGTCTTGTGGGGTTCGGCCGACAAGCTGGGGGAGGTGACGGTGAGCACCGTCGCGCTCAAGGACGTAAGCAAGATCTTCAAGGACGGCACGCTGGCCGTCGACAGCATCAACCTGGATGTCAACGACGGCGAGTTCATGGTGCTGCTCGGCCCGTCCGGCTGTGGGAAGTCCACGGTGCTGCGGATGATCGCCGGCCTGGAGGATCCGACCCAGGGTGCGGTCCTGCTCGACGGGGAACTCGCCAACGACCTGCCCCCACGGGACCGGAAGATCGCCATGGTCTTCCAGGACTTCGCGCTCTACCCGCACATGACCGTCGGCGACAACATCGCGTTCCCCCTGCGGCTGTCCGGCGTCGAGCCGGTGCCACGCGGTGAGCGGGTCACCGATGTCGCCAGCGCGCTGGGCATCGGCGACGTGCTGGCCCGCAAGCCGGGGCAGCTCTCCGGTGGGCAGCGGCAGCGGGTCGCGATGGGTCGGGCCATCGTCCGCCGGCCCGGCCTGTTCCTGATGGACGAACCGCTGTCCAACCTGGACAGCGGCCTGCGCGCCGAGCTGCGCGCGGAGATCTCCGGCCTCACCCGGGAACTCGGCGTCACCACCGTCTACGTCACCCACGACCAGGCCGAGGCGCTCACCATGGCCGACCGGGTCGCCATCATGCGCCGCGGCGTGCTCCAGGACGTGGGCACACCAACCCAGGTGTACGGGCGGCCGGCGACGCTCTACGTGGCCGCGTTCCTGGGCAGCCCGCGGATGAACCTGCTGGAGGCGTCGGTCTACGTCCACCTCGACCGGTACGTCACGCTCAACCTCGGCGAGCAGTCCCTCTACCTGCCCTGGAACGACATCCGGAGCCGGGCGGTGGCGCACTACCACGGCGAGCGGATCGTCGTCGGCATGCGCGCCGAGGCGCTCACCCCGGTCTCCCCGGACAGCGCCGGCGACGTGCTGCACGGCCGGATCCGCTACCTGGAGCACCACGGGCACGAGTCGCTCGCGTTCCTCGACATCGGGGCCACGGCGATCATGGTCGACGAGATGGGTGCTCCGTTGGACCCGCCGCCGGTGGGTCAGCGGGGCCTGCGCCGGTTCGGCTCGGTGATGCAGCGGCTCACCGGTAAGCCGGTCGAGCCGGTCGAGGCGCCGACCGGCGGCAACCGGACGAGCGTTCTGCCCGACCCGGGCCGGCACCACCGGCGCCCCGCGGAGCTGGCGGTGCGGTTGGCGCCGTACCCGGCGGTCACCGCCGGTCACCAGCTCGCGGTCTCGGTGCGGATGGACGCGCTGCACTTCTTCGACGAGCGCGGAGCGCGGATCGACGTCGGCTGGCGCTGACGATTCGCCGCGACGGGGTGGCGGCGGCATCGACCGGTGTCCTACCGTCTGCGCACCCAGTCCACTGTGAGACTCCACCGAGAGGGGTGCACCCGTGTCGGGTGACCGTCCCAGCCCGCTCGTCATCGAGCGCATCCTGCGTGACCGCCAGGGCATCTGGCAGCAGATCGTCGCCGAAGGTGACCTGAACGCGTTGACCGGGCGGATGCTGGCCAGCTCCGCCATCGCGCTCGGCTGCTACGGGGCGGTGCTGGGCGCGTTCCACAGCCCGTTGATGGCGCTGACCTCCGCGCTCAAGCTGCCACTGCTGTTCCTGGTCACGTTGGCCATCTGCCTGCCCACGCTCTACCTGTTCAACCTGGTCTTCGGAGCTCGGCTCTCGGTACGCCAGTCGCTGGCGCTGGTGATGGTGGCCATCACGGTCACCTCGATGCTCGCGGTGGCGTTCGCCCCGATCAGCCTCTTCTTCCTGATCACCGCCCCCGACTACGGGTTCTTCAAGCTCCTCAACGTGGCGATCCTGACCCTGTCGGCGCTGGTCGGGCTGCGCTTCCTGACCGGCGGGATGCAGGTGCTCAACGACCACGGCCTGCTCGCCCCGGAGGCCGCCACCGCGCAGGTCAACCCACAGGCCACCGTGTCGGCACCGGCGCAGGTCGCCGCACCGGCTGCCGTGCCCGCGGGCTCGGTGCCGGCCGAGGCGCCGGCGACCGGCGCGAGTGCCGAACCGGTCGCCGTGCCGGCCGGCGCGGCAGCGGCCGGGTCGACCTCGAACGGCGCCACCACCGCCGCGCCGGCGCAGGTTCCCGCGCAGTGGGTCGGGCAGCCGGCGGGCGCCTCGTTCCCGTCCGGCATGGTGGCGCCCGGCTTCCCGCCGGCGCAGCGCCCATGGGGCAGCCCGCCGGTGCGGCGCGGCGAGCCGACGCAACGACCGGCCAGCATGACCCTGCTCTACATCTGGATCCTGCTCTTCGGCTTCGTCGGCACCCAGTTGGCGTGGACGCTGCGGCCGTTCTTCGGCGACCCGGGCCAGGATTTCGCCCTCTTCCGCAGCATCGACGGCAACTTCTACGCAGAGATCCTGCGGACGATCGCCAACCTCTGAGCCTCCCCGCCCCGCCCCTGACCTGGGGGCGGGGCTTGCCGGGGATGTTACCGGCGAGTAGCGTCGGGGCATGTCAGTCGACTCACGCCAGGTGGCGGCCGGGATGCTCGAAGCCGTGCCGTTCGCTCGTACGCTCGGCTTCGAGTTCGTCGAGGTCGCCCCGGAGGCCGACGGCGGGGTGCGGGCGGTCGTCCGGTTGCCCGACACGCCGGCCACCCACAACCACGTCGGCGGTCCGCACGCCGGTGCGATGTTCACCCTCGGTGAGACGGCCACCGGCGCGGTCGTCCTGGCCGCCTTCGGCCATCTCCTCGACCGGGTCACCCCGCTCGCCGTGCGCGCCGAGATCGCGTACCGCAAGTTGGCCCTGGGGCCGGTGCTGGCCACGGCCCGGCTCTCCCGGCCGCCGGCCGAGGTGATCGCCGAGCTGGACGCCGGGCGGCGTCCCGAGTTCGCGGTGCCGGTGGTGATCGCCACCGAGGATGGCAGGCCCACCTCGGAGATGACCGTGATCTGGACGCTGCGGCCCAACTGAGCCGCGTCGAGGGCGGCGGAAACGGGTTTGCGGGACCGGCCGGGTGGTTAGATTCGTACCGTGCTGGGCCTACCTGCTCATGTGACCGCCTGTCTCTTCGATCTGGACGGTGTGCTGACGCAGACCGCCCTGGTGCACAACGCCGCTTGGACGCAGACCTTCGACGAGTTCCTGCGGCAGCGCGCCTCCGCCACCGGCGAGCCCTTCCAGCCGTTCGACCCCGGCCCGGACTACAACCGCTACGTCGACGGCCGGCCCCGGGCCGACGGCGTCCGAGCGTTCCTCGCCTCCCGCGGGATCGTGCTGCCCGAGGGCAGTCCCGACGACCCGCCGACCGCCGACACGGTCAACGGTGTGGGCAACCGCAAGAACGTCCTGCTGCTGGACCGGCTGCGCAGCTCCGGTGTGGACGTCTACCCGGGTTCGGTGCGCTACCTGCAGGCGGCGGCCGCCGCCGGGCTGCGCCGAGCCGTGGTGACCGCGAGCGCCAACGGGCGTGAGGTGGTCGCCGCCGCCGGGCTGGAGCCACTGCTCGAAGCGCGGGTCGACGGGCTGGTGGCCCGGGCCCAGGGGCTGCGCGGCAAACCGCAACCCGACAGCTTCCTGGCCGGGGCCAGGCTGCTCGGTGTCGACCCGACGCGGGCCGCCGTCTTCGAGGACGCGCTGTCCGGCGTGGCCGCCGGCCGGGCCGGCGGCTTCGGTTACGTGGTGGGCGTCGACCGGGTCGGCCAGGCCGACGAACTGCTCGCCCACGGTGCCGACATCGTGGTCACGGACCTCGCCGACCTGCTCGACGCCGCCGACCCACCGGCGCCACGCCCGGCCGGACAGCGGGGCACCGCGTGATCCGGGAACGGGCCTACCCCGTCGAACCGTGGCACGTCCGGGAGACCCGGCTAGACATGGACGTGCTGGCCCAGTCCGAGTCGGTCTTCGCGCTCTCCAACGGGCACGTGGGGCTGCGCGGCAACCTCGACGAGGGCGAGCCGCACGGCCTGCCCGGCACCTACCTCAACTCGTTCTACGAGCTGCGCCCCCTGCCGTACGCGGAGGCCGGCTACGGCTTCCCCGAGTCCGGGCAGACCATCGTCAACGTCACCAACGGCAAGCTGATCAGGCTGCTCGTCGACGACGAACCCCTCGACGTGCGCTACGGCGAGCTGATCGCCCACGAGCGGATCCTCGACATGCGGGCCGGCACCCTGCACCGCGAGCTGCACTGGCGGTCACCGGCCGGCCGGGAGGTCAAGGTCCGCAGCACCCGGCTGGTGTCGTTCACGCAGCGCTCGGTCGCCGCCATCAGTTACGAGGTGGAGGCGGTCGACGGCCCGCTGCGGCTGATCGTGCAATCCGAGTTGGTGGCCAACGAGTCGCTGCCGGCGCAGAGCAAGGACCCCCGGGTCGCGGCCGTCCTGGAATCCCCGTTGCAGGCCGAGGAGGAGCTGACCACCCCGGACGGCGGGCAGCTGATCCACCGCACCAAGGTGTCCGGGCTGCGGGTCGCCGCCGCGATGGAACACGAGGTGCACGGCCCCGAGCACACCACCATCGAGTCCGAGGGGTACCAGGACTGGGTCCGCACCACGGTCGGCTGCGTCCTCAAACCCGGCGAGAAGCTGCGGGTGGTCAAGTACCTGACGTACGGCTGGTCGAGCCGACGGTCGCTGCCCGCCCTGCGCGACCAGGTCGGCGCGGCGCTGGCCGCGGCCAAGCTGGACGGTTGGGAGGGGCTCTGCCGGGAGCAGCGCGGCTACCTCGACGAGTTCTGGGACGCGGCCGACGTACGGGTCGAGGGTGATCCGGAGGTGCAGCAGGCCGTCCGGTTCGGTCTCTTCCACGTGCTCCAGGCCGGCTCCCGCGCCGAGCGGCGGCCCATCTCGGCGAAGGGGCTCACCGGCCCCGGGTACGACGGGCACGCCTTCTGGGACACCGAGATGTTCGTCCTGCCGGTGCTCACGTACACCCAGCCGAGCGCGGTGCGCAACGCGTTGCACTGGCGGCACAGCACGCTGGACAGCGCCCGGGAGCGGGCCGAGACGCTGAACCTGAAAGGCGCCGCCTTCCCCTGGCGGACCATCGGGGGTCCGGAGTCCTCCGGCTACTGGCCGGCCGGCACGGCGGCCTTCCACATCGCCGCCGACATCGCCGACGCGCTGCGCCGGTACGTCCTGGTCACCGGGGACACCGCACTGGAGCGGGAGATCGGGCTGGAGCTGCTGGTCGAGACCGCCCGGTTGTGGCGTTCGCTCGGGCACCACGACCGGCACGGGCAGTTCCACATCGACGGGGTGACCGGCCCGGACGAGTACACCGCCGTGAAGAACGACAACGTCTACACCAACCTGATGGCGCAGCGGAACCTGCTCTCCGCCGCCGACGTGGTCATGCGCTACCGGGACGACGCCGCCCACCTCGGGGTCACCGACGAGGAGGCGGCGAGCTGGCGGGACGCGGCCAGCTCCATGCACGTCCCCTACGACGACGAGATCGGCGTCCACCAGCAGGTGGAGGGGTTCACCCGGCTCGAGGAGTGGGACTTCGCGCACACATCGGCGGAGAAGTACCCGCTGCTGCTGCACTACCCGTACTTCGACCTGTACCGCAAGCAGGTGGTCAAGCAGGCCGACCTGGTGCTGGCCATGCACTGGCGGGGGGACGCGTTCACCCCCGAGGAGAAGGTCCGCAACTTCCTCTACTACGAGCGGCGCACCGTGCGGGACTCGTCGCTGTCGGCCTGCACTCAGTCCGTGCTCGCCGCCGAGGTGGGCCATCCCGAACTGGCGCACATCTATCTGCGCGAGGCCGCGCTGATGGACCTGCACGACCTCAACGAGAACACCCGCGACGGCGTGCACATGGCCTCGCTGGCCGGCGCATGGATCGCCCTGGTCGGCGGCCTCGGTGGCCTGCGCGACCACGACGGCCGGCTGTCGTTCGCGCCCCGGCTGTCCAGTCGCCTGAGTCGGCTGGAGTTCTCGCTCCAGTGGCGTGGCCTGGCGCTGCGGGTGGACGTCCGGCCACACCAGACGACGTACTCGCTGCGGCACGGTGGGCCGGACGACGTGATCGAGCTGCGTCACCACGACCAGGATCTGCGGGTCACCTGCGACGAGCCGGTGACCGTGCCGGTGCCGCCCGCCGAGCCGTCCGGACCGCGGCCGGAGCAACCGCCGGGCCGGTCGCCGCTGCTGCGGCTGCCCGAGCACCAGCAGTAACGGCCGGGGCGGGAAGGATCCCGCCCCGGCCGTCGCACCGCTGGGTCAGATGGGCTCGCCGGTGGACGGGCGCCCGATCGCGTCCCGGGGCGCCATCGCCTTCGGGTCGTCGGGCAGGCGGGCCGAGGCGGCCTGGTCCCCGAAGTCTTGATTGCGCTCGGCGTCCTGTTCCCGCCGGTCCCGTTCGGTCATCTGCTGCTGCCGGGATATCTGCTGCTTGGCCATGGCGATCCTCGCGATCCGTCGGGGCGCGGTTGCGCCGACACGGTCTGCGGTCGCTCGTCGCGTACCCGACGCCCCGGCGCACAAACGCGGCCGTACGGTGCCGCCGGCCGCGTGCGTGCCGTGCGGCGGGCCGGGTACCCGGACCGCAGGCGACCACGCGGAGGTGGGGGCATGGACGTGCGGCGCAGCACGGTGACGATTCCGGTGGGGGACGTTCAACTCCCCGCCGACCTGACGATGCCCGCCCAACCGGTCGGCGTGGTGCTGTTCGCGCACGGCAGCGGTAGTTCCCGGCACAGCCCGCGCAACGTGGAGGTGGCCGGGACGCTGAACGACCGTGGGCTCGGCACGGTGCTGGTGGATCTGCTGAGCCCGGCGGAGGACGAGGTGGACGCGCGCACCGCCGAGCTGCGCTTCGACATCGGACTGTTGGCGAACCGGCTCGCCGGCATCGTCGACTGGCTGGCGGTCGAGCGGCCCGCTGGTGACGTACCCATCGGCCTGTTCGGTGCCAGCACGGGTGCCGCCGCCGCCCTGGTCGCGGCGTCGTCCCGCGCCGACCGGGTGGGTGCCGTGGTCAGCCGGGGCGGCCGGCCGGACCTCGCCGGCGCCGCGCTGACCCAGGTGCGTACGCCGACGCTGCTGCTGGTCGGCGGCCTGGACGAGGAGGTGCTCGCGCTGAACGAGCAAGCGTCGGCCGAGCTGGGCGACGTCGGTGAGCTGCGGGTCGTCCCCGGTGCCACCCACCTCTTCGAGGAGCCCGGCACCCTCGACCGGGTCGCCGAGTTCGCCGGCGCCTGGTTCACCACCCACCTCAGCCGGTGATCAGACCGCTCGCGGCGGACCGGCGTCGTTGGACGGTGTCGATGACGCGCCAGACGACGGCGGTGATCGGGACGCTGACGAACGCGCCGGCGATGCCCGCGATCAGCGTGCCGGCGGTGACCGCCACCAGGATCACCGCAGGATGCAGCCGGACCTGCCGCTTCATGACCAACGGCTCCAGCAGGTTGCCCTCGATCTGCTGCACGGCGATGACCGCGGCGAGGGTGAGCAGCGCGGTGGTCGGACCGTTGGCGGCCAGCGCCACCAGCACCGCCACCGCACCTGCCACGGTCGCCCCGATGATCGGCACGAAGCCGCCGAGGAAGGTGATCAGCGCCAGCGGCAGGGCGAGCGGCACCCGGAGCAGCACCAGGGCCAGACCGATGCCGATCGCGTCGATGGCCGCGATGAGCATCGTTCCCCGGCTGTACGCGCCCAGCGTCTGCCAGCCGGCCCGGCCGGCCTCGGTCATCACCGGCCGGGTCGGATCGGCCACCCGGGACAGCATCCAGTGCCACATCGATCGGCCGTCCTTGAGCAGGAAGAACAGCAGCACAAGGGCGAGCAGCGCGGAGCCGACCACCTCACTGGCGGTCCGGGCGCCTGCCACCGGGTCCGGTGAGCTGCCACTGAGCCCCTGGCGGGCCTGCTCGACCAGCTTGTCCAGTTGGGCGTCGCTGACCGGCAGCGTGGACGTGACGAAGTCCCGACTGCGATCCAGCCCCTGGGTCAGCTCCTGGCTGAGCTGGTCGAACTGGCTGGCGGTCAGGTTCCACACCAGCGCGCCGAGCCCGACCAGGATGCCGAGCAGCAGCAGCACGGTCAGCAGCGCGGCCAGCGCCGCCGGCAGGCGCAGTCGGCGCAACAGGAGCAGCACCGGGTCGAGCAGCGCGGTGAGGAAGATGGTGGCGGCCAGCGCGATCGCCAGTGGCGCCAGCAGTACGGCGATCTTGCCCAGCAGGTAGAGCCCGGCGACGATCACCACCAGGCAGGCGCTCCACAGCACCGCCGTGCGGACCAGCCAGGGCAGCGCCGTCCACGCCTGGCGCGGGCCGGTGCCGTCCGTCACCGGGCTGCCGTCCGTCGTCGTCGTGCTGCCCGTCGTCACCGTGCTGCCTCGTGTCGGTGTGCTGCCGGTGGTCGGCGCGGTGTCCGCACCGGGTTCGTCTGCCGCCATGTCGGCCCTCCTCGATCTCGGCGAGGTCGGTACCCGGCCGGCCGTGCGCCGACACCCGCTGGGGCTGGTCGGCGGCGTGGCGTGTGTATTCAGGACAGTCCGGATGGGCCGGTTCGCGCCGCCCGCGCGGATCGTACGCCGCTGCGGGCGCTCCGGTCGGGTGTTCACGGTCCACGCCCGGACCGTCGGTGTTTACGCCGCCAGGCCCAGGGAACGCTGACGGCCCAGTACGCGACCGGGAAGCGATCGACCGGAGGGGGCACATCGTGGGTGACTTCATGGACAAGGCCAAGGACGTCGCGGACAAGCACGACAAGCAGGTCGACCAGGGGCTGGACAAGGCCGGCGACATGGCCGACAAGCGCACCGGCGGCAAGTACGACGACCAGATCGACAAGGGCGTCGACCAGGTCCAGGCGCGCACCGGTGAGGGCGATCAGGTCCGCTGACGTAACCGACGTCCCGGGCCGCCGAGGGTTCGGCGGCCCGGGAGTGCGGTCCGGACCGGACGATGGTCAGCGCTGCTGCTGCTGCTGCTGCTGCTGCTGCTTGCGCAGCTCGCCCATCGTGGTCGGCCGGTCGCTCAGTGCGTCGCGCAGCCGGTCGATCATCCCGGTGCCCGGGGCGAGCAGCTTGTTCGCCGGCGGGTGGTCCGGTGCGCCCGGGTGTGGTCGGGTCGGTGCGATCTGCTTGAACGCGGTCACCTTCGCGGCCAGCTCGACCAGTTCCTCCCCGGCCGTGGCGGCACGCAGCCGGGGGAACAACTCGTTCTCCTCGTCCCGCACGTGGTGCCGGATGGTGCTGGTCAGGTGGGCGAGCAACTCGTCGAAGCGGGGGTCGGACGGGTCGATCGACTCCAGCTCCTTCATGGTCCTCTCGGCGTCGGCGTGCTCGACGATCTCGTGCTCGGCGATCTGGTCCCCGTCGGGCAGTACCTGGCGGGCGGTCGGGTAGACGTACGCCTCCTCGGCCTCCGCGTGACGGACCAGTTCGGCGATCACCACGTCGACGAGTTGGCGGCGGTACTCCGGGGTGCCCTGCCGGGTCTCCAGTTCGAGGAAGAGGACCTCGACTGCACGGTGGTCAGCGACGAGGATGTCGACGACGTCCTCGTCGTCGGTGGTCTCTGGACTGCTCATGTTCGGCCCCTTACCGGTTGCGGATCGGTGGGTGTGTGGCCCCTGGTACCCGGCACCGGTCGCCCAAACCTACGGTCGCCGATGGATCCGCCGCCGGGCGTTGTCCGCGCAGGTACGGCTGCCGTACGCTTCGTCTCGGCCCGCCCTCACGGTTTCCAGTGAGGAGCAGTCATGCCCTTGAACCGCCTGCTGGCACTCGGGCTCGGCGTGTGCACGGCGGTGGCGCTGAGCGTCCCGCTGGTCGCGGCGCCAACGCGCTGCTCGCCGCGGCCCGACTGACGGTCGCACTGGACGCCCTCAACGGCCGCTGGCCCGGAGTGACCGTCAACGTCGGGCACCTGCACGCCGGGGATCGGCCGAACGTGGTCGCCGACCGCGCCCGGATGCTGGTCGACCTTCGCGCCTGGCGCACCGGCGAGTACGAGGCCGCGCTGGCCGAGATCCGGCGGCTGGTGGCTCTGCCGACCGTGTCGGGGGTCCGGGCCGAGGTGTCCGTGCACGCGCCCACCCCGCCCTGGGAGCCGCGCCCGGCCGACCGCCGGCTCACCGAGTTGGCGGCGAAGGTGGGGGCGGGGCTGGGCGTACCGGTGTCCCACACCGCCACGGGTGGTTGTGCCGATGCGAACCTGCTGGCCGAGGCGGGTGCGGCGGTGCTGGACGGGCTCGGTCCGGTCGGCGGCGCGGACCACAGCCCGTCGGAGTGGCTGGACCTGGACTCCGTCGTACCCCGCACCGCCCTGCTCGCCGGCCTGATCGACCAGGTCAGCGGGGACAACGGCGGCTGACGCCGACGCCCGGTTGCCGGTGGTGCCGATGGGGTCGGCGGGGCGTACGGGCACGATTGCCGGGCCGCCGCCGGGGTAACCGCCGCCATGACCGACGACCGCCGACCAGCCGGCCCTGTGCGGTCGCGCCTCGACGAGGCCGCCGAGCGGAGCGGTCAGGTGGCCGAACGGGTGCGCCACCGCAGCGGGCAGGCTCGTCGGGTCCGGGCCCGGCAGTGGGAGGTCACCCTGGTCATCTCGCTCCAGGCCGGGTTGGCCGCCGCGATCGCCGCGCTGATCGCGAAGAACCTGCTCGGCCCGGGATCGCACGTCTTCGCTCCCGCCGCCGCCGTCGCCACGATCGCCACCGCCATCGGGCAACGGGCCCGGCGCACCTTCGAACTGCTGGGCGGCGTCGGACTGGGCATCGTCATCGGCGACACGCTGCGCTTCGTCCTCGGTTCGGGGCCGTGGCAGACCGGAGTGGTCGTCGCCCTGGCCATCGCCACCGCCCTGCTGGTGGCCGGGAAGGGCGGCCCACTGGTCGGTCAGGCCGGCGGTACCGCAGTCCTGATCGCCACGCTGGCCCCGACGGGGCAGGGTCTGGAGTTGCCCCGGATCTTCGACGCGCTCGTCGGTGGGGCGGTCGGCCTCCTGGTGGTCGCGCTGCTGCTGCCGATCAACCCCATGCGGGTGCTGGACCGGGCGGCGACGCCGATCTTCGCGGTCCTCAGCGAGCAACTTGAGGAGCTGGCGCAGGCGCTGCGGCAGCGCGACGGCGACCGGTCGATGCGGGTCCTGGAACGGCTGCGCGGCACCGAGGAGGACCTGGGGCGACTGCACGACTCGCTGAGCGGGGCCGAGGAGGTGGTGACGATCGCGCCAGCGCGCTGGCACCGCCGCCAGCAGTTCCACGAGTACGCCCGCAGTGCGTCGAATCTGGAACGGCTGCTGCTGGACAGCCGTACCATGGCCCGCTGGTCGACGACCGCCCTGCAGTACGACGAGCCGATCCCGCCGGAGCTGCCAGACGCGATCGCCCGGTTGGGTCAGGCGGTGGCGGAGATGCGGAGGGAGTGCCGGATGGGCGACTACCCGCTGTGCACCCGGAAGTTGGTCGAGGAATGCGCCGACCTGGCCGGGCGGGCCGCCGCGACCGGGGTGAAGTCCTTCGGCGACGCGCTCGTCACCGGCTTGCGTACCGCCTCCAGCGACCTGCTGCGGGCCGCCGGCTGTGAACCGGACGATGCCAACCGGATCGTGCGAAAAGCGGCAGGTGCCGGCGAGGCCGCCGTCCATCCGCCGCTGCGGCGACACCTGCACCGTGCCCGGCCCACCCGGGCCGCCCGCGCCCGCCGGCGTGCGCACCTCGCCGCCCGGCAGCGCGACGACGGCCGGGCCGGCCTCCCCCGCAGGGAGAGGCCGGCCCGGTGAGCCGTCAGGATCAGGAGGAGTAGCCGCGCTCGGCGATCCAGTTGGCGACCTTCGGCAGGCTCATCCAGTATTCGCCCAGCGCCGGGTCGGCCGGGTCGGCGACCCGGATCGTGTCACCGCCGTCGCGGTAGCCCACGAGCGTCAGATAGTGGCCGCCCTCGTACGAGTGCGGGTTGCCGTCGGTGTCGACGGTCGTGCCCTTGATGTTGGCCACCACCGGCCGGCCGGCGTCGACCGCGGCCAGGACGTCCTGGCGCAGCTTCTCGACCTGGTCGGGGCGGGCCACCGCGTCCCGGATCTCGGTGGTGCGGTACCTGCCGCCGGTCAGCTCGTTGAGCACCCGCGTGGTGTCCAGGGCTGAGGGGGTGCCGGCCTCGGTGGTGCCGAGCAGCTTGGCCACCTCGTCCTGGGAGACCGCCTTGCCCTGGGCGGACAACGCGATCCGAGTGGCTGCCGGACCGCAGTAGTAGAAGTTCGGCTGGGCCTGGTAGTCGATGCCGAGGATCCGCTCGCCGCCCTTGGCGGTCTGGCTCGACGAGGCCGGGGTGGCCTGCGCGGGGGCGGCCTGCGCGGCGACGGCGGGGCCGAGGGCGCATCCGCCGGCGACCAGCAGGCCGACGACGGACAGACCGCTCTTCTGCATGATCGGATTCATGGTCGAGTCTCCGTTCGGGGGTTGGCGCCTCCGACTGGCGGAGGCAGCGCACCGGGAATGGCGCTCGGCTCATCGGCCGGTGACGCCCGCAGCCGATCTGGGCTGCCGCTACGGGCGTCGCGACCAGGTGTAACGGCTGCTGGCGGTGGGGGATTCCGCAGGACCGCGGGTGCCCGGAGGAGACGAGCGCCGAAACGTGACCACCGGCACGCGAGTCAGTGCGCACGGAAACGGACAAGCGGCCGATTGTCGGACAGCGGGGTGCGGTCGGCCCAGGGCGGCGTCAGAGACTGCCGAGCAGCCCGGTCACGGTGATCTCGATGACCACCCGCCCCGGGTTGGGGCGCGGCGTCCGGTACCGCTCCGCGTAGCGGCGCTCCGCCTCCGCCACGGCGGGCTGATCCGAGCGGAGCACCGCCCGGCCCTCGATGGTCAACCAGCGGCGCCCATCGACGTGACAGACGGCCACCGGGGTGCCGGCCGCACCGGCGGCGGCCACCTGCCGGGCCTTGCGGGAGGTGCCCGAGGTGATCACCCGAGCCAGCCCGGCCTCCGGGTCGAGAGTGACCCCGACCGGCACCACGTGCGGAGTGCCGTCGGCGCGCAGGGTGGTCAGCGTCGCGAGATGCCGTTCCGCGCAGAAGGCCGCCACGCGAGGGTCGCGTACGTCCAGCCGATGATCGCCCGCCATGCCCGTCCCCCGTCCACCGAACCGACCTCGATCATGGCACGCGGCGGCGCGCCCGATCCGGGTCCGACGGAGAGTCCGGCTGCCCCGGCAGTTGGCGCCCCGCCGCCCGTCGCTGGTGCACCAGTCGGGTGAGATAGATCAGCGCGCCGGCCAGGACGCCCATGTCGTCCAGATAGATCGGGTCGGGCAGCACGTCGATCGGGAAGATCGTGTAGATCAGTGCCCCGTAGAAGGCGACCTTGCCACCCGCGCCGAGCCCGGTCAGCAGCCGCCGGGTCCGTACCACCCGTACCGCGAGCAGCACCGCACCGACCAGTGTGGCGATCGCCAGGATGCCGGCGATCACCACGAGGACCCACGCCTCTCGGGACATGCCGTCACGCTAACCCACTACGGCCGTCGACGGCGGATCAGTACGCCGGCACCGCCGCGCGACCCCGAGCGACCACCTGGTTCTCCCGGGTCTGCTCGACCGACCGGCCGACCTCGCTCAGCGGCAGCACCGAGGCCGACTCCGCCACCCGTCGACCGCTCGCCTCGTGGGCCTCCTCGCGAAGGCTACGAGCCGCCGCGACCGCCAGTTCCGCCGCCCGCCACGCGGCCTGTTCCCGCTCGCGGGCAGCGGCGTGTCGAGCGGCCAGGTTGTCACGGATCGCCCGCTGCAACACCAGCTCCTGCTCCACCGGGTGCAGCCGCGGATCCCAGCCGGCACGGTGCGCGAACACGTCACTGAGCTGTTCCACCGACAGCTCCCGCCGCCAGTACGCGTCCAGCGCGGCCCGGTGCAGGTAGCGCTCGCGGTCCGCGTACTCGGCGGGGGTGCGGGCGGTGTGCGGCAGCGGCATCGCCGCCGCCGTGCCGAGACGCCGGACGGCCGCCTCGGCGGCCTCGCAGGCCTGCCAGGCGGCCTCGACCTCATCCTGCGCGGCCACCCACTCCGCCCGGCGGCGCTGGGCGGTGGTGGTGGCCCGCTCGGCGGCCACCGTGACCTCCTGCGCGTAGCGGCTCTGCTCGCGCTCCTGGTGAACCTGTTCGAGGTGGCTGGGCATGGCCGCACGGCGGATCCGGGCCCCCGGGTCGATGCGGAGTCGGCCGGGCCGCAGCAGCAGGGCGGCGACCGCGACCACGACGACCCCGAGCAGGCTCAGCCAGATGGCGGCGGCCCGGGGAACGTCGGGCAGAAGAGCGGAGAGGACGGTCTGCATGATCAGCACCTCGCGGTCGAATGGCGGGTATCCACGGATGGCAGGGAGGCGATCTCGACGACAGGGGCCGGATCGGGGCCGGATGGCCGGTCGGCCACGCCTCGGGGTCGGGTCACCGCTGTCCGGAGCCCGGCGGGTTGGTCACCGTTCGGTGCCGTCCGGCGGGTGTGGGGGGCCGGGAGGCCCCGACGGGTGACCTGGGCCGGGCCGCAGGAGCGGCCGCGGGCCGATGGTCGGCCGAGGTCAGTGGGTCGGCGGACCGCGTCGGGACGGGACACCTCGGCCGGGATCGACGGCCGGTGCGTGCTCGGGGCCCACGGTGACCGGAGCGGTCGCCGCACGGCGGTCGACCGTGCCGGTCGGCGGGGAGGTGACCGGGCGGCTCGCCTGCTCGACCGTGCCAGCGACGTCCGGTCGGAGGGTGTCCACCTGGCTGGTCACGGCGCTCGGCCGCGGCTGCGCCGGGGCGGGGGGTGCCGTCGCGGCGAGGGCGCCGCCGAGGCCGACCGCGAGCACCAGCGCGGTGACCGCCAGCCGGGTCAGCTCCCGCAGGGACCGCAGCACGGCCCACCGGGCGGGGCGGACGGACGCTGCGGACGACACCCGACCAACCTATCGCCCGCCCCGGCGTGGCGCAGCTCGATGAGAGCGCTTTGCGGCGTGACCACCACCACCGCGGCACTGTGGACGATCGCCGCCGGCACCCGAAAACGGCGGTGGCCCCGTCCAGGGGACGGGGCCACCGGAACGTGCTGCCGGGGTGTGTGCCTTACCTGTCGGTGCCGAGCACCGGGGGTGGGCCGGACTCACCCTCCCGCCACACCATCTCGTCCTCGGTCAGCCAGGTCAGCCGCTCGTCGGACTCGTCATCGTCGGAGTGGCCACGGCCGCCGAGCAGCCCGGGACGGGTCGCCGCGCGGCCGGAGCCCGGGCGGGCGTTCCCGGCCTCCGCGCGCCGGCCGTCCATGCTGCGCCCGATGCCGCTGCCGGAGCGGTTGTCGGCCGGGGCTGGCGCGCTGGCCGGCCGGGCCGACGTGGTGGGCGTGCTGCCCGAGCTGGCGAGTGACGAGGTGCGCAGCACCCCGCCGGCCGGAGCCCCGCCCTGCGCACCGAAGAGCAGACCCGGGCCGCCGGCACTGGCGGGCATGGTGGCGGGCCCGGACAGACCGGCCAAGCCGGCGGCACCGCCGGCCAGCAGGGCACCGCCGACCAGCGGATCCGCGCCGGCGAGGCTGGTGCCGCCGCCCACGGTGTCGTCCGAGACGATGAGCACGCCCGGCGTGGCGCCGGTGTCCTGGTCGGGCACCGAGTCGTCACCGACGCCGACCACCGGCGGCTCACCGGCCCGGTCGGGCGTTCCGATGGTCGCGTCACCGGTGTGCGCGGTGTGGCCACTGATGGTGGGCGCGGCGGTGGGCGGTGCGGTGTGCGGGCCGCCGCGCGGCGTCGTCCGGTCGTTGGTGGTCGTCTCCGGCGTGTCCGGCGGAGGCGGAGGCGGATCGACCACCCGGTCGTACGCGGACAGGTCGTAACCGGCGGCCAGCTCGGCCACCAGGGTCACCATCCGCTGGTGGGCCTTCTGCTGCTCTTCCTTGTCCTGCTGGTGACCGAGCATGCCGCCGATCACGGCGCCGGGCAGGCCGAAGGCGCTGCCGGAGAGGGCGCCGTTGATCATCTGGTCGTTGTCGTCGGTCTCTTCCGGGTTTTCCGCCTGCTTGT
Organism: Micromonospora sp. NPDC050695; assembly: GCF_040654415.1. Classification (NCBI taxonomy): domain Bacteria; kingdom Bacillati; phylum Actinomycetota; class Actinomycetes; order Micromonosporales; family Micromonosporaceae; genus Micromonospora; species Micromonospora sp. NPDC050695. The sequence continues at coordinate 104,118 of NZ_JBFAHZ010000010.1, forward strand.
GCGCGGTGCGCAACTGGCCGGCCATCATCGTGAGCCCCTGCTTGACGCCGGCCATCCCCTCGCCGAGCGCGTCGGAGTGCACGACGATCAGCCCCAGCCGTCGCTGGAACTCGCGGCCCGCCGAACCCGTCCAGGTGTTGCCGAGCTTGTCCAGGTCACCGCTCAGCTCCCGGCCGAGGCCGTCCAGGATGCCCTTGAGCGAAGCCCACTGGGCGGCCACGCCCTCGATCTGCTCCGGCTTGCCGGCCATCACGGCGTCGTACAACTCCTGGTGGCTGTGGCCCTGGTAGCGCTGGGTGTACTCAGACACGCCCGTCCCCCTTTGGCTCCAACGCCTGCTGGACCCCGGTCAACGCGGCGGTGATGTCGGTGGCGTTGGCCCTGTTGCGCGCCTCCGCCGTCCGGTAGTTGGCCAGGATCGTGTTGGTGGCCTGCTGGGCCGCCAGCACGGCCTGTCGGAGCCGCTCGGCCTGCTCGACGTAGGACTGGTGGACCGTGTTGTAACGGCGCGCGTTGTCGGTGGCGTCGGTGAACGACCCCAACGCCGGCGGGGTGCACTGCATCTCGGTGTTGAGCTTGCGCAACACCGACTCGGCCTGGCTCAGCCGGGCCGACAGGTTCTTGTGGAAGTCCTCAAGGGATAGCAGGTCGACTTCCGTGCGCCCGGTCATGGCAACCCTCCCCGTCGATCTGGTTGACAACCGTCAGCGCATCCAGGTTAGTTCACCACCGCGATCGCGGGCGACCCGTGTGAGCCGTTCAGCCGTCGGTGCCTGTCGATACCGCCGGGACCGCACCGCCTGCTCCTCCGGCCGGGGGCGTGGCACCGGTCGTCGCGGTCGGGGCGGTCGCGGTCGGCGCGGCACCCTCCGGCGCGAAGAAGGCCGCCGCGTCCTCCGGGTCCAGAGTGGGCCCGGTCGGGATCAGCGCGAGCAGAGTCCCGGGCACCGCGAGGGGTGTGGCCCCGGCGTAGCCGAGCACGGCCAGCGTCTCGACCGACGCGAGCGGGTACCGGACGCCCTGCGGACCGATCAGATAGATCGTCGACCCGGCGGCGCCGGAACCGCTGGTCCCGGCCCCGGGCGCGGCCTGCGCGAGCACACCCTTCCCACCGGGCAGCAGCACCGCCTCGGCGGTACGCACCGCGTCCCGGGCGGTCTGGCGCACCGGCACCGGCCCCGGATCGGTCGCGGTCAGCTCCGCCGGTGCCCGGTCGAAGACCTCCAGGGTGGTGGTCGGCGGACCGCCACCGGTGCCCGCCCGGTACGTCGCGCACAGCGTGGTCTGCCCGGACCGGGCCGGGTACAGGCTCGGCAGCGTCTCCGGCAGCCCCTCCTCCTCCACCCGCTGGTCGACCAGCAGCTGCCCGGCCTGGTTCGGGGTGATGTCGGTAATCTGACCGCCACCGCTGATCATCAACAGGGCGGTGATCTCGGTGACCGAGACGAGCCCTTCGCGAGCCAGCACGTAGTACCGGCCGGCCGCCTGGAACACCTGGCCGATGGTGGCCGGCCGGTCGCCCACGATCAGCCCGCTCCGCTCACCGTCGCCGGACAGTGTCGGCCTGCGCAGTGCCGGCCCGGCCGGGACCGCGTTGAGCAGTTGCTGCCCGACCCGCAGCTGGGTGGCGTTGGGCATCTTCAGCGCCGCGATCGTCTGCTCGCCACCGAGCACCTGGAGCCGGTTGTCACCGGTGAGCAGGTACCGCTCACCGTCCACGGTGACCAGCACCGCCCGGTCGCCCAGCGGCGCCCCACCGGGCAACGCCCGGTCGATCACGACCCGGGTGGTGGAGCGCTGCGGATCGGCCGGGTCCGGCACGTCGCAGACCGACCAGGGCAGCCCGGTCAGCGACGTGCGGTCCGGCAACGCGTCCGGGGCGCCGACGATGCCGAGCGTACGACCGCGAGGGCGGTCCCGCAGCGACGCCTGGGACATCGTCCGCACCGTCGGGTCCGGCACGTTCAGGATGAGCCGCGCCGACGTGTAGTTGAGGGCCGGATACAGCTGCCCGCCCACGAACACGTACGTCGCGCCGGTCTCCCGTTCGATGACCAGCGTCTTGTCTTCCAACGGCGCGGTGTTACCGGTCAACTGACCGTAGGCGCCCACCCCGCCGAGCACGATCGCGGCGGCGATGACACTGCCGAAGACCGCCATGCCGAGCCGTCTCATCGGCAGGTTGGTGGTCTCCGGATCGCCCGACAGCAGTGCGGAGACGATGCGGCGGGTGACGAAGCGGTACGCCTGCACCTGATCGCGGCGGGTCCGCATGACTTACCTCCGGCGGGATGGATCCGCGACGATCTCCTCGGGGTGCCGTCGCGGGCTTCCCTACGATAAGGGGCCGACGGCGGGTCTTCGGGACCACCGCCCGTGGCCGGCACCGGACCGACCCGGCGCAGAGCCGTACCGTGCAGGAGGGACAGTCAGCCATGACGCAGGTTCAGGCGCGACCCGCCCGAGCAGCCACGAGCCCGTCCGACGTCCCGGCACGAGCGACGCCACCGGCCGACCGTCCCGGTCGCGGCCGGGTCGGCCCGGTGCTCGTGGGGCAGCTCGTTCTGCTGGAGCTGTGCGCGGTCGCGGTCTGGGCCTCGACCACCGGTCCGAGTTGGCTGCTCGCCGCGGTGGGCACCGTGGCGGCACTGGTCGTCCTGGCCGCGTTCGCCCGCCGGGCCGGCCGCTGGTGGTTTGAGGACCTGCTGCTGCGCCGTCGACTGCGGCGACGCCGCGAACGCGCGACGGCGGCGCTGGCCGACGGCAGCGCCGCGGACCCACGCCTCGCCGCGCTCGCCCCCGAGTTGAGCGTCATCGAGCTGACCGACCGGGGCACCCGGCTCGGGATCGGGCAGGACGACAACGGCTGGTTCGCGGCGATCGCGTTGCAGTCCGGCACCGGCACGGCGGTCGGCTCGGTCGAGGCGTCCACCGTGGACCGAGCGCTGGCGGTGCTCGCGGACTTCGCCGCGCCGGTGTCCGGCACCCAGGTCGTCGCACACACCCTGGTCTGGTATCCGGCGCCCGGCGCGGCGCCGGCGGCGCACCGGACGGTCTGGGTGGCGCTGCGGCTCACCGTGCGCGACGCCCGTGTGGAGGCGGTGAGCCGGGGAGGCGGACTGGCTGGCGTACACCGGACGTTGGCCGCCGGCATCGGCCGGCTCGGCAAGGCGCTGACCGCGGCCGGGCTGTCCCACCGTCCGCTGGGTCGCGACGAGCTGCGCTCGGCGGTGGTCTCGGCCGCCGGGCTGGACCTCGTGCCGGAGCCACCGACGGAGACCTGGCAGGGGCTGCGCGGCGGCGGCTGGACGCACCGCTGCATGGCCCTGCGCGGCCGTCCGGACGCACCGCTCGGTCCGCTCGTGGACGCGGTCACCGCCACCTCTGCGCCGTCGCACACGGTGGCCGTGTCGGTGTCCGCGGACGGGCGGATGGCGGCGCCGCTGCTGCGGGTCGCGGCCATGGACAACCACGTGGAGGCGCTGGTCAAGGTGGTCCGGGAGGTGGCCGGCCGGGCCGGTGCGTCGGCCCGGCCGGTGGACGGGCAGCACGGCCCCGGTGTGTACGCGAGCGCGCCGGTCGGATCGATGCTGGGCGTCTCCACCCGCCCGCCGGCGCGCTGACCGGCTGGTCCGTGCTTCGGCGGTCAGGGCCGCAGGTTGACGATCCAGCCGTACAGCCCGCAGACCCAGACGGCGAGCGGCACCAGCGAGATGATCAGCAGGATCTCGACGATGTCGAGCAGCCGGCCCCAGACCGGTGAGATGCGCTTGCCGGCGACGGTCAGCCCGTAGACCAGGCTGATCACGGCGGCCAGCAGCAGCCCACCGAGGACCAGGCCGAGCCGGACCGGCAGCGACCCGTCGGCGAAGGCCGCCGCGGCGGCGAGGCCCAGCCCCACCGTGCCGGCGAGCAGCACCGGGACGCGCTGCGCCCGGCCCAGCAGCGGACGGGCACGCAGCAGCGAGAGCAGCCCCAGCACCAGGCACAGCAGTACCGCCGGCAGCCGGCCGTCCAGGGCGAGCACCAGCTCCGCGCCGAGGACCAGCATCGACACGGTCCACAGCAGACCGGTCAGGAACTCGTCGGCGCGCTCACTCTGCTGGAGCACCTGCCGGCCGTCGACCGACTCGTTGTCGGTCTTCAGGTCCTCCGGGCCGGTCGGGATCGACGGCACCGGCAGTCGGGCCAGCCGGTAGGCCACCATCGGCAACGCCGGCACCGCGCCGAACGCGACCGCCGCGACCACCGCCGCCGCGGCCGCGGCGTCGATGCCAAAGGCCAGGCAGAGGAGTGCGCCCAGGCCGGTGGCCGCGCCCACGCCGATCGAGGCGAAGAACAGCGGGTACCGGTCACCGACCGCCAGCACCGCCACCGCCCCGCCGACCACCACGGCGGTCGCCGCGAGCAGGACGTGCGGGCTCGCCAGGTCGGTCAACGGCCGGTCGCCGGCCAGCAGCAGCAGACCCCCGGTGCCCGCGTGCACCAGGCCGACCATGGCCAGCACCGCGCCGGTCCGGCTGTCACCGGCGGCCCGGGACAGCACCGCCGCGCCGACCAGCAGCGCCACCGCCACCAGCAGAGCCGCCACCGCGCCGGGCAGGTGCGGTGGGCCGGCGAAGAGCGCGGCCAGCGCGCCGGCACCCAGCGCCGCCGCGGCGAACAGCACCGCGAAGGACCGGCTCGCGCCGACCTGCCAGGCACCGGGTCGCTGGTTGGTGGCGGTGGCCACCGCGTCCACCACGTCGTCGAAGACGATCTCCGGGGCCGCCGCCGAGCGGGGATTGAAGTAGAGCACCTCACCGTCGCGGACGCCGAGCTGCACCGCCGTACGCCCCCCGTCCAGCGGCGCACCGCCCAACCGGGACAGTGCCCAACCGCCGTGCCGCACCCCCTCGTCGGCGAGATCCTCTCCGGCGTAGCGCAGCAGGGTGGGGAGCAGGTCCGCCAACGGCACGTCCGACGGCAGGGCCAGATCCATTCGGGTACGCGGAGCCACGATGGTGATCCGGCTCAGACCACCGGTCGCCGTCTTCGTCGCCACAGTGGCCTCCAGGTGTCCGTCTACGATCGGCTGGCCGCGGTGCCGCGATGCGGGTCCACCGCGCCCACGGGAGATTACCTACGATGGCGTGCACGTACGATGCCCGCCCGCAGACTTCGGTCCGCGACGGCATGTCGTCAAGGCCGCTTCTGGGGAGGAGACAGCCGTGAGCACGGTGGTGTTCCGCCGGCTCCCGCGTCAGCCGGGGCCAGCCTTGCCGCGCGGTGAGGTGCTGCTGGAGTCCCCTCCGGAGCTGCCGGAGCCGACGCCCCGCGGGATGGGGCAGCTGCTCATGATCCTGCCGATGTTCTGCGGGGTCGGCGCGATGGCATTCCTCTACGCCGGCAAGGGCGGCGGCATGATGACGTACGTCGCCGGTGGTCTGTTCGGCGTCTCCATGCTCGGGATGGCGATCGGTTCGCTGGCCAACAACGGCGGCAAGGACAAGGCCGAGCTGAACGCCGACCGCCGCGACTACATGCGCTACCTGGCCCAGATGCGCAAGCGCACCCGGCGCGCGGCCGAGCAGCAGCGTGCGGCGATGGCGTGGCGGCATCCGGAGCCGGACGCGCTCTGGTCGATCGCCGCGTCCCGGCGGCTGTGGGAGCGGCGGATCACCGAGGACGACTTCGGCGAAACCCGGATCGCGCTCGGCCCGCAGCGACTGGCGGTGGAGATCGTTCCGCCGGAGACCAAGCCGGTCGAGGACCTGGAGCCGATGAGCGCGATCGCGCTGCGCCGGTTCGTCCGCGCCCACTCGAGCGTGCCCGACCTGCCGACCGCGCTGTCGGTGCGCGCGTTCAGCCGGGTGGTGCTACGTGGCGACCGGGAGCCGGTGCTCGACCTGGCCCGGGCCGCGCTGGGTCAGCTGGCGACCTTCCACGCCCCGGACGACCTGGTGATCGCGGTGGTGGCCGCACCGGACCGGCAGTCGGCCTGGAACTGGGTGAAGTGGCTGCCGCACGCGCACCACAGTGGACGTACCGACGCGGCGGGCGCGCGTCGACTGGTGTTCGCGAGCCTCGCCGAGGCGGAGGAGTCCCTCGCCGGTGAGCTGGCCGGGCGACCCCGCTTCGCGCCCGAGACCAAGCCGCTGACCACCGCGCCGCACCTGGTCGTGGTGATCGACGGCGGTGAGGTGTCGCCGACCGGCCAGCTGCTGGGCCCGGGTCTGCTGGGCGCCACGATGATCGACCTGTCCGGCACCGTCCCGCGCGACGCCGGCCGCTGGCTGCTGTGCCTCGACGTGGGCGACGGAAGCACCCTGGAGTTGGTCCGGGGCAGCTCGTCGTCGCCGCTGGGCCGCCCGGACCGGCTCACCGCCGAGGCCGCCGAGGGGCTGGCCCGGCAGATCGCCCCTTACCGGCTCTCCCAGCAGCAGACCAGCAACGAGGAGCCGCTGGCCCGCAGCATGGAGCTGCCCGACCTGCTCGGCGTGGGTGACGCCGCCACGGTCGACGTCCGGCAGACCTGGCGGCCACGCGGGCACCGGGACCGGCTGCGCATCCCGCTCGGCGTCGGCCCGGACGGCAACGTGGTCGAGCTGGATTTCAAGGAGTCCGCGCACGAGGGCATGGGCCCGCACGGTCTGGTGATCGGCGCGACCGGTTCCGGCAAGAGCGAGCTGCTCCGTACGGTGGTGGCCGCGCTGGCGGTCACCCACTCGTCGGAGGAACTGAACTTCGTCCTGGTGGACTTCAAGGGTGGCGCGACGTTCGCCTCGTTGGAGGCGCTGCCGCACACCAGCGCGGTGATCACCAACCTGGCCGACGAGCTGCCGCTGGTGGACCGCATGCGGGACGCGCTCGCCGGCGAGATGGTGCGCCGGCAGGAGCTGCTGCGGGCCGCCGGCAACTACGTCTCCCGCTTCGAGTACGAGAAGGCCCGCTCGGCCGGCGAACCGCTGGCGCCGATGCCCAGCCTCCTGATCATCTGTGACGAGTTCAGCGAGCTGCTCGCCGCCAAACCCGACTTCATCGACCTCTTCGTCATGATCGGCCGGCTGGGCCGTTCGCTCGGCGTGCACCTGCTGCTGGCCAGCCAGCGCCTCGAAGAGGGCAAGCTGCGCGGCCTGGACACCCACCTGTCGTACCGGATCGGTCTGCGGACCTTCTCGGCGGTGGAGAGCCGGATCGTGCTCGGCGTGCCGGACGCGTACGAGCTGCCGAACGCGCCCGGGCACGGCTACCTGAAGACGGACACCAGCACGATGCTGCGGTTCCGGGCCGCGTACGTGTCGGGGGCGTACCGGGCGCCGGGGCAGCAGGCGTCGGCGTCGCAGGCGCTGGTGCAACGCCGCATCGTGCCGTACGGGCTCGACTTCATTCCGGCGCAGGCCCCGCAGATGCCGGTGGACACCGCACCGGAGCCGGAGCAGCCGGCGGACGGCAAGGCCGTGGCGATGCTCGACGTGTTGATCGACCAGCTCAAGGGCCGTGGCCGTCCGGCGCACCAGGTCTGGTTGCCGCCGCTGGCCGACCCGCCGGGCCTGGGTGAACTGCTCGGCCAGCTGGCCGTGGACCCGACGTACGGCCTGTGCACCGCGTCGTGGCCGGGCCGGGGCCGCCTCACCGTGCCGGTCGGCGTGGTCGACCGCCCGTACGAGCAGCGCCGTGACCCGATGATGGTCGAGCTGGCCGGCGCGGGCGGCAACGTGGTCATCGTGGGCCGTTCGATGAGCGGCAAGAGCACCATGCTCCGTACGCTGCTGGCGTCGCTGGCGCTCACCCACACGCCGCGTGAGGTGCAGTTCTTCTGCCTGAACTTCGGCGGTGGCGCGTTGCGCAGCCTGGAGCGGCTGCCGCACATGGCCGGGGTGGCCGGCCGGCGGGACGTCGAGGCGGTGCGCCGCACGGTGGCCGAGGTTGTCGCGGTGCTGGACGACCGGGAGGCGCGCTTCGCCCAGCACGGCATCGACTCGGTGGCCAGCTACCGCCGTCGGCGGGCCGCCGGCGAGTTCGCCGACGACCCGTTCGGTGACGTGTTCCTGGTGGTGGACGGCTGGAACACGCTGCGCCAGGAGTACGAGGAGCTGGAGCAGACCATCACGACGCTCGCCAACCGGGGTCTCGGTTTCGGCGTGCACGTGGTGCTCACGGCGGTGCGCTGGGCGGAGATCCGGATCAACATGCGGGATCTGCTCGGCACCAAGCTTGAGCTGCGGCTGGGTGACGCGTCCGAGTCGGAGATCGACCGCCGCTCGGCGATGAACGTGCCGGAGAAGGCACCCGGCCGTGGTCTGACCCGGGACAAGCTGCACTTCCTCACCGCCATCTCCCGGATCGACGGCCGCCGCGACATCGAGGACCTGACCGAGGCGTCGATCGCCCTGGCCGGGCACGTGGCGACGAACTGGCCGGGTCGTCCGGCGCCGAAGGTGCGGCTGCTGCCGCGTCGACTTCCGGTGGCCGAGCTGGCCCGGATCATCGACCGGTCGGTGCCCGGCCTGCCGATCGGCGTCAACGAGTCGGCGCTCGCGCCGGTCTACCTGGACCTGGTCAACGAGCCGCATCTGACGGTCTTCGGCGACGCCGAGTGCGGCAAGACGAACCTGCTGCGGTTGATCGCCCGAGGCATCACCGAGCGGTACACGCCGGCGCAGGCCCGGCTGGTGATCGCCGACTACCGGCGCGGCCTGCTGGGTGCGGTGGAGGGCGACCACCTGCTGGACTACGCACCGTCCAACCAGGCGTTCGCCCAGGGGCTCGGCTCGATCCGCAGCGCGTTGTCCAACCGGCTGCCCGGCCCGGACGTGACCACGGCCCAGCTGCGCGACCGCAGTTGGTGGAAGGGTCCGGACCTGTACATCCTGGTGGACGACTACGACCTGGTGGCCTCCGGCGGCAGCAACCCACTCAGCGCCCTGCTGGAGTTGCTGCCGCAGGCTCGGGACATCGGCCTGCACCTGGTCGTCACGCGGCGGGTCGGTGGCGTGTCCCGGGCGCTCTACGAACCGGTGCTGCAACGGCTACGGGAACTGGACTCGCCGGGCCTGCTGATGTCCGGCAACCGGGAGGAGGGTGCCGTCTTCGGCACGTTGCGGCCGAGCCCGCAGCCGCCGGGTCGGGGCACCCTCGTGCGTCGCCGCGACGGCCAGCAACTGATCCAGACCGCCTGGTCCGAGCCGTCCTGACGGGGTCGACGTGCACGGGCGCCGATCGTTGGGTCGCATTCCCGATTCACCACTATCCATCGAACGTGGCCGGTCAGGGCTGCGCCGGCTGGACCGGGTCGGCTACGGTCTTCACTGGAGTGTCCGTCGGTGGGGTGTCGCTGCCTTGCCGCGGGGGAGGGGTGCGGCGAAGCCGCCACCACAACATGACGGAAGGGTGTGAAGCATGGCGTTCGAGGTCGAAGCTGCGACTCTGCATACCGCCGCGAGTGACGTGCGGTCCACGCGCAGCGAGGTCGACGGCGAGCTGAAGAAGCTGTGGAACGTGGTCGACGACCTGGCCATGGCGTGGAAGGGTCAGGCGTCCACGGGCTTCCAGTCGTTGATGTCGCGCTGGAACGAGGACACCGTCAAGCTGCTGACGGCGATGGACAGCATCGCCGACCTGCTCGACAAGTCGGGTACGACGCACCAGGTCAACGACGAAGAGCAGCAGCAGATGCTGGACAAGTTCCACTCTGCTCTCAACCCGTGATCCGCAGTCAGCAGAGGAGGAAGTCGTGACGATCAAGGTTGACTACGCGGTCCTCGAGAGCAGCAACCAGCAGATGCAGGCCATCTCGAAGACCATCGACGAGAAGCTCGACACGCTGCGGTCGATGCTGTCCAAGCTGCACTGGGACGGCGAGGACCGGGTCGCCTACGAGCAGCACCAGGCGAAGTGGGACACGGCCGTCCGGGACATCAACCGGATTCTCAACGAGATCGGTGGTGCCGTCGGCATCGCCCGGGAAAACTACGTCTCCACCGAGATGAGCAACTCCAAGGTGTGGAGCTGAGGCAATCGCCGCTGCGGCTCCGGTCCGGGTTCGACCTGGGTCGGGGCCGCAGTGCGTTGTCCAGCCCGCGGCGGCCCAGGAGCCAGCTCAGTCGGTGACGGGTGTGTCCGTACGCCGGCCCGGGCGCCAGCCGCGCCGCTGGCCTCGGGCCAGCACCGGTCGCGCGACCAGCAGCAGCACGACGAGCAGAGCGCCGATCGCCGCGGCCCAGAGCGCGGCGGTGCGTTGCCAGCTCAGCGGGTCGGTCTCCGGGGTGGGTGCCGGCAGTGCCCCGGCGGGTGGGTCCGTGCGGGTGCCGAGCACACTCGACACCGCCCGGTACGGGCTGACCACGCCGTAGCCGATGTCCGCGTTGTGCCCGTCGGGCGGGTTGTCGGCGGTCCGTTCCAGCCGGTCGGCGACCTGCTGTGGGTCGAGGTCGGGGTAGGCGGCCCGGACCAGCGCGGCCGTCCCCGACACGTACGCGGCGGCGTAGCTGGTGCCGCCGTTGGGCTCGGCGCGGTAGCCGGACCCTCCGGGGGCCGGTCCGACGATGTTCAACCCCGGCGCGGCGATGTCCACGTAGGAGCCGCTGACCGACGTGCCGACGTGGCCACCCTGCTCGTCCACGCCGCCGACGGCGATCACGCCGGGATAGGCGGCCGGGTAGCCCGGCCGGTCCTGCTGGTTCTCCTGCCGGTTGCCGGCGGCGGCGACCAGGATCACCCGCTTGGTCAGCGCCCGTTCGACGGCCTGCGCCAGCTCGGGGCGGGGCAGTGTCGTCAGCGACATGTTGATCACGTCTGCGCCCTGGTCGACGGCCCAGTCGATGGCGGCGGCGACCTGCCCGGGCAGCGCCTCGTCGTTGGTGCTCTTGAGATCGGGCAGGACCCGGATCGGCAGGATGCGCGCGGCCGGGGCGATGCCGCTGAACGGGACGCCGGTGCCTTCCTTCCCGGCGATGATGCCGGCGATCATCGTGCCGTGCCCGACCAGGTCGCACTGCCCCTGGTTGGCCGGGAGGTCGTTGAAGTCGCGACCGTCGAGCACCTGGCCCTTGAGCACCGGGTGGATGGCGGAAACCCCGGAATCGATGACGGCGACCGTCACGCCGGCGCCACGGGACAACGGCCAGGCCGAGGACGGCTCCAGTCGGCGCAGCCCCCACGGCATCTCGGTCAGGCCCGACTCGCCGGCAGGGCCACAGGTGGGCGGTGCCGCGACCGCCGGGGCGGGTGCCACCAGGGCGGTGCCGAGCAGGGTCGCCAACGCTCCACTGAGGACGCGTCGGGTGGCCCGCCGGGCACGGCGGGGCGGCTCGGTCGCGCTCATCGGCAGGCTTTCGCGCACCCGCAGAGATTACCGCTGTGGTGCGCCGGGCAGCGGCCCGGCGGTCGCGGTCAGGAGGGGCGGGTGGTGTCCACGGGAGGTGCCTCGGTGAAGAGCGCGAGCAGGTCGCCGACCTGCCGGTCGGCCTCGGCGGGGTGCCGGAACCGGCCGGACGGGTTGAGGGTGTACTCGTTGCGCCGCCCGACCCGGGTGCGCCGCAGGTACCCCTCCGCCTCCAGGTCCGCGACGATCGCCTGCGCGGCCCGTTCGGTCACGCCGACCTCCGCCGCGACGTCGCGCAGCCGTGCGGTGGGGTCGCGGGCGATGGCCAGCAGAACGTGCCCGTGGTTGGTGAGGAACGTCCAGTTCCGCCCGCCGCCGGTGTCGCCCGTCACAGTCCGTGCCATGGTTGGACCACCTCTCCAGGTGCCAAGCCTGCCTCAAGGGCTTCCCCGCCCCACTCTCGGGGGGTGTCCGACGACTGACCGCCGGGTCAATGCATGAAATCTAAATCACGCATATCTTGACGCCTCTTCCGGTGCGTGTGACGGTGTAGCCCCGAGCCGGCGCTCACCGCAGGCCCGCCTGAAGAGCCCGGTTGACCAGGTCATACGCATGGACGAGGAGCGGGGATGAGTCTTCCCGGAGCATCCGGCGGGCAGCCGGGTTCGCAGCGCGGCGCAGACGAGTCGTCGACGAACACCGAACCGGCCCGGGCGTACGCCGAGCTGGTCGCCGGCAACCGGCGTTTCGTCAGCGGCTCCCCGCGCCACCCCAACCAGGACGCCGGGCACCGGGCCGCGGTGGCCGACGGACAGCACCCGTTCGCGGTGATCGTCGGCTGCTCCGACTCACGGTTGGCCGCCGAGATCATCTTCGACCGGGGGCTGGGGGACCTGTTCGTGGTCCGCACGGCCGGGCACACGACCGGCCCGGAGGTGCTGGGCAGCGTCGAGTACGCCGTGACCGTGCTCGGCACCCCGCTGGTGGTCGTGCTGGGCCACGACTCGTGCGGCGCGGTCCAGGCGGCCCGGGAGGTCACCGCCACCGGCGTCGCACCGGCGGGGCACCTGGGCGCGGTGGTCGACGCCGTCCTGCCCAGCCTCCGTCGGGCCGCCGCCGAGGGGGTCGACGACATCGACGGCATCGTCGACATTCACATCGCGCAGACCGTCGAGACGTTGCTCGGGCAGTCGTCCGTGCTGGCCGACGAGGTGGCGCGGGGACGGTGCGCGGTGGTGGGCGTGTCGTACCGGCTGGCCGCCGGAGTGGTGCGCCCGGTCGCCGCCGTCCCGGCCGGCGTGGCGACGCTCGACGTGCCCGACGGGTCTGCGGCGGCAGCCGCCTGACGCGACGAGGGCCGCCCCGCGTGACGCGGGACGGCCCTCGACAGCGAGAGGTGCGGGTCAGAGCATCGACATGTGGACGTGGTCGGTGTGGTCCGAGTCCCCGCTGTACGACTTCCAGCCGGTTGCCGGGAACCAGATCTGCCGGTTCCAGATCACGTAGTAGATGCCGAGGCGGTCGGCGTTACGGATGAGGAATGCGGCGACGTTGTTGCCGTACATGCGGGTGTCGTCGTTGTGCCACGGGCTGAAGCCGCTCTGCTGCAACGACCAGTCGCAGGCGCGGCCCTTCGGGTGCTCCCACGGCCCGCCGGGGCGGTAGCAGCCGACGAACCGGTTGAAGCCGGCCTTCTTGACCTCCTTGTACGCGTGCAGCGTGCGCGGCGTGATGCAGCCGGAGGTGGTGGGGTCGTTCTCGCTGCAGGACTCGGACTTCCACTCACCGTCGACGGTCCGGCCGGGGCCGATCGCGGCGACCCGTGAGGTGGCGTCCACCAGACCGCCGGTGAAGCCCTGGCCGCCGACCAGGGCAAGCGCCTTGTCCGCGTCGCGCTTCTCCTTGGCCATCAGGGCGGCCTGCTTCTGCTGCTCGCGGACCTCCGCGTCGAGGGCCAGCTTGGCCTGCTCGGCGCGAAACTTCACCGCGTTGACCTCGGCGAGCTTCTTCTCGTTGACCATGTTCATCTCGTCGAGCGTGGCGACGCGCCGGACGAACGAGTCGGGGGCGTCGCTCTCCAGCAGCATCGCGATCGCGCCGATCCGACCGGTCCGGTACGACTGGGCGGCGATCTGACCGACCTGCGGGGCCAGGGCCTCCAGGTCGGCCTTCGCGCGGTCCACCTCGTGCGAGAGTTCGAGCTGTCGCTTCTTGGACTTGTCCAGCTTGGACTTGGCGGCGACGTAGTCCCGGTTGGTCTTCTCGATGACGTCGGTGAGCAGCTTGGGCTCGCCGTCCTCCTCGTGCCCGGACGGCGTGGGAGTCGTCGGGGCGGCGTGCGCGGGGAGGGGCCCGGCGAGCACGGTCAGTGCGGCGATCACGGCCACCACCGGTGTCAACCAGCGGCGTAGGGGTGCCGTCACAATGTTCCCTTCCGTCGACCGCCGACCGGGTTAGCTGACGGGTTCGGGGCGGAAGTGGCCCCTACCGCTGTCGCGGATTCACCCCACGTACCTGGGTTCCCGGCTCGCCGGTTGGCGATTGGGCGGTGGTACCGCAGGCGCCGATTCGCGCCTTCGGCGGTGACCGGCAGCGAGGTTACCCGAGAGTCGACCGCCTGAGCTACGTCCCGATGCCGACTAAAAGCGTCATTTCGCCATGGCGTTGAGTGACCAGTGATGCGATTCTCAGGCCGGATGCCCGATCTGGTCACGCTGAGGAGTGTCACCATGCCGTATCCGTGCTCCTGTTCGGCTCTGGCCACCGGTCGGTGGCGGTGGGCGGGGGTGTGGGCCCCGTCGGGTCCGGTCCGTCCGGTGGACCCGTGCGGGGGGAGCTCAGGGCGGCCAGCGCTTCCGCCCGGTCCGGCCGGGGCCGCCCGGCGGGGGCGTCGTCGGCCGGCGCGGCAGCCGACCGGCCGGCGGCGGTCACCACCGCGGCGAGCCCGGTGGTCAGCGGTACGGCGGCGATCAGGCCGAGGGTGGCGACCGCGCTGCGGACGATCTCCTGCGCGAGGAACTCGCTGGTGAGGATCTGGCCGAGGGGGCGCGTGTCGGCGGTGAGCAGGAGCAGCAGGGGCAGCGAGGCGCCCGCGTACGCCAGCACGATGGTGTTGACCGTGGAGGCGATGTGGGCCCGGCCGACCCGGGTGGCCGCCCGGTAGAGCTGCAACCGGGTCAGGCCGGGGTTGGCGTTCGCCAGCTCGGTGACGGTGGCCGCCTGGGTGACCGTCACGTCGTCGAGCACCCCGAGCGAACCGATGATGATCCCGGCGAGGAGCAGGCCGTGCAGGTCCACGTCGGCCTGGAACATCGACAGCGTGGTGGCGTCCTCGCTGCCGAAGCCGGTCAGGTGGGTGGCGGCGGTGGCGATGGTGGCCAGCACGCCGGTGAGCACCAGGCTGCCCAGGGTGCCGAGCACGGCGACCGAGGTCTGCGCGGTCACCCCGTGCGTCAGGTAGAGCACCACGAACATGATCAGCGCGGCGCCGACGACCGCCACGAGCAGCGGTGACCGACCGGCCGCGATGCCCGGCAGCACGAAGGTGAGCAGGATGGCGAAGCTCGCGGCCAGCCCGGCGAGCGCGGCCAGGCCGCGCCACCGGCCGAACGCCACGATCGCGGCGGCGAAGACCACCGCGAGCCACACCAGCGGCGTGCCGCGCTGGTGTTCGGCGATGTTCCAGCTGCTGGCGCTGGAATCGGCCGGGTCGTTCAGCTCGACCAGGATGACCTCGTCGCCGACGTCGACCCGGGGCGCCCCCGGGCCGTCCGGTACCGGAGTCTGGACCTGCTGCCCGGCACTCGGCCCGTTCTGCACCCGGACGTCCACGGTGCCGCACGGCCCGTCGCCGGCGTCCGGTGTGCCCTCCGGGGTCTGCGGCGTGGGCGGGCACGGCTCGGTCACCACACGGGTCACGGTGCCCTGGTAGCGCGGGACGTCCGCGCCGCCGCCGGTCTCCGGCGTGCCGTCGCGGGGCCAGAGCACCAGCGCCGCGACCACCGTGGCGACGAACAGGGGTACCACCGTCGCGACGAGGATCCGTCGTACCCGGGGCGGGGCGGACGGAGCGGAACGGGTGTGGTCGGAACCCAATGCGAGACTCCCAACGAATCCGGTGCGGGGTACGTGCCGACGGGCCGGTCGGTTCACCGCCGCCGCGGTATTGCGGCGGCGGGCGCGGCGGATCGCTGAATGACGACCGTTTGGTCACACACCGTGAACGAGGGGCCGGCTCGGCCGGGGGCGCCGCCGCGTCGAGGCGGTGTCGGCGCCGGACTGCGCGGCGGGATCCGGAGGGCCATCGCCGGAAATGCTAACCAGCCCGGGCGCGGGACGCAGGTCGTGGCGGAGTGTCGGGGGTTGTCGAACAGCCCGCGGGGCGGCGTGCGGGGCTGGATGGTGGAGTCATGCGCGCTGAGTCACCGCAGGACCGGCATCATGGCGGGCACGACAAGCACGCCGGTCACGATCCGGCGATGTTCCGTCGCCGGTTCTGGGTCTGTCTGGTGCTCACCGTGCCGGTGGTGTTGACCAGTCACCTCGTGGCGGACCGGCTCGGCCTGCGCGGGGATGTTCCGGGGCGTTCCTGGGTGGGGCCGGTGCTCGGCTCGGTGGTGTTCTGGTGGGGTGGCTGGCCGTTCCTGGTCGGTGCGGTCCGGGAGGTCCGGGACCGGGCGCCGGGCATGATGCTGCTGATCGCGATGGCGATCACCGTCGCGTACACCGCGTCGCTGGCCACCAGCGCGGGCGCCTTCGACCTGGACTTCTGGTGGGAGCTGGCGGCGTTGGTCACCATCATGCTGCTCGGGCACTGGCAGGAGATGAAGGCCATCGGACAGGCTCGGGGCGCGCTCGCGGCGCTGGCCGCGCTGCTGCCCGACGACGCCGAGCGGGTGACCGCCGACGGGCGGGTCGAGGCCGTGTCCGTCGGCGAGCTGCGGGTCGGCGATGTGGTGCTGGTCCGCCCGGGCGGTCGGGTGCCGGCCGACGGGGGCATCGTCGACGGCGGCGCGGAGCTGGACGAATCAATGATCACCGGCGAGTCGCGGCCGGTTGCCCGCGCGGTCGGCGACCGGGTGGTGGCGGGCACCGTCGCCACCGACTCGGCGATCCGGGTACGTGTCGAGGCGCTGGGTGCCCAGACGGCGCTCGCCGGCATCCAGCGCATGGTCGCCCAGGCGCAGCGTTCCGGCGGTCGTGCCCAACTGCTGGCCGACCGGTTCGCCGCGGCGTTGTTCTACGTGGCCACCGGCACCGCCGTGCTGACCGTGCTGGTGTGGACGGCGCTCGGCCAGCCCGACGAGGCGGTGGTGCGCGCGGTCACCGTCCTGGTGATCGCCTGCCCGCACGCGCTCGGCCTGGCCATTCCGCTCGTCGTCGCGCTCTCCACCGCGCTTGCCGCGCGATCCGGGATCCTGGTGAAGGACCGGTTGGCGCTGGAGCGGATGCGGACCGTGGGCGCGGTGCTCTTCGACAAGACCGGCACCCTGACCCGGGGCGAGCACGCCGTCACCGACGTGCTGGCCGCGGCGGGTGTCGACCGGGACGAGGCGCTGCGGCTCGCCGCCGGGGTGGAGTCGGACAGCGAGCACCCGTTGGCCCGGGCGATCGTCGCGGCGGCGGGGCCCGCCGGTCCGGCTCGGGCGGCCGGGTTCCGGTCGCTGCCGGGCCGCGGGGTGCAGGCAACCGTCGACGGTACGCGGTACGCGGTGGGTGGGCCGGCGCTGCTCCGCGAGCTGGGGGTGTCCCTCCCGGCCGATCTGGAGGCGGCGATCGGGCACTGGTCCGCGCGCGGTGCGGCGGTGCTGCACCTGGTGCGGCTGCCGGACACCGTGCTCGGCGCGTTCGCGTTGGCCGACGAGGTGCGTCCGGAGGCGCGGCGGGCCGTCGACGAGTTGCGTGCCGAGGGTGTCCGGACCATCGCCATGATCACCGGAGACGCGCGGCCGGTGGCCGAGGCGGTCGCTGCCGAACTCGGGTTCCGTCCCGGCGTCGACGAGGTCTTCGCCGAGGTGCTGCCCGCCGACAAGGACGGCCGGGTGGCCGAACTCCAGCGCCGGGGCCTGACCGTGGCGATGGTCGGCGACGGGGTGAACGACGCGCCCGCCCTGGCCCGCGCGGATGTGGGCATCGCGATCGGTGCGGGCACCGACGTGGCGATCGAGTCGGCCGGGGTGGTGCTCGCCTCGTCGGACCCGCGCGGGGTGGCTGCCGTGGTGCGGCTGTCCCGGGCGTCGTACCGGAAGATGCGGCAGAACCTGGCCTGGGCGGCGGGCTACAACGCGGTGGCGCTGCCGTTGGCGGCCGGGGTGCTGGCCTGGGCCGGGGTGGCGTTGAGCCCGGCGCTGGCCGCGGTGCTGATGTCCGCGTCCACCGTCGTGGTCGCGCTCAACGCCCAGTTGCTGCGGCGGGTGCGGCTCGACCCGGAGCGGGACTGAGGGGCGTCAGCCGCGCTTCATCAGCCGGCCGACCGCGGCCATCATCTCGGTGGCCATCTCGTCGGCGCGGCCCTCGGCGGCGCCCTCGTGCATGCAGTGCCGGGCGTGCCCGTCGAGCAGCCCCAGCGCCACCTTGTCCAGGGCGGCCTGGATCGCGGAGATCTGGGTGAGCACGTCGATGCAGTAGCGGTCGTCGTCGACCATCTTCTCGATCCCCCGGACCTGCCCCTCGACGCGGCGGAGCCGCGCGAGCAGCTGGTCCTTGCTGGCGGTGTACCCGCGGATCGGGGTGGGTGCGGTCATGGCGACCAGGATAGCCTACCCCTGGGGGGTATGGTACGGTCCTTCGTGCGATACCCCCACCGGGTACCGGTAAGCGAGGCGGAGGAGACGGTCCGATGGTCAACACGACGTACCAGGTGCAGGGCATGACCTGTGGGCACTGCGTCAGCGCGGTGAGCGCCGAGGTGGGCGCCCTCGCGGGTGTGCGCGACGTCCAGGTCGATCTCGCCAGCGGCCGGGTCACCGTGAGCAGCGACCAGCCGCTGGACGTGGCGAGCGTCCGGGCCGCCGTCGACGAGGCCGGCTACGACCTCGTGGACGGGTCGTCGGAAGTCCCGGCGTGAGCACGGTGACCCGACTGGGCGGATTCGCCCTCGCTCTCGTTGCGGTCTTCGGCACGGCGTACGGGGTTGGCCAGGTGGTCGACCCCGAGGTGCCCGCCGTGGAGAGTCGGCACGACGGCGGCGCCACCTCGGCGGGGGGCCACGACGAGACGGCCGACCGGCTCCCCGGCGGCCTGCTCGTCTCCGACCGGGGCTACACCCTCGCCCCGGTCGGCGCCCCGGCCGGCGAGTTCGCCTTCCGGATCGACGGCCCGGACGGCCGCCCGGTCACCCGGTACGACGTGGCGCACGACAAGCGGATGCACCTGATCGTGGCCCGGCGGGACCTCTCCGGTTTCCGCCACGTCCACCCCGACCTCGGCCCGGACGGCACCTGGCGGGTCGCCACCCCGCTGGCCGGCCCCGGCCAGTGGCGTGCCTTCGCCGACTTCGCTCCGACCGGGGGTGAGCCGCTGACCCTCGGTGTCGACGTGACCGTCCCCGGGGAGCTGACCGAGCGGCCGCTGCCCGCACCGGCGACCAGCACCACCGTCGACGGTTACACGGTCACCCTGACCGGCGCGCCGCAGCCCGGCCGCACCTCGTCGCTCACCCTGACCGTCAGCCGTGCCGGGCAGCCGGTCACCGACCTGGAGCCCTACCTGGGCGCGTACGGCCACCTGGTGGCGCTGCGCCGGGGTGACCTCGCGTACCTGCACGTGCACCCGGACGGGACACCCGGCGACGGCCGGACCCGTCCCGGCCCGAACGTCACCTTCCTCGCCGAGGTGCCGTCGACCGGCAGCTACCGGCTCTACCTCGACTTCCGGCACGGCGGGGCGGTGCACACCGCCGAGTTCACCGTCGTCGCCGGCACCGCCCCGACCGGGGGCGACCCCGGCGCGAGCGGACCCGCGCCGACCGGAGGCGCCGAGCACGGCACCCCCGGGCACGGGCACAACTGACGGGACCAGACGATGACCACCACCAGCAGACCCCTGCCCGAGGCGCCGAACCGGATCGAGCTGGCGATCGGGGGGATGACCTGCGCCGCCTGCGCCGCCCGGATCGAGAAGAAGCTGAACCGGATGGACGGGGTGAGCGCCACCGTCAACTACGCCACCGAGAAGGCCACCGTCCGCTACGCCGACGGCGTCACGCCCGACGACCTGATCGACACCGTCCAGAAGACCGGCTACTCGGCGGCGCTGCCGGCCCCGCCGACCGCAGAGCAGCCGGTGGACCCGCTGCGCGGCCCGCGTACCCGGCTGTGGGTGTCGGTGGCGCTCAGCGTGCCCGTGGTCCTGCTGGCCATGGTCCCGGCCTGGCAGTTCGACTACTGGCAGTGGCTGTCGCTGACCCTCGCCGCACCGGTGGTGGTCTGGGGTGGCCTGCCGTTCCACCGGGCCGCCTGGACCAACCTGCGCCACGGCGCGGCGACCATGGACACGCTGGTCTCGCTCGGCACCCTGGCCGCGTTCGGCTGGTCGCTGTGGGCGCTCTTCCTCGGCGACGCCGGTCTGCCCGGCATGACACACCCGTTCCGCCTCGACATCACCCGCACCGACGGCGCCGGCACCATCTACCTGGAGGCGGCCGCCGGGGTGACGGTGTTCATCCTGGCCGGCCGCTACTTCGAGGCGCGGTCCAAGCGCACCGCCGGCGCGGCCCTGCGCGCCCTCCTCGAACTCGGCACCAGGGACGTGGCGGTGCTGCGCGACGGCGTGGAGACCCGGATACCGGTGGACCGGCTCGCCGTGGGCGACCGGTTCGTGGTCCGGCCCGGGGAGAAGATCGCCACCGACGGGGTGGTCGACGAGGGCACGTCGGCCGTCGACGCCAGCATGCTGACGGGCGAGTCGGTGCCGGTCGAGGTCGGTCCCGGTGACGGCGTGGTCGGTGCCACGATCAACGCGGGCGGCCGGCTGGTCGTCACCGCCACCCGGGTCGGCGGCGACACCCAGCTCGCCCGGATGGCCGACCTGGTCGAGCAGGCGCAGAGCGGCAAGGCGGCGGTGCAGAGGCTGGCCGACCGGATCTCCGGGGTCTTCGTGCCGATCGTCATCACCCTCGCCGTCGGCACGCTCGGCTGGTGGTTCGGCACCGGTGCCGGCCCGACCGCCGCGTTCACCGCCGCCGTGGCCGTGCTGATCATCGCCTGCCCGTGCGCGCTCGGCCTGGCCACCCCGACCGCGCTGCTGGTCGGCACCGGGCGGGGCGCCCAGCTCGGCGTACTGATCAAGGGGCCGGAGGTGCTGGAGTCGACCCGGCGGGTGGACACCGTGGTGCTGGACAAGACCGGCACCGTGACGACCGGCCGGATGACCCTGGTGGACGCGGTGCCGGCGAGCGGGGAGGACCGCGGCGAGCTGCTCCGGTTGGCCGGGGCGGTGGAGACCGCCTCCGAGCACCCGATCGCCCGTGCGGTCGCCGCGGGCGCCGCCGAGGCCGGCACGCTGCCCCCGGTCACCGGCTTCGCCAACCTCGAGGGGCTGGGCGTGACCGGCACCGTCGACGGGCGGGTCGTGCTGGTCGGTCGGCCCCGGCTGCTGCGCGAGCGGGGACTCGACGTACCGCCGGAGGTCGAGTGGGCCGTCAGCGACGCGGAGGCCGCCGGCCGGACGGCGATCCTCGCCGGTTGGGACGGGCGGGCCCGCGGGGTCCTCGCGGTCGCCGACGTGGTCCGGCCGACCAGCCGGGCGGCCGTTGCGCGGTTGCGCGCGCTGGGGCTCACCCCGATCCTGCTGACCGGGGACAACGCCACCGTGGCCCGCGCGGTCGCCGCCGAGGTGGGCGTGGACGAGGTGATCGCCGAGGTGCTGCCCGCCGGCAAGGTCGACGTCGTGAAGCGGCTCCAGGCCGAGGGGCGGTCGGTGGCGATGGTCGGTGACGGGGTCAACGACGCCCCGGCGCTGGCCCAGGCCGACCTGGGTCTGGCCATGGGCACCGGCACCGACGTGGCGATCGAGGCGTCCGACCTCACGCTCGTCCGAGGCGACCTGGACGCGGCGGTGGACGCGATCCGACTGTCCCGGCGCACGCTCGGCATCATCCGGGGCAACCTCTTCTGGGCGTTCGGCTACAACGTGGCGGCCCTGCCGTTGGCCGCCGCCGGGCTGCTCAACCCGATGATCGCCGGCGCCACCATGGCGTTGTCCTCGGTCTTCGTGGTGGCTAACAGCCTGCGCCTGCGCCGGTTCCGCCCGGCTGCTGGTGATCTGTGACGGCGGTAATGGTTGGAGTGGTGACGGCGGGGGTACCTCTGGGGTCGTAGAGACGCTTGCAATTGGAGGTTGGCAATGGGTATCGACGACAAGATCAACAACGCCACCGAGGACGCGACCGGCAAGCTGAAGGAAGGCGCCGGTCGGGCCACCGACAACGAGCAGCTCGAGGCCGAGGGCCGCGCTGACCAGTCCACCGCCAAGCTCAAGCAGGCCGGCGAGAAGATCAAGGACGCCTTCAAGAGCTGACGTACGACGTAACCCGCACGCCGGGCCGGTGATCATTTACCGGCCCGGCGTCGCGCTGACCAGCCGGTCCGAATCAGTGAAGCCGGCATTCGACCCCCTGACGACATCTTCTCCGGGTCAGTGTCGCCCGCCTTGATGAAGTTGTGGGCGAACGGCTGGCAGGGAGGTGCTTTTAACAACCCCCACTGCCGCTCGCGCTAGCGCCGGCTCCGGGGAGGCCGCTTACGCAGCACGACCGCAATCGCGCCGATCGCGGCCAGGGCAATTCCGCTGATGGCAGGAATCGCTACCCGGGGCGACGTCGCCCATCTCCTCGGCGCTGCTCAAGACGATGCAGAGCAGCGCCCCGATGGACAGCGCCGTCACCAGCAACAACCCCGCGATCAGGGCGTTCTCCGTGCTGCCAGGTCCCCCGGGCTGGTGCGGCCCGGTACCTCTCGTTACCGTGGTCACTGGGTCTCGTTCTCCCTCATAGATGGTCCTTGCCTCGGACATGAGCGGACGTGACCGTTCAAGGCGGCCCCGGGGAGTGCCATCCCCGGGAGCCGGCCGCCTTGACCTGGCGAGCCAGGCCGGCTACTTCCGTTGGAGCAATCTAGCTTTCGCACCGGACAGCGACCCCACCACTCAGCGTTCAGCGGCCCGTCTCGCGCGCTCGGTTGGACTGTAACGGCACCTCCCTCCACTACCGACTCGCCCGCGCGTGCGCCAGGGCGTCGCAGCTAGAGGGCAAATGCACATCAGTGCGACAACTTGCGGGGTGTCGCTGTGGATAAGTATGTGGACGCTGTCTGACGGATCGCCGTTTTCGCCGTCGGTGCTCCGCGCAGGTGTGCCAGACGTGCCCCGAGATGAACTACCGGGGGCTGGCCGCCAACTACCTGTCCGGCGCAGAGAAGCGGGACGACGAATCGGGGGTCAAGCTGAATGCCAACGACCTCCGCCAGTGCGGCGCGGCGTACGCGATGCTGGCCGTTGCGCAGGAGTTGAACCGACTCCGCGACGCCGTGAAGGACGTAGCCGACAAGCTCGATGGCCCGGGTGCCTCCGACGCCGGCACGAGCCTCTACTACATCTCCGACTGGCTCAAGGGTGTGGTGGAGAAGCAGTAAGCGGTACAGCAGACGGCCCGGACCTTGGCAGGGTCCGGGCCGTCTCAGCTTTCGTCACGCGCTTGGTGCGGCCGGTGCTTCTTGATCCACGCTTCGACGTCGGCGCGGTCCCAGACTCGCACCTTGCCGCTGGCGACCGTATCAATCGGTGCCGGGAAGGTCGCGCGGTTCGTGATCTCGGTGGCGCGGGTGCGCGACACGCCGCCGAGCATGTCCGCGATGTCGGAGAGCGCCACGAGTCTCACGCCATGACCGTATGTACGTGTTACGTGCGCACGTTGCCACTTCCAAGCTTGGCGGTGCGCACGTTGCAATGGAGGCTGGCGGGGCGACAACCGGATGCGGTCCGGTCACCTGATCAGGGATCGGTGGCCGGACCTGCCCGTTCTGGAGGTAGAGCCGTGGCCATGGACGACGGACCTGTGACGCCAGCGCTGGTCGTTTGGACCGCGCAACGGGTGATCACCCAGCATCACAAGCCACCCAGCGAGCACCGGGCCACCGGAGGCTGCGCACAGTGCCAGGGCGACCGGTGCGACATGCTGACGTGGGCACGAGACACGCTCAAGGCGCACCGCAGGTGATCGAGCGGGAGTTGCCCCGGTCGGTGTGGGTGCCGATGCTGGCCCGGCAGACCATCGCGCAGCACCAGGCGCATGGGTCGTGCCAGCGCTGCCGGCCAGGTGGGTGCAGCGAACTGCGGTGGGCGCGCGACCGGTTGAAGGCGTACCGGGTGGTCGGGACCGATCGCAGCGTTACTAGAAATCCCTCATCTGCATAATCGCCGAGGACGCCGTCGCGCCTACCTGATCGACCAGGTGGTACCCGAGTGGGGCGCGCGCTGTCCGGCCGTCGACCCCGTGGTCTGACCGCGCGGCTGTCGGGCGGTCAGTGCCGCCCGGCGGCCAGCCGCGCCGCCCGCACCTCCAGGTAGCGCTGCTCCGGCAGGCTCGTGGTGCCACGCGCCGCCGCCAGGTACGCCTCCCGCGCCGCACCGGGCTCACCGGCCAGCTCCAGCAGGTGCGCCCGGACGGCGGCGAGCCGGTGGTGCCCGGCCGTGCGCTCGTCGGCGTCCAGTGGTGTGAGCAGGGCCAGCCCGGCGCGTGGACCGTCCACCATGGCGACCGCCACCGCCTGGTTGAGGGTGACCATCGGGTTCGGGGCGATCCGGGCCAGCAGCCGGTAGAGCGCGACGATCTGCCGCCAGTCCGTCTGCGCCGCCGTCGGCGCCTCGGCGTGCACGGCGGCGATCGCCGCCTGGAGCTGGTACGGGCCGGGTGGCGACCAGGTCAACGCCTCCGTGATCAGCACGATCCCCTCCGCGGTGGCGGCGGCGTCCCAGCGGCTGCGGTCCTGCTCGGCCAGCGGCACCAACTCGCCGTCCGGACCCACCCGGGCCGCCCGGTGCGCGTCGGTGAGCAGCATCAGCGCCAGCAGGCCGGCCACCTCACCATCGTCGGGCAGCAGCCCGTGCAGGATGCGGGCCAGCCGGATCGCCTCGCCGGTCAGGTCGACCCGGTGCAGATCCGGCCCGCTGGAGGCCGTGTACCCCTCGTTGAAGATCAGATAGAGCACCCGCAACACCGTGCGTAGCCGCTCCTCCCGCTCACCCGGCGCCGGCATGTCGAAGCGGGCGCCCGCGGCCTCGATCCGCTGCTTCGCCCGGCGGATCCGCTGGCTCATCGTCGCCTCCGGCAGCAGGTGCGCCCGGGCGATCTGGGCGGTACTGAGCCCGCCGACCGCGCGCAGCGTGAGCGCCACCTGCGCCGACCCGGCCAGTGCCGGATGACAGCAGAGAAACAGCAGGGTGAGGGTGTCGTCGGCGTCCGCCACCGTCGGCTCCGCGTCGGCCGGTGGCGCCACCTGACCGTACGCCGGCTCCCGCAACGCCACCGCCATCTCGCGGTCGCGGCGGGCGCGCTCGCTGCGCCACTCGTCGGTGAGCCGGCGGGTGGCGACGGTGAGCAGCCAGGCACGGGGATTGTCCGGTACGCCCTGCCCGGGCCATTGCAGGGCGGCGGCGAGCAGCGCCTCCTGGACCGCGTCCTCACACCTGTCGAACTGCCCGTGCCGGCGGACCAGCAGGCCGAGGACCTGCGGCGCGAGCGTGCGCAGCAGATCCTCGACCGTCCGGTCCCCGGTCACATCTCCGTCCCGGCCTCGTCCATGATCGGACGGACCTCCATCGCGCCGCCGAAGCGGACGTCCGGCCAGCGGGCGGCGATCTCGGCGGCCCGCTCGGGACTGTCGCAGTCGACAGCCAGGTAACCGGCGAACTGCTCCTTGCTCTCCATGAACGGTCCGTCGACGACCTCCGGGTGGCCGCCGGCGAGCCGGACCGTACGGGTCTGCGACGGATTGGCCAACGCCTGGCCGCCGATCAGCTCGCCGGTCTCGGTCAGCTCCTTCATGATCTCGTCGACCTCGCCGAACAGGGCGGTACGCTCCTGCTCGGACAGCTCCTCGGTGAAGCCGGGCCGGTTCCAGATCAGCAGCATGTACTTCACGGCGATGCTCCTCGCGTCCTGGTCGCACCCCGGTCGGGGTGCGGCTCACCGGAGGGTCGGAGCCGTCAGCCCGTTCCCTACCGCGTACCGAAGAAAATCGCAGAAAACCTCCCCGGCGGCGGTCCCACGCCGATCGGGTCAGCGCCGATCGGGCCGTCCGGGCACCTGTCGAGGCTTCCCGCCGCCGCCGACCTCCAGCGACGCCCGGTCGGCGGCCGACGTGCCCGACGACCAGCCCTCGGCGTCGCGGACACTGAGCCGGTGCCGGGTGACGCCGGGGAACAGGGTGTCCAGCCGCTCCCGGACCGCCTCGCCGCGCTTGGCGAGCACCGGCAACAGCCGCTCCGCCCCAGCCGTCCCGGCCGCCGCCTGGTCCGCGGCGTCGGTGGCCGCGTCGGTGGCCGTCCGCAGCCGCTCACCGATGCGCAGCGCGAACGCGTTGAGGAACGACTCGTCCCACACCTTCGTCCGCCGGCCCGACCCCGCTCGGCGCTCGGTACGCCCGCGCAGCATCGCGGCGGTCGCCTGGACCAGCAGCGACGTGTAGAGCAACTCCACCGCCACCAGGTCCGCCGGCCAGCCCAGCACGGTGGTGAAGCCCAGGTCGTCGGACCAGACCGCCTCGCACCGGTTCGCCGCAGCCACCTCCTGCACCAGCAGGGCCTTCGCGCCCGCGTACGGGGGGTCGGTGCTCAGCCGGACTCCGCCCGGCACGTCGCCGCTCTCCGCCCCGGCGGCCAGTAACGCCTCGTCGATGCTGTGCCGGGCGATCAACTCCTGTGCCTTGCCGGTCAACGCCTCCGCCTCGGCCGGGAAGGTCGTCGACTCGGCCTTCGCCAGCAGCGCCCGTACCCGATCCAGCATCGGCGACCCACTGCGGGCCGTACCGGCCGCGCGGGGGATCGCCGCGCCGGTCGAGCCGGGCGGCGGGCGTAGCACCGCGATCGGCGGCAGGCTCTCCACCAGCGCGAGTACGTCGATGGCGGCGCGGAGGGCGTCGACCCGGTCCAGCCCTTCGCGGCTGGCCCAGCCGGCCAGCACGCCCCGGTCGTCGTGGCGCACCTCGGCGGTCAGCTCGCGGAGCTGGTCGTCCCACCAGGCGGGGACCGGCTCGGCCTGCTCGCGCCGCTGGGCGGCCATCGCGTCACCGACCAGCCGGGCCGCGCGGGCGTCGAGCCGTCGCGCGGTGAGCCGGTGCACGTCGGCCGGTTGCCACCCGCGCGGCCAGAGCCGCCCCAGGCCACGGACCAGGCGACGCAGCAACGCCGCGTCGACCGCCGTGGTGCCGTCCGCCGCGCCGGTGCCGACCATCAGCTGGTCCAGCTGCCGTTCGGCCTGGCGTACGTCGGTGCCGCGCACCGCCGCGAGCGCGTTGGCGACGAGTTCGTCCGCGTCCGGCACGTGCACCTCCTTCTCGGCTGACCCTTCAGGCTCCATGATCATGCCGCGCCAGGTGCCGGCGGCGCGAAACAGGGAAGTCGCCGCCCGCCCGCCCGCCCGATCGCCGCTCCCAGGCCCGCTCTCCCGCGTTGATCAAGAGGTTCGCGTCATCAGAGGACGGCTCGCTGACGCGAACCTCTTGATCAACTTAGGGAGGTCGGTGTGGGTGGGTGTTAGGGCCAGGTGGTGAGGATCTGCTCTACCGGTAGGGCGTTGCGGGTCGGGTCGGGGGCCGGGGTCGGGCGCGGTGCTGGTGTGCGGTTGAAGCGGGGGGCCGGGGCCGGTTGGATCTGGCCGTCCACCTCGACGAAGGTGCCTCGGGCGGTGTTGTGCGGGTGTTGGTGCGCCTCGCCGGGGGCGAGTACCGGGGCGACGCAGGCGTCCAGGTCGGTGAAGACCGCCGTCCACTCGTCCCGGGTCCGCTCGGCGAACCGTTCGGTGAACCGTCGGCGCAGCTCGTCCCAGCCGCTCGGGTCGTACTGGGCGGGCAGGTCCGGGTCGTCGGCGAGGCCGAGGCCGTCGAGGAGAACGGCGTAGAAGGCCGGTTCCATCGCGCCGACGGCCATGAATCCACCGTCCGAGGTGGCGTACGTGTCGTAGAACGGCGCCCCACCGTCGAACATGTTGCGCCCGCGCGGCGCCGCCCACAGGCCACCGCCCATGAGCCCGTGCAGGAACGAGGTGAGCAGCGCCGACCCGTCCACCATGGCCGCGTCGACCACCTGGCCGACGCCGGAGCGTTCCCGTTCCAGCAGCGCGGCCAGCACTCCCACGGCCAGCAGCATGCCGCCGCCACCGAAGTCGCCGAGCAGGTTCATCGGCGCGTACGGGCGCTCGCCGGCCCGTCCGAGCGGCTCCAACGCCCCGGCCACCGCGATGTAGTCGATGTCGTGTCCGGCGCGGCTCGCCAGCGGGCCGTCCTGACCCCAGCCGGTCATCCGCGCGTACACCAGTCCGGGGTTGCGGTCCTGGCACACCTGCGGGCCGAAGCCGAGCCGCTCGGCGACCCCCGGCCGGTACGCCTCGACCAGCACGTCCGCCCGCTCGGCGAGGCGCAGCAGGTCCGCCACGCCGTCCGGGGACTTCAGATCCAGCGTGGTGACCCGCCGGCCGCGCTGCAACGGCCCGTCGGTCGGCGCGGCCAGCCGGCCGGCTCCCGGGGCGCCGGGCCGGTCGACCCGCACCACGTCCGCGCCGAGGTCGGCGAGCACCATGCAGCCGAACGGCGCCGGCGCGAGGCTGGCCAACTCGACCACCCGCACCCCGGCGAGCGGCCCGCCGCGTGCCGGCGTCACGCGGTGCCCACCGACTCGGCGGGGCGGCCGGCCGAGGCGGCGAGCCGGTCGACCAAATCGTCCGGCGGTGTGAACCGCTCGCCGTAGCGTTGCGCCAGTTCGGCCGCCCGTGCCGCGAAACCGGCCGGCCCGCCCGCGTACTGCCGCACGTAGCGGATCACCCCGCCCGTCCAGGCCGGGAAGCCGATGCCGAAGATCGAACCGATGTTGGCGTCGGTCTCGGTGCGCAGCACTCCCTCGTCGAGGCAGCGCAGCGCGTCCAGCGCCTCGGCGAAGAGCATCCGCTCCTGGAGGTCGGTGAACGGCACGGCACGGCCGGCGTCGGTGACCAGGTCGGCGAGGCCGGGCCACAACCGGCCCCGGGTGCCGTCGTCGTAGGAGTAGAAGCCGCGTCCGGCGGCGCGGCCCGGCCGGTCGTACGCGTCGACCAACTCGTCGACGAGCCGGTGTGCGGGCAGTGGCAGGTACTCCTCGCTGGCCGCCTCGAACTGGCGGCGGATCCGCTGGATCAGGGTGAGGCTCACCTCGTCGGCCAGCGCGAGGGGCCCGGTCGGGTAGCCGGCCTGCAACGCGGCCTGTTCCACCGACGCGGCCGGTACGCCCTCGACGACCATGCCGACCGCCTCGTCGATGAACCGGCCGATGACCCGGCTGGTGAAGAAGCCCCGGCCGTCGTTGACCACGATCGGGGTCTTGCCGATCCGCCGGGCCAGGTCGAACGCACGGGCCAGCGCCTCGTCGCCGGTCCGGTCGCCGACCACGATCTCCAGCAGCGGCATCCGGTCCACCGGGGAGAAGAAGTGCATGCCGATGAAGTCGGCCGGACGGTCCACGCCCTCGGCCAGCCCGGTGATCGGCAGGGTGGAGGTGTTGGAGGCGAGCAACGCGTCGGGTGCCAGCATCGGCAACACCTCGGCGAAGACCGCCTTCTTCAGTGCCGGGTCCTCGAAGACCGCCTCGATGACCGCGTCGCAGCCGGTGAGGGCGTCCACCTGGTCGGTGGTGGTGATCCGGTCCAGTACGGCGCGGGCGTCCGCCTCGGTGGCGCGGCCCTTGCGGACCGCGCGGGCCAGCAGCCGTTCGGCGTGCTCCCGGGCCCGCCCCGCCGCCTCCGGCGAGACGTCCCGCACCACCACCTCCAGACCGGCGCTGGCGCAGGCGTACGCGATGCCGGCGCCCATCATGCCGGCGCCGAGCACCGCCACCCGGCGCACCGGCGCCACGTCCACGCCGGACGGTCGGGCCGCACCACCGTTGACGGCCTTCAGGTCGAAGAAGAACGCCCCGATCATGTTCTTGGCGACCTGCCCGGTGAGCAGACCGATCAGGTGCCGGGTCTCCACGGTGAACGCGGTCTCCACGTCGACCTGCGCGCCCTCGACGGCGGTGGCGAGGATCGCCTCGGGCGCGGGCAGCCGGGCACCCTTGAGCTGTTTGCGCAGGGTGGCCGGGAAGGCCGGCAACTGGGCGGCCAGCCGGTCGAGGACGGCGCACATCGAGGCGGCGTACGCCCGGTTCATGGTGTTGGCGGACTGGGTCGGGTCGTCCAGGGTGAGCGTGACGATGCCGTCGGCGCCACGGTCGTACCGGATGGTGTCGGTCATCGGTCTTACCCCCGGTCAGCAGCGCTCGAGAACGGTGGCGACGCCCATGCCGCCGCCGATGCACAGGGTCACGACGGCGCGGCGCAGGTCGCGGCGTTCCAACTCGTCCAACGCCGTGCCGAGCAGCATCGCTCCGGTGGCGCCGAGCGGGTGGCCGAGGGCGATCGCGCCGCCGTTGACGTTCACCCGGTCCGGGTCGAGGCCCAGATCGCGGACGTACTTGAGCACCACCGCGGCGAACGCCTCGTTGATCTCGAACAGGTCGATGTCGTCGAGGGTCAGCCCGGCGACGGCGAGCGCCTTGTGGGTGGCCGGGATCGGGCCGGTCAGCATGAGGGTCGGGTCGGCGCCGGTGACCGCCGCGCCGACGATCCGGGCGCGCGGGGTGAGGCCGAGATCCCGACCGACCTCCTCCGAGCCGATCAGCACCAGCGCCGCGCCGTCCACGATGCCGGACGAGTTGCCGGCGTGGTGGACGTGCTCGATGGCCTCCAGCCAGTGGAACTTCTGCAACGCCACCGCGTCGAAGCCGGCCGCCTCGCCCATCGTGGCGAACGACGGGGTGAGCCGGGCCAAAGCCTCCCGGGTGGTCTCCGGGCGCGGGTGCTCGTCGACGGTGAGGATGTCCAACCCGTTGGCGTCACGGACCGGCACCACCGACCGGGCGAAGTGCCCGCCGGCCCACGCCTTGGCGGCCCGCTCCTGCGACCGCAGCGCATAGCCGTCCACGTCGTCGCGGCTGAAGCCCTCCAGGGTGGCGATCAGGTCCGCGCTGACCCCCTGCGGCACGAACGACGTGGCCAGCGCGGTCTGCGGGTCGGTGGCCCAGGCCGCGCCGTCGGAGCCCATCGGCACCCGGGACATCGACTCCACCCCGCCGGCCAGCAGCAGGTGCTCCCAGCCGGAGCGGATCCGCGCGGCGGCCGCGTTGACCGCCTCCAGCCCGGACGCGCAGAACCGGTTGAGCTGCACCCCACCCACCTGATCGGGCAGGCCGGCCAGCAGGGCGGCGGCGCGGGCCAGGTCACCGCCCTGCTCGCCGACCGGGGTGACGATGCCGAGCAGCAGGTCCTCCAGCCGGCCGACGTCCAGGCCGGGGTTGCGCTCACGCAACGCGTCGATCAGGCCGACCACCAGCGAGATCGGCTTGACCCCGTGCAGCGCGCCGGTGTCCCGGCCGCGTCCGCGCGGGGTGCGGACCGCGTCATAGACGTACGCCTCAGAGGGCACGGGCGATCAGCTCCTTCATGATCTCGTTGGTGCCGCCGTAGATCTTCTGGACGCGCGCGTCGGCGTACATCCGGGCGATCGGGTACTCCGTCGTGTAGCCGTAGCCGCCGAAGATCTGCAGGCACCGGTCGATGACCTCGCACTGCCCGTCGGTGAGCCAGGACTTCGCCATCGCGGCGGTGGAAACGTCCAGCTCGCCACGGCTGTGCCGGACGATGCAGTCGTCCAGGAAGACCCGGCTGACCCGGGCGCGGGTGGCACACTCGGCGAGCACCATCCGGGTGTTCTGGTGACCCATCAGCGTCTTGCCGAAGGCGCTGCGCTCCTTGGCGTACGCGACGGTCAGCTCGACGGCGCGTTCCATGGCGGCGACCGCGCCGACGCCGATCACGAGGCGTTCCTGCGGAAGCTGCTGCATGAGCTGGATGAAGCCCAACCCCTCGGCGCCCCCGAGCAGGTTGGCCGCCGGCACCCGGAACTCGTCGAAGAACAACTCGGCGGTGTCGTTGGCGTGCAGCCCGATCTTGGACAGCAGCCGGCCCCGGCGGAAGCCCTCCGGGTCGCCACCGACCTCGCAGACCAGCAGCGAGACGCCGGCCGCCCGCTGCTCCGGGTCGGTCTTCACCGCCACGAGGATCAGATCGGCCAGTCCGCCGTTGGTGATGAACGCCTTCGCGCCGGTGACCACGTAGTCGTCGCCGTCGCGGACCGCCCGGGTGCGCATGGCCTGCAGGTCCGAGCCGCCGTCCGGCTCGGTCATCGCGATCGCGCCGACCAGCTCACCGCTGCACAGGCCGGGTAGCCACCGCCGCTTCTGCTCTTCGCTGCCGTACGCCACCAGGTAGCCGGTGACGATGCCACTGTGGACGGCCAGCCCGAGGCTGCTCTCCCCGGTGTACGCCTGCTCGTGCAGCAGGACGGCCTCGTGGGTGAAGCCACCGCCTCCGCCGCCGTACTCCTCCGGGACGGACAGGCCGAGCAGCCCCAGCTCGCCGGCGCGACGGTAGTGCTCGCGATCCGGGTGGCCCTGCGCCAGCAGGCGTTCGGTGTGCGGCAGCACCTCCTTGGTGAAGAAGGTGCGGGCCAGGTCGGCGAGGTCGTCGTGTTCCGGTTCGCGCCAGGGCGAGGGGGAGCCGTCGGGCGTGGGCATGTGCACCACCCTCGCGCCCTGTTGGCGGCATGTCAATAAGCCGTGAGCAGCCCTCGCCGTGATCGACTCCCGGTTTCGTGGAGTCGGGCCATCCGCTCGAGCTGGACACCCCGCCTTCATGGTGAGCTCAAGCTACCGGCGCGCTGGATGAGCGCGGGCCCCACCGTCTCCACCGGGGGGCGGTGGAGACGGTGGGGCGAGGGGTCGACCTGTCGCGGGGGTGTGTCGACCTATCGAGAGCGCCTCGGAGGAGTCGGGAACTGCGACAGCATCACCGCGACCTCCTGGCGAAGAGCGCCGAGGTAGGGGTGGAAGGCGTCGCCGGGGCACTCGGTCGGACCGGCCCCGATGGTCGCCCAGTCCCGGTGACCGGAGATGACGTTGACCGTGCCACTCGCCCCGCTGATCGGGTTGACGTAGTTGGTCTTGGCACCGGGGGCGAGTCGACCCGTGGCGGCGAGGCCCGCCAGGACGAACACCAACGACCGGTGTGCCGCGGCGCTGGGCTGGCGGGACGTGAACCGGCCCAACAGGCAGATGCCGATGTTGCCCGCGTTGTAGCCACCCACGTGCGCCGCGTTGACCATGAGCGGCCGGCCGTCGGTGCCGGCGCTCGGGCCGTACACCGGGAGGCCTCCCGGGTCGGAGTAGCGACCCTCGTAGATCCGCCCCGCCTCGTCGATCAGCAGGTGGTAGCCGATGTCACCGAATTCCTGCAGGATGCACTGGTCGTAGTAGATGGCACGGACCGTCGCCGCCGGATCCGGGTCCTCGTTGTGTTCGTACACCCCGCTGTGGTGGACCGTCAGCGTCTGCACCGGGAAGAACTCGGTCGGAAACCGCTCGCTGCCGTCGTCGGCGAAGCGGAGCGACTCGTCAGCACCCCAGCGTGCGCGGGGCAGGTAGGTCGGCTGCCGGCCACCTCGCGGCACCGGAAGACTGTTCGTCTGCGGGTTCGGGATCCTCCGCCGGGGCCCGTCGACCATGTTCAGTTCGGACACGGTGGCGTCGGAACCGTCGGCGACCTGGACTTCGTACGCGGTGGCGCCGTTGGCGACCACGACGTTGGAGCGGGCCGCTGCCAGGGCTCCGTCCCGGCCGTTCTGACACGCGTTCAGCTCCAGCCAGTCGCTCCACCCCTTGCCGGTGCGGAGTCGAACCGCCGCCGAGGGGCCGCCGTGCTTGATGGAGAGATGGGTCAGCGGGATGGCCGGTGAGGTCACCACCGTCCTGCTCATCAGGCGACCGCGCGGGGCGGCCAGCGGCGACGTCACTTCGGTGGAGGTGGACGGCGCCGCCGTCGCGGACCCGGCGAACGTGCCAGCGGCCGAGAGGCCAACCGCCGCGCCGGCCGCGCCGGAGAGGACTCGACGTCGAGAAACCAAAATGCTGCTCCCTTGCTCGATGCCTCAGGCGCCAGCCGGCATGCCGAGCCGTCAGCCTGAGCCTTGGTGCCCTGGCAGGCCCTTCGGACACATCACCAGGATGGGGCGTTGCAGACGCTAAAGCGGCACTCTAGACGATTGGTTTATTGCCCGTGAAGGGCCGCACGAGCCGATCATCCCGCGTGACCGAGGTGATGAGCGGCGGCTGGCCCGGAGCTGCCGCTAGGGTCGGGCAGATGAGTGTCGAGACCGCCCCTCGCCGCCGCCGGTTGGAGCCGGACGCCCGGCGCGGGCAGATCCTGGCCTGCGCGGTCCGGCTGTTCGGCGAGCGGCCGTACGCGGACGTGTCGACCACCGACGTCGCCCGGGAGGCGGGCGTCGCCCGAGGGCTGGTCAACCACTACTTCGGCACCAAGAAGGACCTCTATCTGGAGGTCGTCCGGGTCATGGTGACCATCCCGGAGGTCGCCCTCGAACGGCTGCCCAAGGGTGACCTGCGGACGCGGGTCGACGCGAGCGTCTCGTGGTTCCTCGACGTGGTGTCCCGGCACAGCACCTCGTGGCTGGCGGCGGTAACCGCCCGGGGGATGGGTGGTGACGCCGACGTGGAGCGGGTGCTCGCCGAGGCCGAGGAGGTGGCCGCTGACCGGATGCTCGTCGCCGTCGGGCTGGCTGGTCAGGCCGTGTACCACGAGGAGCTTCGCGGCATGGTCCGGGCGTACTGCGGGTTGGCCACGTCGACCGCCCGCGAATGGCTCCAGCGTGGCGCGCTGACCCGCGCCCAGGTGCACCTGCTGCTCACGACGACCCTGCTGACCATCGTCGAACAGGTCGTCCCGCAGGTCATCGCTGCCGGCGAGCCGGTGCGCCCGGCCGATCCTCGCGCCTAGTCACCGGCGCGCACGGTCGCGGGATCAGGCGGCCCGACCGGCACGCCTGGCCTGGCCGGTACGCGCAGCCGGGGCGGCGAAACGGTCGGCGGCCTGCGCCGGATACGACTCGGGGCGTACCACCCGCAGGGGTCGCTCCACCTCGTCGGCCCCGAACCGCCAGCGGGACGGCGTCGGCTGCCGCTGCGGTGCCGGCCCGCCGGGGCGCAGACCGGGCCGGGACAGCAGCACGGTGATCAGGTAGCCGACCACCAGGAAGCCGTGGCTGATCAGTCGTTCCCCGCCCACCGACCCGGTGGCCAGGTCGTTGACCGACAGCAGCAGCAAGGTGCCGACGAACGCGCTGAGCATCGGCAGCAGACCGGCCGGCGGGGTGCGGCGTACCGCCACGAAGAGGAAGCCGGCACCCACCGCCACGTTCCAGGCGGCAGACTCGTGCCACAGGTGCTGACCGGCGGCATGCACATGATCGGCGGTCGCGCCCCGGCCCACCTGGGCCAGGCCGAGCACCAGCTGCACCGCGCCGAGCAGCCCGAGCGTCGCGCGCAGCGCGGCGACCAGCGGGCCACGTCGAGGCATCCGGGGCCGCCACCGCCAGCGGCGGGCCGGCGGTGCCTCGGCGGCCGCGGCCAGGATCGCCGTCGTCCGGTCGGGCACCTCAACGACCAATCGGGTACGAACCCGACGGGTCACCGCGGCCGCAGCCAGGAACCAGGCCCGGCACTCGGCGCACTCGTCGAGGTGCCCCTGCGCCGCCGTCCGTTCGGCGGCGGTCTCCTCCCCGTCCAACTGCGCGGACAGGACCTCCCGCCACTGCTCACACCCCATGTACCGGTAGTCGCTCCAGTGGCCGCTCCGGTTCCCGGCGACCCGGGCGTGTTGTGGAATACTCGCCGGATCATGACGCGCTACGGCCTGCTGATCCTGCCCGCCACCAACCGGGTGTACGCCCGCTCCGCCATCGACCTCACCCGGGCCGAGCTGGAGATCTTCGGCCGCACGGCGCTCGACGGCCGGGTCGGCGAGCTGGACACCGAGGTGGTCGGCGGGGCGTCCTATGTCACCTTCACCGGTGACGGGCTGACCGAACGGGACCTGGCCGTCCTGGGCAACCTCTCCGCCGGGTACGCGCTGTTCGAGATCGTCGGCGAGCTGCTGCGCCCGATCGAGTGGAGCCGACTGGACCGGTACGACGACGATCTGCTCACCATCCAGAAGTACCCGGGCAAGACCAACGAGCAGTTCACCAAGCTGCTCCTCAACGTCACACTGCTCGCCTCGGACTGGGCCGGCGAGTTCACCAGCCGGCGCTTCCGGGTGCTCGACCCGCTGTGCGGTCGCGGCACCACCCTCAACCAGGCCCTGATGTACGGCTTCGACGCCGCCGGGATCGAGCGGGACCAGAAGGACGTCGAGGCGTACCGGGCGTTCATCACCACCTGGCTGAAGCAGAAGCGGGTCAAGCACCGGGTGCTGGAGTCGGGGCCGGTGCGGCGGGAGCGCAAGGTGGTCGGCCGGCGGGTACGCATCGAGGTGGCCCCGACCCGCGAGGAGCACAAGGCCGGTCGCACGCAGCTGCTGGACGTGGTCAACGCCGACACCACCCGCTCGGCGGAGTTCTTCCGCCCGGAGACCGTCGACCTGGTCGTCGCGGACGCCCCGTACGGCGTGCAGCACGGCAGTCGTACCGCCGATCATGGCTTGACCCGCGATCCGCTGGCGCTGCTCGCGGACGCCGCGCCGGTCTGGGCGCGGCTGCTGCGCCCCGGCGGGGCGCTCGGCATCTCCTGGAACACCCACGTCGCCAGCCGGGACGACGCGGCGGCGGCGCTGGCCGACGCCGGCCTGACCGTGGTGGACGCGGAGCCCTACCGCGCGCTGCGGCACCGGGTCGACCAGTCGATCATGCGAGACGTGCTGGTGGCCCGCCGCCCGGCCTGACGGCTGGTACCTCCACCCTCGCCGCCGCCCGCCGCCCGCCGCCCGCCGCCCGCCGCCGGACCATCCGGGTCGCGCACGGCCCTCCCTCGCGCGTCCTTTGCTCTGTTTCGACCGGCGCAACGGTGACGACGCGTTTCTGTTGCGTCCGTTGAAGCAGAGCAAAGGGCCGACAACTGGCTCATTGCCTCGCGGATCCACCGAGGGTCTGTGCCGTATTTCACCTGTTCAGTGGGCAGGTGTGAAAACCACGTCAAGAAAAGGTTCGGCTCCGTCATGGTCGCGTTATGACCCCTGCCGTCCGGCGGGTGGTGGGGCTTTGATTGCCCGGCGCGACCGGAAGGCGGTCGCGACGAACCTTTCCGGTAAGAGGAGTCAGCGTGTCTGACGTGGTGTTCGTGGTCCTCACGGTGGCGCTGTTCGCAGTGCTCGCCCTGGTGGTCCGGGCGGTGGAGAAGCTGTGAACGCGGTAAACGCCGTCGGTCTGGTGCTGGCGATCGTCCTGGGCGCGTTCCTGGTGTTCGCCCTGTTGTTCCCGGAGCGCTTCTGATGACCATGACAACAGCGGGCGTCATCTTCGTGCTGACGCTGGTGGCGGCGCTCGTCGCCGTCTACAAGCCGTTCGGCGACTACATGTTCCGGGCTGTCTCCGGTACGAAGCAGTCGCGCGTCGAGCGGGGGATCTACCGTCTGGTCGGGGTCAACCCGGCCGCCGAGCAGACCTGGGGCGTGTACGCCCGCAGCGTGCTCGCGTTCTCCGCGGTCTCGATCCTGTTCCTGTACCTGTTCCAGCGGGTGCAGAACCACCTGTGGCTGTCGCTCGGGCTGGATCCGGTGATGACCCACGGTGCCTGGAACACGGCCGTCTCGTTCGTGACGAACACGAACTGGCAGTGGTACTCGGGTGAGTCGACGATGGGCCACCTGGTGCAGATGGCCGGTCTGGCCGTGCAGAACTTCACCTCGGCGGCGGTCGGCATCGCGGTGGCGGTCGCGCTGGTACGCGGGTTCGCCCGCAGCCGCACCGGGCAGCTCGGCAACTTCTGGGTCGACCTGATCCGGATCGTGCTGCGCATCCTGCTGCCGATCGCGGTCCTCGGCGCCATCGTGCTGATGATCGGTGGGGTGGTGCAGAACCTGTCCGCCGGCACCGACGTGTCCACGCTGACCGGCGGCACGCAGACCATCACCGGTGGGCCGGTCGCCAGCCAAGAAGTGATCAAGGAGCTGGGCACCAACGGTGGCGGCTTCTACAACGTCAACAGCGCCCACCCGTTCGAGAACCCCACCACCTGGACGAACTGGCTGGAGATCTTTCTGCTCCTGCTGATCCCGTTCAGCCTGCCCCGGGTCTTCGGCCGGATGGTCGGGCAGAACCGGCAGGGCTACGCCATCGCCGCGGTGATGGGCATCCTCGCGTTCGCCAGCATCGCCATCACCAACGCCTTCGAGCTGGCCGGCCACGGCACGGTGCCGCAGGCGGTCGGCGCGGCGATGGAGGGCAAGGAGGTGCGGTTCGACGTGTCGAACTCGGCCGCCTTCGCCGCCGCCACCACGCTCACCTCGACCGGCGCGGTGAACTCGTTCCACGACTCGTTCACCTCGCTTGGCGGCATGATGACCATGGTCAACATGATGCTCGGCGAGGTCGCGCCCGGCGGTGTCGGGTCCGGCCTGTACGGCCTGCTCATCCTCGCGGTGATCACGGTCTTCGTGGCCGGCCTGATGGTCGGTCGCACCCCCGAGTACCTGGGCAAGAAGATCAGCTCGCGGGAGATCAAGTTCGCCTCCCTCTACTTCCTCATCACGCCGATCCTGGTGCTGGTCGGTACGGCGGCGGCGTTCGCCACCGGCAACAACTCGACCGCGCTCAACGTCGGCCCGCACGGCCTCTCCGAGGTGCTGTACGCGTTCACCTCGGCCAGCAACAACAACGGCTCCGCGTTCGCCGGCATCACGGTCAACACGGCCTGGTGGAACACCGCGCTCGGGTTGTGCATGCTGCTCGGCCGGTTCCTGCCGATTATCTTCGTGCTCGCGTTGGCCGGCTCGCTGGCCCGCCAGGCACCCACTCCCGCGTCCGAGGGCACCCTGCCGACCCACCGACCGCTGTTCATCGGCATGGTCGTCGGCGTCACCGTGGTCCTCGTCGCGCTGACCTTCCTGCCCGCGCTCGCGCTCGGCCCGCTGGCAGAAGGGCTCTGACCATCATGAGGAACGAGGACATGTCCGTCACGTCCGCCCCGACAGAGCAGCTCCCCGGCAGCCCGGCGACACAGGGCAACCGGATCGGCGGGGGCCTGCTCGACCCCAAGCAGCTCGTCCGGTCCCTGCCGGACGCCGTACGCAAGCTCAACCCGGCCACCCTGTGGCGCAACCCGGTGATGCTGATCGTGGAGGTCGGCGCGGCCTTCACCACCGTCCTGGCGGTGACCGACCCGTCGGTGTTCGCCTGGGCGATCACCGTCTGGCTGTGGCTGACCGTGGTCTTCGCCAACCTGGCCGAGGCGGTCGCCGAGGGCCGGGGCAAGGCCCAGGCCGCGACGCTGCGGCAGGCCAAGCAGGACACCATCGCCACCCGGCTGATCGACTGGAAGCCCGGCGCGAAGGCCAACACCTACCGCGACGAGGCGGTGCCCGCCCCGCAGTTGCGCCAGGGCGACGTCGTCCTGGTCGAGGCGGGCGGCATCATCCCCGGCGACGGCGACATCGTCGAGGGCATCGCCAGCGTCGACGAGTCGGCCATCACCGGCGAGTCGGCCCCGGTCATCCGGGAGTCCGGCGGTGACCGCAGCGCGGTCACCGGCGGCACGAAGGTGCTCTCCGACCGGATCATCGTGAAGATCACCCAGAAGCCGGGGGAGAGCTTCATCGACCGGATGATCGCCCTGGTCGAGGGCGCCAACCGGCAGAAGACACCGAACGAGATCGCGCTGAACATCCTGCTCGCCGCGCTCACGATCATTTTCCTGCTGGCCGTGGTCACCCTCCAGCCGCTGGCGATCTTCTCCAAGGCGTACCAGGCCGCCGCCCCGGACAGCGGGGCGATCAACGGCGCCGGTGTCACCGGCGTCGTGCTGATCTCGCTGCTGGTCTGCCTGATCCCGACCACCATCGGCGCGCTGCTGTCGGCCATCGGCATCGCCGGCATGGACCGCCTCGTCCAGCGCAACGTCCTGGCCATGAGTGGCCGGGCCGTCGAGGCGGCCGGCGACGTCAACACCCTGCTGCTCGACAAGACCGGCACCATCACGCTGGGCAACCGGCAGGCCGCCGAGTTCGTACCCGTCGAGGGGGTCGACGCCGCGACGGTGGCCGACGCCGCGCAGCTGTCCAGCCTGGCCGACGAGACCCCGGAGGGGCGCTCGGTGGTGGTGCTGGCGAAGAACGAGTTCGGGCTGCGGGAACGCGAGCCCGGCGTGATGCCGCACGCCACCTTCGTGCCGTTCACCGCGCAGACCCGGATGAGCGGCGTCGACCTCATCCCGGACGGCAGCGTGGACGGCGGCGCGGTGGGCACGGCCCGCCGGGTCCGCAAGGGTGCCGCCGCCGCGGTGATGAAGTGGGTACGGGAGAACGGCGGCCACCCGACCGAGCAGGTCGGCGAGATCGTGGACGTGATCAGCGGCACCGGCGGCACCCCGCTGGTCGTCGCCGAGCACGTCGACGGCCAGCCCGCCCGCGCGCTGGGCGTCATCCACCTCAAGGACGTCGTCAAGTCCGGGATGCGGGAGCGGTTCGACGAGATGCGCCGGATGGGCATCCGAACCGTGATGATCACCGGCGACAACCCGCGGACCGCGAAGGCCATCGCCGACGAGGCCGGGGTGGACGACTTCCTGGCCGAGGCGACGCCGGAGGACAAGCTCGCGCTGATCAAGCGGGAGCAGGAGGGTGGCCGGCTGGTCGCGATGACCGGTGACGGCACCAACGACGCGCCGGCGCTCGCCCAGGCCGACGTCGGGGTGGCGATGAACACCGGTACGTCGGCCGCCAAGGAGGCCGGCAACATGGTCGACCTTGACTCCGACCCGACCAAGCTGATCGAGATCGTGGAGATCGGCAAGCAGTTGCTGATCACCCGTGGCGCGCTGACCACGTTCAGCATCGCCAACGACATCGCGAAGTACTTCGCGATCATCCCGGCCATGTTCGCCGGCCTCTACCCGAGCCTGGACGCGCTCAACATCATGCGGCTGTCCAGCCCGGAGTCGGCGATCCTGTCCGCGGTCATCTTCAACGCCCTGGTGATCATCGCGCTGATCCCGCTCGCCCTGCGGGGCGTGCGGTACCGGCCGGCCGCCGCGTCGAAGCTGCTCAGCCGCAACCTCTGGCTCTACGGTCTGGGCGGCATCATCGTGCCGTTCATCGGGATCAAGCTCATCGACCTGCTCATCCAGTTCATCCCGGGGATTTCGTGATGCGCCTACCCACCTGGATCGCCCAACACCTCGCCGCGCTGCGCGCTGTGCTCGTCTTCACCGTGCTGCTCGGCCTGGTCTACCCGCTGGCCCTGGTAGCGGTCGGCAAGCTGCCCGGCCTCAACCACAAGACCGACGGATCGCTGATCTCGTCGGGCGGGACCACGGTCGGCAGCGCGCTGATCGGCCAGTCCTTCACCGACGCGGACGGCAACCCCGTCGCCCGCTACTTCCAGTCCCGCCCGTCGGCGGCCGGCGACGGCTACGACCCCACCTCCACCTCGGCCAGCAACCTGGGCCCGGAGAGCGTGGTCGACACCATCGCCACCGACCCGGAGGAGTCCAGCGAGAGCCTGCTCACCCAGGTGTGCGGGCGCAGCAAGGAGGTCGGCGAGCTGAACGGCGTCGACGGCCGGCGTCCCTTCTGCACCACCGACGGGGTGGGCGCGGTGCTCGCGGTCTTCCGCGCCGACGGCCTGACCGGCAAGGTCACCCGGGTGGTCAGCGTCAACCAGGCCGCCCCGGCCACCCCGTTCGTGACCTCGTACGAGGGTGTCGCGGTGGAGCTGGCCCAGCCGGGCGAGGACTACGTGGCCGACGGCGGGGTCATCACCCCGATCCGTGGCGACGCGCCCGCCAAGCCGGCGGTGCCCGCCGACGCGGTCACCGCCAGCGCCAGCGGTCTCGACCCGCAGATCAGCCCGGCGTACGCCGAGCTGCAGGTCAACCGGGTCGCGCGGGAGCGCGGCGCGGACCCGGCGGCGGTCCGCAAGCTCGTCAAGGAGCACACCGACGGTCGCGGGCTCGGCTTCATGGGTGAGCCCGGGGTCAACGTGCTGGAGCTCAACCTCGCCCTCGACAAGCAGTTCGCCGCACGCTGAGCACACTCGCAGACGGGGCCGTGCCGACCGGGCGCGGCCCCGCCGGCCGATCTGACCAGGGAGGATGGTTCCCGTGCCACGCGGAGAACTGCGCATCTATCTCGGAGCCGCCCCCGGCGTCGGTAAGACGTACGCCATGTTGGAGGAGGCCCAGCGGCGTGCCGCGCGCGGCACCGACGTGGTGATCGGCTTCGTGGAGACCCACGGCCGGCAGCACACCGCGGCCATGCTCGGCGACCTGGAGCAGGTGCCCCGCCGCGCGATGACGTACCGGGGCGCCGAGTTCACCGAGATGGACGTGGACGCCGTGCTGGCCCGCCGGCCGGAGATCGCGGTGGTCGACGAGCTGGCGCACACCAACGTGCCCGGCTCCCGGCACGACAAGCGCTGGCAGGACGTCCAGGAGCTGCTCGACGCGGGCATCGACGTGCTGTCCACGGTCAACGTGCAGCACCTTGAGTCGGTCAACGACGTCGTCGCGCAGATCACCGGCACCACCCAGCGGGAGACCGTGCCGGACGAGATCGTCCGCGCCGCCGAGCAGGTCGAGCTTGTCGACATGACCCCGGAGGCGCTGCGGCGGCGGATGGCGCACGGCAACATCTACCGACCCGACAAGATCGACGCCGCGTTGGGCAACTACTTCCGGGTCGGCAACCTCACCGCGCTGCGCGAGCTGGCGCTGCTCTGGCTGGCCGACAAGGTCGACGAGCAGCTCGACCGGTACCGCAGCCAGCAGGGCATCGCGGCCACCTGGGAGGCCCGGGAACGCGTCGTGGTGGCGCTGACCGGAGGCCCGGAGGGCGAGACACTGATCCGCCGCGCGGCCCGGGTCGCGGCCCGCAGCAAGGGCGCCGACCTGCTCGCCGTGCACGTGGCCCGCAGCGACGGCCTGGCCGGCGCCGACCCGGCACAGTTGGCCCGCCAACGGGTCCTCGTCGAGAGCCTGGGCGGCACGTACCACCAGGTGCTCGGCACCGACGTGCCGGCCGCGCTGCTGGACTTCGCGCAGGGCGTGAACGCCACCCAGCTGGTGCTCGGCGCCAGCCGGCGGGGCCGCCTCGCGCAGATCTTCGCCCGGGGTGTCGGGGTGACCACCACCGCGCTGTCCGGCTCGATCGACGTGCACCTGGTCACCCACAAGCAGGCCGGTAAGGGACGGCGGGCGGCGGCCGTGCCGGCGGCGCTGTCCCGGCGCCGCCGGCTGCTCGGCTTCGGCCTGGCGGTGCTGGGCATGCCGCTGCTCACCCTGCTG
Source organism: Micromonospora sp. NPDC050695 (assembly GCF_040654415.1). NCBI lineage: Bacteria > Bacillati > Actinomycetota > Actinomycetes > Micromonosporales > Micromonosporaceae > Micromonospora > Micromonospora sp. NPDC050695. Next base: position 147,049 of record NZ_JBFAHZ010000010.1, read on the forward strand.
CTGAAGACGCTGCCCGACCTGACGTTGACCAACGACATCCTGCTGTTCCTCGCCGGGGTCGTCGGTGTCGCGCTGGTCGGTGGCGTGTGGCCGGCGCTGGTCGCCGCGCTCGGCGGCTCGCTGCTGCTCAACTGGTTCTTCACCCCGCCGTACCGGACGCTGACCATCGCCGAGGCCGACAACCTGCTCGCCCTGGCCGTGTTCGTCGCGGTGGCGTTGGCGGTCAGCTGGATCGTCGACGTGGCCGCCCGGCGTACCCGGGAGGCCGCCCGCGCCGCCGCCGACGCGCAGACCCTCGCCGCCGTGGCCGGTGGCGTGCTGCGCGGCGAACGCCCGCTGCCCGCCCTGCTGGACCAGCTCCGGGAGACGTTCGGGCTGCGCGCGGTGAGCGTGCTTGAGCTGGCCGAGGAGGCCGGCGGTCGCCCCGACCGGGCACGCGAGGAGCACGCCTGGTGCGTGGTGGCGAGCGTCGGCGATCAGCCGGCCTGCACACCCGACGGCGGTGAGACGGCGGTGCCCGTCGACGAGCGGATCACCGTCGTACTCAGCGGCCGGCGGTTGGAGGCCGCCGACCGGCGCATCGTCGAGGCGTTCGCCGCCCAGGCCGCCGTCGCGCTGCGCCAGGAGCGCCTCGCCGAGGAGGCCGCCACCGCCCGACCCCTCGCCGCCGCCGACCGGATGCGCACCGCGCTGCTCGCGGCGGTCAGCCACGACCTGCGTACGCCGCTGGCCTCGGCGAAGGCCGCCGTGACCAGTCTGCGCAGCCACGACATCGAGTTCGACGAGTCCGATCGCGAGGAGCTGCTGGAGACCGCCGAGGAGTCGCTGGACCGGCTCGCCCGGCTGGTCGCCAACCTGCTGGACATGAGCCGCCTGCAGGCCGGCGTGCTGGGCATCTCGGCCACCGTGATCGGCTTGGAGGACGCCGTACCCCTGGCCCTGGACGAACTTGGCCCGGCGGCCGCGACCGTCGGCACGGACATCCCGGCCGACCTGCCGGCCGCCGCCGCGGACCCGGGCCTGCTGGAACGGGTGCTGGTCAACATCGTCGCCAACGCGCTGCGGTACAGCCCGCCCGACCAGCCGCCCACCATCACCGCCAGCGCCCACGCCGGTCAGGTGGAGCTGCGGGTCATCGACCGGGGGCCGGGCATCCCGGAGGACCAGTGGGAGCACGTCTTCCTGCCGTTCCAGCGCCTCGGCGACCGGGACAACCAGACCGGCGTCGGTCTCGGGCTCGCCCTGTCCCGGGGGTTGGCGGAGGCGATGGGTGGCAGCATCACCCCGGAGACCACACCCGGTGGTGGCCTCACCATGGTGCTGCGGCTCCCCGCCGCCGCGCAGACCAACTCGGAGGGGCCGTAGGAATGACCCGCATCCTGGTCGTCGACGACGAACCGCAGATCCTGCGCGCCCTGCGGATCAACCTGCGCGCCCGCCGGTACGACGTGGACGTCGCCGGCACCGGGGCCGCCGCGTTGAAGGCCGCCGCCAGTCACCCGCCCGACCTGGTGGTGCTCGACCTCGGCCTGCCCGACATCGACGGCGTGGAGGTGATCCGTGGCCTGCGCGGATGGACCAGCGTGCCGATCATCGTGCTGTCCGGGCGGGCCGGCAGCGAGGACAAGGTCGCCGCGCTCGACGCCGGAGCGGACGACTACGTCACGAAGCCGTTCGGGGTGGAGGAGCTGCTGGCCCGCATCCGCGCCGTCACCCGGCGGCTCGCCGCGCCCAGCGACGCGGTGCCCGCGCTGCGGATCGGCCAGCACACCGTCGACCTGGCCGACCACCGGGTCTGGCGCGACGACGGCGCCGAGGTCAAGCTGACCCCCACCCAGTGGAGTGTGCTGGAGAAGCTGCTGCGCCACCCCGGCAAGCTGGTCAGCCAACGTCAGCTCCTGCAGGACGTGTGGGGGCCGGAATACCAGAACGAGACCAACTACCTGCGGCAGTACCTGGCCCAGCTGCGACGCAAGCTGGAGGATGACCCGGCCCGCCCCCGCCACCTCATCACCGAACCGGGAATGGGCTACCGCTTCCGCCCGTGACCCGTTGACACCCGCCGCCAGAGATTGAAGAATTTCGTTCGCAGCGGCAGCGGCGTGCTTCTGTAACCGTCCCCCTCCGGTTACCCCTCGGGAGCCCGCCGTGTCTGTGCCCCTGTCCCGTCGTCGGCTGCTGACCGCCGGCGGCGCCGGCCTCGTCCTGGCCGGTCTCACCGACCCGTTCCGGGCCGGTCCCGCCCGCGCCGCCGTCACCACCGCCGACCTGGTCGTCTACGGTGCCACCTCCGGTGGGTTGGCCGCCGCGATCACCATGCGCCGGCTGGGCCGCACCGCCGTCGTGGTGGAGCCCACCAGCCACGTCGGTGGGCTGAGCACCGCCGGCCTCGGCACCACCGACACCGGCGTCCAGGCGTCCATCGGCGGGCTCGCCGCCGAGTTCTACCGCCGGGTTTACGTGAAGTACCACGGCGGTACGCTCACGGCGACGTCGCCGCTGCGGATGACCTTCGAACCGCACGTCGCCGCCGAGGTCTTCGCCGACCTGCTGGCCGAGGCGGGCGTTCCGGTGGTCGTCAATGCCCGGCTGGCCAGCCTCGGTCGTAGCGGCAACCGGATCACCGAACTGCGCACCGAGGACGGGTCGGTCTACTCCGGCGGGGTGTTCGTCGACGCCACCTACGAGGGTGACCTGCTGGCCATGGCCGGCGTGGGTTTCACCGTCGGGCGGGAGTCCAACGACACCTACGGCGAGACGATCAACGGGGTGCAGTCGCGCAACACCCACCAGTTCGTCTACCCCGTCGACCCGTACGTGACGGCCGGCTCACCCGCGAGCGGCCTGCTGCCGGGCATCTCCGCCACCCCCCTCGCCCCGCAGGGCAGCGGCGACGACCGGATCCAGGCGTACTGCTTCCGGATGTGCCTGACCCAGGCGGCCAACCGGATCCCGTTCGGCAAGCCGTCCGGCTACGACCCGATCCGATACGAGCTGCTGCTGCGCCACATCCAGGCCGGCTACACCGGGCCGTACTTCACCACCCACTCCGTCGGCGGCGGCAAGACCGACTCCAACAACAACGGGGCGGTGTCCACCGACCACATCGGCTTCAACCACGCGTACCCGACGGCGAGCTGGGCCGCGCGGGAGAGCATCATCGCCGAGCACCGCACGTACCAGCAGGGGCTGATGTGGTTCCTGGCGAACGACCCCCGACTGCCGGCGTCGGTCCGCGACTCGACCGCCCGGTGGGGGCTGCCGGTCGACGAGTTCACCAGCACCGGCGGCTGGCCGCCGCTGCTCTACATCCGCGAGGCCCGCCGGATGGTCTCCGCGTACGTGATGACCGAGGCCGACTGCCGGGGCCGCGTACGGGCCACCGACTCGGTGGGCTTGGCCAGCTACACGATGGACTCGCACAACTGTCAGCGGGTGGTCGTCGACGGCAAGGTCCGCAACGAGGGGGACGTGCAGATCAGCGTGCCCGCGCCGTACCCGGTGAGCTACCGCTCGATCGTGCCGCACCAGGCCCAGTGCGCCAATCTGCTCGTGCCGGTCTGCCTCTCGGCGAGCCACATCGCGTACGGCTCGATCCGGATGGAACCGGTGTTCATGATCCTCGGGCAGGCCGCGGCCACCGCGGCGTCCCTGGCGCTCACCGGGAACCTCGCCGTGCAGGCCGTGCCCGTGCCCACCCTGCAGCACCGGCTGCGGCAGGACGGCGCGGTGCTGGAGTGGGGTTCGACCAGCGAGGTGATCCTGGACAACGCGGCGTCCAGCGGGATCACCCGGGCCGGAACGTGGCTGCGCAGCACCAGCATCGGCGGCTACTACGGCCCGGACTACGAGCACGACGGCAACACCGCCAAGGGCGTCAACCGGTTGCGCTTCCGCCCCACGCTGCCCACCTCCGGCTCGTGGACCGTGCACCTGCGCTGGACCGCCGACCCGAACCGGGCGACCAACGTGCCGGTGGACATCGCGTACTCCGGCGGGGTGACCACCCGGATCGTCGACCAGCGGCAGTCCGGCGGCCAGTGGGTGCCGTTGGGCACCTACCCGTTCACGGCGGGCACCGACGGGAGCGTGCTGATCCGCACCGAGGACACCGACGGCCACGTGATCGCCGACGCGGTGCGCTTCGTCCGCGCCTGACCGGGACGGGGTGCCGGGTCGACCGGGTGCAGAGGCGGTGCGACCAGCAGCGGGTCGACCTGGATCACGTCGATGCCGAGCGGACGGAGCATGCCGCGCAGGGCCGACTCGCACAGCTCCTCCCACGGCTGTTCCGCGCCCATCGCGGCGACCAGCAGATCCGCGCGGGTGAACGCGATGCCCACCCGCTGACCCTGGGGTGAGCGTCCGGTCCGCACCGTCCGCACCATCCGTCCCGGCAGGTCACGCACCGGAACGGCGTAGATTCTCGGGCCCTCGTCCATGGTTGATGTGGTCCTTTCCAAACGTGTCGATCCCGAGGGGGTCAATGACTGAATCGTTCGAGGTCGCGAGAGAAGCGGCGGATCGTCGCGGCCCGCGCCCAGGACGGGGCCGGCACCGCGATGACCGGTACGACGGCACGTTTCACGCAGTACCGGGTCACGTGCCCCCGCGAACGGCCGAAGCGGCCTCGCTCGGGGCTGCCGACGACGAGCAGGTCGGACTCGCGGTCCGCGTGGTCGACCAGCACCTGCCCGGCGTACCCCTGGGCCGCCACCAGTCGCACGGCCACGTCGCCGGGCATCCCACCCAGCGCCGCGTCGAAGACGCCGCGCAGATAGGCCAGGGCGGCCCGGTCGCACTCGTCCTGCCAGTGCCAGGTCAGCGTGCCGGGCCGCCAGGTCGGCGCGAAGACCCACGCGCGGACGGCGTCCACCTGCGCGCCGTCGCGGCGGGCCAACTGCACGGCGCGGCGCAACGCCTGCATCCCGGCGAACGACCGGTCGACGCCCACGATGATCCGGCGGGCAGCGGTGGGGCGGCTCATGCGGCGGACACCCCCCATGCCGGGGCGTCCTCCCGTACGTAGACCGGTGGGGTCAGGTCGAGGGCGCGGAGGATGTGGTGCGCCACCACCACCTCCACGCCGGCGCGCCGGCGCAGGTCGGCCACGGCGCGGTGCAGCACGGTCATGCTGTCGGCGGAGAGCCGCACCATCGCGTCGACGTCGGCGGCGATCCACCAGGCGTCGACGGCGCACGGCTCGTGGCGCAGGTACTCCACCAGGTGGCTGCCGGGCGCGGACGGCCCGAGCCGGACGCTGACCAGCGCCTCATGCCGGCGTTCCGGCCCGCCCGCCCTCGTGACGGGCTCGTCAGGGCTGCTGTCTGTGTCGGCGCCGGGTGGCGGGTTCCCGCGTTCCCAGCGTGTCATCCGCCAAGGACTCATGGACCCATCGTCGCCACCGAACGGCGGCGGAGCGCCCGTCGATACGCCGTTTCGACGGGCCACCGCCCATTCTTGACGCGCCGTTCACGCCGGGCTCAGAACTCGACGCCCACCAACCGCTCGGAGACCCTCCAGAGGCGGGCGGCGTCGTCGGTGTCGCGCGCCGAACGGTAGACGGCCAGCTCGGTCGGTCTGCCGGTGAACTGCCCCAGGCCGTCCGGGCCGTAGAACCGGCCGCCCCGGGCCTGCGGGCTGGTGGCCGCGTAGAGGGCGGGCAGCAGCCCGGCGTCCACCGAGTGCACGAGGATGCCCCAGCCGCCGGCCCGACTGCGCCGGTCGAGTTCCAGCCCGAAGTGCAGGGTGGCCAGCTTCGACGCGAGGTCCAACTGCCGGGTCGACACGACGGCGTCCGGCGCGGCGGCCCGGACGGTCTGCAGCGCGGCGGTGCCCTTGGCCGGATTGCGGACCGGCAGCACCACCTCGGCACCGGCCCGCGCCAGCCGCGTGGCCAGGCCGAGGCCCAGCCCGTCGCTGCCGCCGGTCACCACGGCGAGCTTTCCAGTCAGGTCCGGAACGGTCAGGTCGAGCATGGCAACTCCCCGGTCAACGATGTCCCTCATCGGTCGCGGACAACACTGGGCCGGCCGCCGACCGTTGCCCAGGGTGGCCTTGTCCAGGGATCGGCGGTCCCGGTCTGGCGGACCGTTGTCGGGCCCGCCGGCGTGGCGAGTAACGTTCCGGACGGACCAAGATCGGCGTACGAGGAGGCCCGGTGCAGACGACGACGGTGGACATCCCGACCAGCGACGGCGTGGCGGACGCCTGCCTGACCAGACCGGACGGGGACGGCCCGTTCCCGGCCGTGCTGCTCTTCATGGACGCCTTCGGGCCACGCCCGCGCCTGGTGGAGATGGCGGAGCGGATCGCCGCCCGGGGCTACCTGGTGCTGACGCCGCACCTGTTCTACCGGGCCGGCCGGGCGCCCCTGTTCGACCTGTCCCGACTCGCCGAGGCCGACCAGCGGGGCGCGATCTTCGAGAAGATCATGCCGCTGATCGGCGCGTTGACCGCCGACGTCATCAGCCGGGACACCGCCGCGTACCTCGAGTTCCTGGCCGCCCGCGACGACGTCCGGTCGGGCCCGGTGGCGATCACCGGCTACTGCATGGGCGGCACGAACGCGCTGCGGGCCATCGAGGCGCACCCGGACCGGATCGCCGCGGCGGCGAGTTTCCACGGCGGGCGGATTGTCACCGACGCGCCGGACAGCCCTCACCTGGGCGTCGGCTCGATCATCGGCGAGGTGTACTTCGGCCACGCCGACGCCGACCAGTCGATGACGCCCGAGCAGATCGCCACGCTGGAGAAGGCACTCGACGCCGCCGGCGTGCGGTACCGCTCCGAGGTGTACGCGGGAGCGCACCACGGCTACACCATGTCCGACACCCCGGCGTACGACGAGCAGGCCACCGAACGCCACTGGGCCGCCCTGTTCGATCTGCTGGACCGCACCCTGCCGGTCGGCTGAGGCCGCGGGACCTGTCCCGGGCCGGTCGTCAGCCGAGGCCGCCCGGGGCGTCGAGGTCGTTGCGGGGCCGACCGGGTGTACGGGTGGTCACGCTGAACCGGCCGTCGGCCTCCATCCGCACCTCGCGGACCTGGGAGAGGTCGACGACGCCCTGCTCGCGCAGCAGGGTGTGCAGCTCCTCGTTGGTGATCAGCTCCCGGCGCATGTTGGCCCGCATGACCCGCCCGTCCCGCACCAGCACCAGCGACCCGGGTCGGATCAGCCGCGCGGCGGCCTGCCAGCGGTAGGCGACGGCGTTCAGCAGGTACGACCAACCGATGATCACCCCGACCAACAGCACCCCGTCGGTGACCGAGGTGTAGCCGCCGGACATGCCGTTTTGGGCGGCGTCCGCGAGCAGCACGATGACCAGCAGGTCGGTGACGCCGGTGGTGCCGCTCTCCCGCTTGAGGATGACCCGCAGGAGGGTGAACAGCGCGAGGTACATGACGCTGCCCCGGACCACGATCTCCAATAGCGGGGTGTCCGGGACGAACACCTCATGCCAGTCGGCCACCCGAGGGGCTACCCACCACCCGACCAGCCATGCCTACCGGTCAGCGGCGCAGGAGCACCGGGCCGGCGTCGATGCGGGTGCGGAACAGCCCGTACGGCTTACGCCGCAGATCCTTGCCACCCTGGTACTGCGCCTGCCGGTGCAGTTGGTTGGCGGTGACGTAGAGGTACCCGTCGGTGGCCACCGACATGGTGTCCGGCCAGAGCAACCGAGGGTCGTGGACGAGGGTCTCGTACTCGCCGTTCGGCAGCCGCCGCAGCACCGCGTTGTGCTCGTACGAGGTGAGGTAGAGGCGCCCCGCGTCGTCGGACTCCAACCCGTCCGACCCGGTGGCCTTGTCCCCCTCGTCGACGACCGTCGCCGCCACCGCCTCCTGCGTGACCGACGGGTCGGCCAGCGCCTCGGCGGACACGCTGTGCAGGCGTCGGGAAATCAGTGGGGAGTAGTACAGCCGGCTGCCGTCGGCCGAGATGGCGATGCCGTCGGAGCCCATTGCCAGCGGCTTCGGCGGCCCGTCCGGCGGTCGGGACAGGAGTGGCCGGCCCTCGACGAACGGGCGGTAGTTCTTCAACGGCTCCGCCTTGGTGGACGGGTGGTCGTGCAGCCGCCGCCAGGAGGCTCCGCTGGCCAGGTCCACCACGATGATCCCGTTCGGCCCGGAGTCCGTCGAGTCGGTGAGGTACGCGACCCCCGACTCGCCCCGCCGCAGGTCGAAGCGGACGTCGTTGATGTACGTCGACGCGGGTGCCACGTCCCTCGGGAAGGTGATCACCTGGGCGACCGTGTCGGTGTCCAGGTCGATCCGGACCAGCTTTGGCCCACCCGGCTTCGTCGGCTGGAACTTCGGGCTGCCGGTGTCCACCACCCAGAGCCGGTCCGCCGGGTCCACCACGATGCTCTGCACCGAGACGAACGCCCCCGCGTCGTCGTCGCCGGACGGTTCGTTCCACGCCTGGTCGGGGTAGGGCACCTCGCGGCCGTCGCGCAGTTCGACGACGGTGGCCGGCACGTCGTCGCCCCACCTCGGGAAGTTGATGAAGATCCGGCCCTGGTGCGAGACGCTCACCCCGGTCGGCATCGGGCCGGTGAACGTGTGCACCAGCTCCAGCTCCCCGACCGGCTCGTCGCCGACCGGCCCGTTCATGACGCCCGCCCCACGGTGCTCATCGTCTCGCCCCTCTGCCGGTTGCCGTCGTGCCGCTATTCCCGCCCCGGCGTCCGGTACGCCTGACGCGTTGGCCGGGACGGTCAGCTGGCCTCGGGTGCGGTGGCGGACGGGGTGGGCAGGCCGGGGACCTCGACGTCCACGGCGAGCAGTGCGCCGTCCGCCGGACCGGCCGACGTCAGCCCCAGGCGGGCGGTGCCGATGAAGAGTCGGCGCAGGTCGGAGCCGCCGAGGCAGATGCCGGCCGGCTGGGCTGCCGGTAGTCGGATCTCCCGGTCGAGGGTGCCGTCCGGCCGGTAACGGCGGACCGCCGAGCCGCCCCAGAGGGCGACCCAGAGGTGGCCCGCCGCGTCGACCGTCATGCCGTCCGGGCCGCCGTCGGCGGGGGCCAGCCGCAGGAACGGCTCCCGCCCGCGCAGGTCACCGGTGCGCGGGTTGACGGTGAACCGGTCGACCTCGCCTCTCGGCGAGTCGGCCAGGTACATCGTGGTGCCGGCGGCGTCGAACGCCGGGCCGTTCGGGATGGTCATGCCGGTGACCGCGGGTACCGGTGCCGCGCCCGGGGTCAGCCGGTACAGCGTGCCGCCGCCGGGCACTCCGGCGTACGTCATGCTGCCGGCCCAGAAGCGGCCGTGCGGGTCGGCGACGGCGTCGTTCATGCGGGTCGGCTCGGGCGCGTCGCCGACCAGGTCGGCGACCGGTCGGGGGTCGCCGGCGGCGGGCAGCAGGGTGACGCCGGTCCCGGCGGCGGCCAGCCAGTCGCCGGGCCGGTCGGTCACCGGGGCGACGGCGCCGAGCGGAACGTCGAGGCGGCGTAGCTCCCGCAGCGGGCCGGGGGTGTCGCCGCCGGTCTCCAGCAGCCGGCCGGCCAGCAGGTCGACGAGGACCAGCCGGCCGTCGACCCAGCGCAGTCCCTCGCCCAGCTCCAACCGGTCGGTGCTCCAGACGGTCAGCTCCATCGCGCTCCTCCAACGATCTCCGACGGCGGCGTCGGCCGCCGCGCCGGTCAGCGGACCGTACCGCCAGGCCCGTGGTCGAGCAGCGTCAGCTCGCTCCGGTCCGGCAGGCCCTCCCAGTCACCCCTGGTGGCGACCGCGAACGCGCCGGTGGTGACGGCCCGGTCCAGCCGGGCCGGCGCGTCGAGGCCGTCCAGCCAGCCGGAGAGCAGCCCGGCTACGAAGGCGTCGCCGGCGCCGACGGTGTCGACCACCGGCACCGTCCGGGCCGGCCGGTGCACCGTGCCGGTCGCGCTGTGGCTGGTCGCTCCGTCGGCACCGTGCTTCACGACGACATCGGTGACGCCGGCTTCGCGCAGTGCCGCGAGGGGTCGGTCGCGTCGGTCAGCACGGCGAGTTCGTCGTCGGAGGCGACGACCAGGTCGATCGAGGGCAGCAGCGGTCGCAGTGCGGCGGCGGCGTCGCTGACCGACCAGAGGCGGTTGTGGTGGTTGACGTCCAGGCTGACGGTGCTGCCCGCCGCTCGGGCACGCCGTACGGCCTCCACCACCGCCTGGTCACGGCAGCGCCCTCATCGGGACCGCGCGGTCGCGTAGGCACCGTCGTCCGGACGCCAGCGTCAGTGATTGACCTGGCGGTGTGGCGTCAGTCGCGGCGGATCAGGCCCGGGCCGGCGGTGATGTCGATGTCGCCGCTCTCGACGTCGTGTCCGGCCGCGCAGCGGATCACGGCACGGACGGGCTCGCCGCAGTTGTGGTGGGTGGCGAGGATGCCGGGGCCGGCCTCGTCGGCGCTCCAGGTGTCGCCCCAGTTGCGCAGCGCCGTGATGACGGGGAGTAGTTCGCGGCCCTTGCGGGTGAGTTGGTACTCGTGGCGGGTGCGCTGCCCGGGCTCCCGGTACGGGATCCGTTCGAGCAGGCCGGCGGCGACCATTTCCTTGAGTCGGGCCGCCATGGCGGGTTCGCCGACCCCGACCCGGCGGACGAAGTCGTCGAAGCGTCGGGTGCCGAGCAGCGCCTCGCGCATGATCAGGATCGTCGACCGGCTGCCCACGATGTCCATCGCCCGTGCGACCGAGCAGTTCGCCATCGACCAGGAGTCGCGGTCGTCCCGTAGGTCCTCCATGCCACCCAGCCTACCTGACTTGCGTTGGAGTTAGCCAGCGTGCTTCACTGGGGAGCTGCTGAGTTGCCAAGATAAAAGCCAGCCTCCATCGACCCGAGGACACCTCGTGACCACTGGCATCACGGCCCCGTCCGGATCCGGACCGGCCGTCACCGCCCGCTCATCCGTCCGTGGCTCCCGCCCGATGACCCTGGTCGCCATGTGCCTGGGCGCGATGATCACGTTCCTGCAGATCACCGCGACGGTCTCCGCCCTGACCACCATCCAGCGCGACCTGCGGGTCGACCCGACCACCGTGATCTGGATCCCCAGCGCCTACACCCTGGTCGTGGCGAGCCTGGTGTTGTCCGCAGCCACCCTGGGCAACCGCTACGGGCGCAGGCGCATGTTCGGCGCGGGTGTCGTCGCGATGATCGTTGGCGGTGCCGTCGTGGCCAGCGCGCCCACCGTCGCCTGGGTGATCGTCGGGCAGTTGATCGCCGGACTCGGCGGGGCCCTGATCCTGCCGAACAGCCTGGCGATCCTCGGCGCGACGTTCACCGACCCGCACCGCCGTACCGAGGTCATCACCGCCTGGTCGGCCGCCTCCGGGATCGGGCTCGCGATCGGGCCGCTCATCGCCGGTACGCTGCTGCGGGACCACCAGTGGCACAGCGTCTACCTGTCGACGATCGTGCTGGGTGTGGTGACCCTCGTCGTCGCCGCGATCGGGGTGGCCGAGTCCCGGCAGAGCGCGGGCCGACTCGACCTCCTCGGCCTGCTGCTCGGCACCCTCGCCATCGCCGCCTCCGTCTACGCCATGATCCAGGGTGGACGCGACGGCTACACCAGCCCAGTCGTGGCCACCGCCTGGATCGTCTCGGCCGCCGCGCTGGTCGCGTTCGTGCTGGTCGAGTTGCGCGCCACCGCGCCGATGCTCGACGTACGGCTGTTCCGGTCGGCGTCGTTCAGCGCCGTCATGGTCGTCGCCGCGGTGTCGCTGTTCGGCTTCACCGGTGTGGCGATCCTGCTCGTCCTGTTCCACGAACGTGCCCAGGCCCTCACCCCGCTGGACACCGGCTGGCGAATGCTGGTGCTCTTCGGCGTGTACGTGCTCGTGGCCTTCGCCGCCGGGCGGACGATCCGGCGCACCGGCTTCAAGGCACCGCTCACCCTCGGCCTGGCCCTCGGCGCGGTGGCCACCTTCGGGCTCGCGGCACAGGGGGCGACCACGACATTCGATCACCGTTGGGCGCTGTTCGCTCTGTTCGGTGCCGCCAGCGGTCTGGTGGTCTCCCCGGCGACGGCGGCGGCGTTGGCCAGCGTCGCGCCCGCCCAGGCCGGCATGGCCTCCGGTGCGGTCAACGCGGCCCGGCAGGTCGGCTCGGTGCTCGGCTCGTCCCTGCTGGGCGCGCTGCTCACCACCACGATGCTGGCCAACCTGCCGGACCGCCTCGCCGCACACCAGGTGCAAGAACCCACCCGATCGGCCGTGCGGGCGGCGGTGGCCGCCGGCGCCACCGGCGACCAGCCGCTGCCCGACCCGGTCCGGTCGGCACTCGCGGAGGCGATGACCACCGGAGTCCAGGCCGGTCTGCGGATCACCGGCATCGTCTTCCTGGTCACCGCCGTCCTCGCGCTCACCCTCATCCGCAACCGCCCGCACCACAACTGAGCCCGGCCGCGCCAGCAACGCCAGCACCGAGCCCGGCCCCGCCAGCGCTAGGCGACGCCGATGGTGTCCAGCTCCTCGATCGCGTCGGCCGGCAGCTTCAGGTCGGCGGCGGCCATGTTCTCCCGCAGGTGCGCCAGGCTCGACGTGCCGGGGATCAGCACGGTGGTGGGGGAGCGCTGGAGCAGCCAGGCGAGGGCGACCTGCTGCGGCGTGGCACCCACCCGGGCGGCCACGTCGTTGAGCGTGTCGGACTGCAGCGGCGTGAACCCGCCGAGCGGGAAGAACGCGGCGAACGCGATGTTCTCCGCCGCGCACCGGTCGACCAGGGCGTCGTCCTGCCGGTTGGCGACGTTGTAGAGGTTCTGCACCGTCACCACGGGCGCGATGGCCTGCGCCTCGGTGAGCTGGTTGAGCGTGACGTTGCTGAGCCCGAGGTGCCGGATCAGACCCTCCTGCCGCAGCTCCGCCAGGGCGGCGAACTGCTCCCCGAGCGGCGCGTCGCCGGTGCCCTCCGCCACGCCGACCCGCAGGTTGACCACGTCGAGGGCATCCAGGCCGAGGTGGTCCAGGTTGTCCCGGACCTGGGCCTTGAGGGCGTCCGGCTCGAGAGACGGGATCCAGGAGCGGTCGGCGCCGCGGCGCGCGCCGACCTTCGTGACCAGGTGCAGATCCTCGGGGTACGGGTGCAGTGCCTCGCGGATCAGCTCGTTGACCACCACGGGCCCGTAGAAGTCGCTGGTGTCGATGTGTCGGACCCCCAGGTCGACCGCCTCGCGGAGCACGGCCAGGGCCTGCTCGCGGTCGCGGGGTGGGCCGTAGACGCCGGGGCCGGCCAACTGCATCGCCCCGTAGCCCATCCGGCTCAGGGTGAGGCCGTCGGCCAGGGTCAGGGCACCGCCGGGAAGGTTCTCGCTCATGTCGTCCTCTGTCCGTGTTCGGAGTGGATACGTGTACGACTGTGCACCGACAACCGGCCGCCCGGCAGGGCGAGATGTTCCTGGTAGTGACACGGCCAGTCACCGCCCGAGGGGGCGGCATACCGTCGAGGGCATGGACGCGACCAATCCGCTCGGCGACTTCCTGCGGGCACGCCGGGAGTAGGTCCGGCCCGAGGACGTCGGGCTCGGCCCGGGCGTGGGGCTGCGCCGGGTGCCCGGCCTGCGCCGGGAGGAGGTGGCGATGCTGGCCGGCATCAGCGCCGACCACTACCTGCGGCTGGAACAGGGTCGTGAGCGGCAGGTGGGTGACCTCGACCTGTACTGCGACAAGCTCGCGGTCGCCGGCGCCGACGGCCAGCTCCTGGTGATCTACCACGCCGAGCCCGGTTCGGAGTCGGCGCGTTCGCTGGCCCTGCTCGGGTCGATCGCCGCCAGTTCGCCGGACGACAGCCCGGTCGGCCTCCACGCCGGTGTTGCGGTCGACAAGGATCATGCTGCGCTCGGCGGGGCACGGTGGTGCTGCGCATCGCGCCCTGACCGGGCTTGACGGCATTAGTTTGTGAGTGCACACTTACAAACATGCGATCGACCGCCGAGGCCCGCCGGGTCACCGTCCTGAACGCCGCCGTGTCGGCGTTCGCGCGCACCGGCTTCCACGCCACGCCGGTCACCGCCGTGGCGGCCGCCGCCGGCATCTCCGAGGCGTACGTGTTCCGGCTCTTCTCCGGCAAGCTCGGGTTGTTCGTGGCGGCCGCCGAGGCGTGCTTCGCACGGATCGCCGAGGCGATCGAGGTCGGAGCGGACCGGGTCGGCGGCACCAGCCCGGAGGAGGTTCTCGACGCGATGGGCGGTGCCTACGCGGAGCTGATCGCCGACCGTGATCTCCTGCTCTTCCAGGTGCAGGCGCAGGCCGTAACGGACATCCCCGAGATCGCCGAGGTGGTGCGGGCCGGCTACCGGCGGGTGGCGACCCTCGTGCAGGGGCGGGCCGGTGCCAGCGACGCGCAGGTCCAGCAGTTCTTCGCGTACGGCCAGCTCTGTCATCTCATCGTCACCGCGGGCCTGGAGCAGGTCCCTGAGCCGTGGGCTCGGGCGCTGACCGCCGGCATCCGTCACCCCTGACCCGACTCCCGAACCGGGCCGCGGAAGCGGCCCATTTCTTCGACCTGCGAAGTGTGTGAGTGCACACTTACAAACAAAGGAGTACTTGATGGCGACCGACCCGATGATCACCGAAGTGGTGCTGCCCGGCGTGGTGGAGCCCGACGGGCTCCAACTCCACCGACGCGCGATGCCCGTCCCCGACCGGCGGCAGGCGCTCGTCGAGGTCGAGGCCACCGGCATTTCGTACGCCGAGCAGTCGATGCGCCGTAACCTCTACCCCGGCCAGCCGAAGTTCCCGTTCGTGCCCGGCTACGACCTGGTCGGCACGGTCCGTTCGGTGGGGCCCGACGGGGACGACTCGCTGATCGGCACCCGGGTCGCGGCGGTCACCAAGACCGGCGCCTGGGCCTCCCACCTGGTGGTCGACGTCGACGACCTGACCCCCGTACCCGCGGATCTGGACCCTGCCGAAGCCGAGACCGTCGTGGTGAACGGTGTGACCGCCCGGCAGCTGCTGCGCGGCGCCGACCTGCGGGCCGGGCAGACCATCCTCGTGCACGGCGCCAACGGCGGCGTCGGGACGGTGCTCGTCCAGCTCGGACGCCACCTCGGTCTGCGGGTCATCGGCACCGCCGCCGCGAAGCATCACGATGCGCTGCGCGAACTCGGCGTCGAACCGCTGGACTACCGCGACCCGGACCTGGCCGTGCGCGTCCGCGAGCTGTCGCCGGGTGGCGTCGACGCCGTCTTCGACCCGGTCGCCGGCCCCGGCGTCCGCACCTCGTACGACCTGCTCGCCCCCGGCGGCAAACTGGTCGTCTACGGCAACGCCTCCGCACTGGGCTCCGCCACATCGATCGTCTGGGTCTTCGTGAAGCTGCTGGCCCGCCTCTACACCTGGAACGCGTTGCCGAACGGGCACCGGGCCGGGTTCTACAACTTCTGGGCCGGCCGCCTGACCCGCCCGACGGCGTTCCGACGTCGCCTGCGTACCGACCTCCGCACCGTGCTCGACCTGCTGCGACAGGGAGTGATCGTGCCGCAGATCGCCGCCCGCTACCCGCTCACCGAGGTGTCCGCCGCGATGGTGTTCGCCGAGACCCGCAGCCGGGCGGGCAAGGTCGTGCTGGAGCCCTGAGCTCCGGCTGTCTCGACGGCATCCTCGATCGGGGCGACATTGCTGGCCGATCTGGGTCGGTCGGGTCGCCGGCCCGTGCGGCCCGCACCGGGAGGGCGTACGGTGAACATGTCGCCCGGGGCCTCCGGTGGCCGCAGATGCCGTCGCCACCAGCCCGTTCGGGGCGTAACCGATCGCCATCCCCATCGCCGTGACGTGTTGTCGTGCTGGTTCGTCGCCGACCACGTCCCCGCCGTGAGATGCACCGGTCATCGCACAGTTCGTGATCGCCGTACGCGCGCACGACCGCACGGCCAACCAGGGGGAGCACCAGATGAGAATCGCCCGAAACAGGATCGTCAGCGCACTTCGCGACCGGGGCCAGCAGGCGCGGGCCGACTGGGTCGAGCGGGAGCTGCCGGAGCGGGTCGACCCGGCCAAGCACTCCGGGCTGCTCGCCACCCTGCACCTCGACCCGGCCGACCTCGCCGACGCGCCATCCCCGTGAGGGTTGCGCTTCTCGGCCCGATCGCCTGGCGTACGCCCCCGCACCACTACGGCCCGTGGGAGCAGGTCACCGGCCTGCTCGCGGAAGGGCTGGTCAGTCGTGGCGTGGACGTGACCCTCTTCGCGACCCTGGACTCCGCCACCTCCGCACAGCTCGACGGCGTCAGCCCCCGGGGGTACGCGGACGACCCGGACATGGACGGCCGGGTGTGGGAGGCGATGCACGTCTCCCACGCGCTGGCCCGCTCGGCGCAGTTCGACCTGCTGCACAGCCACCTCGACTGGCTGCCGCTGGCCTTCGCGGACCACTGTGACGCTCCGCTGCTCACCACCGTGCACGGCTTCTCCGGCGCGGGGATCCTGCCCGCGTACACCCGGGCCCGCTCGTCCTACGTGTCGATCTCGGACGCGGACCGGGCTCCGGACCTCGACTACGTCGCCACCGTGCACCACGGCGTCGACGTGAGCGGGCTGCCGTTCAGCAGCGACGCTGGCCCCGGGCTGGCCGCGTTCGGCCGGATCCACCCCGACAAGGGCACCCACACCGCCATCGAGATCGCCCGCCGCGCCGGTCGCCCCCTGACCATCTGCGGCATCGTCCAGGACGAGCGGTACTTCGCGGAGCAGGTCGCCCCCCACATCGACGGCGACCAGGTCGTCTTCCTCGGCTCGGTCGGTCCGCGACGCCGGGCGGAGGTGCTGGGCGCGAGCGCGGCGCTGCTGCACCCGATCGCCTTCGACGAACCGTTCGGCCTGTCGGTGGTGGAGTCGATGGTCTGCGGCACGCCGGTCGTCGCGTACGCGCGGGGATCGATGCCGGAGGTCGTCGACGACGGGGTGACGGGATTCCTCGTGCACACCGTCGACCAGGCCGTCGACGCGGTGACCCGGGTCGCCACCCTCGACCGGGCCGGATGCCGGGCACGGGCGCGACAGCGCTTCAGCGCCGACCGGATGGTCACCGACTACCTCGCCGTCTACGAGCAGCTCGTCCACGGCTGAACCAACCCGCTGCGCCGGCCACACACGCTGGCCGGCGTGCGCCGTCACCGCGTGAGGCCGCCCCGTACTCCGGTGGCGGCCGACAACCGGAAGGCCCGACGTCGATGCCCAGCTTCGGATTCCTCAGCACTCATCCACCGACCCGGTGTGGACTGGCCACCTTCAACTCCGCCCTCGCCACCCAGCTCACGGCCGACGGCACGCGCGGTGGCATCGTCCGGGTCACCGACCACGGCGACGACCAGCGACCGGTGCCGGGGGTCGTGCACACCTGGTCGGCGCGTACCCCGGCCGGTTGGCGGGACGCCGCGGCCGTCCTGAACACCTTCGACGTGGCGATCGTCCAGCACGAGTACGGCATCTACCCCGGCAACGACGGCGAGGACATCCTGCCGTTGCTGCGTCGGCTCACCGTGCCGAGCATCGTGGTGCTGCACACCGTGCTCCGTCAGCCCTCGGCCCGGCAGAAGTCCCTGCTGGAGCGCATCGTCGCCACCGCCGGCGCGGTCGTCACGATGACCGACACCGCCCGCGACCGGCTGCTCGTCGGCTACGCCGTGCCACCGGCCAAGGTGACGGTGATCCCGCACGGCGCCGCCGAACTCTCCGGAGTGCCCGTCGACCGACGTGCCCGACCGCACCTGCTGACCTGGGGGCTGCTCGGCCCCGGCAAGGGCGTCGAGTGGTCGTTGCGGGCGCTCGCGCGGTTGCAGGACCTGGAGCCGACACCCACCTACACCGTGGCCGGCCGGACCCACCCGAAGGTGATCGAACACCACGGTGAGACGTACCGGGCGGGGCTGCACCAGCTCGGTGCCCAGCTGGGCGTGGCGCATGCCGTGGACTACCAGGACGTCTACCACGACCAGGGGACTCTCGGGCGGCTGATCCGCTCCGCCGACGTGGTCGTGCTGCCCTACGACTCCCGTGAACAGGTCACCTCCGGCGTGCTCATCGAGGCGGTGGCGGCCGGGGTGCCCGTCGTGGCCACGGCGTTCCCGCACGCCGTCGAGCTGCTCACCGGCGGACCGGGTCTGGTCGTACCCCATCAGAACCCGGCGGCGTTGGCCGCGGCGATCCGGCGGGTCCTCACCGAGCCGGGCCTGACCGCGCGGCTGGCCGGCCGCGTGCGGCCGCTCGCGGCACACCTGCGCTGGCCGGCGGTGGCGGCCCGCTACGGCGTCCTCGCCGACCAGCTCATCGAGGTCCGCCCGCCCGCGATCAGCGCGGCGTCGGTGTGACCACGACCGCCGGCCGACAGGCCGCCCGGCGCTGGATGACGGCGCCCGCGCCGAGCTTCGCGCACCTGGTCCGGATGACCGACGACACCGGCCTGTACGAGCACGCCCGGCACGCCATCGTCCGCCGCGAGCACGGCTACTGCACCGACGACGTGGCCCGTGGGCTGGTCGTGGTCAGCCGCGAGCCGGAGCCCACCGACGAGGTGCTCCGGCTCGCGGAGTGCTACCTCGCGTTCCTGACCCACGCGCAGGACGCCGGGGGCGCCTTCCACAACCGGCTGGGGTACGACCGGCGCTGGACCGACGACCCGGGGCTCGGCGACTGGTGGGGTCGGGCGCTGTGGGGGCTCGGTACCGCCGTCGCGCGCAGCACCGCCCCCTGGGTGCGGGAGGAGGCGCTGGTCGCCTTCAGCCGGGGTGCCACCCGGCGCTCCCCGGCACCGCACGCGATGGTCTTCGCCGGGCTCGGCGCGGCCGAGGTGCTGCGCCGCCACCCGGGCCACGTCACCGCGGCCGCTCTGCTGGCGGACGCGGCGAGCGCCGTCGGCCCGGCCGGCGACGACCCGCGCTGGCCCTGGCCGCGACCGCAGCTGACGTACGCCAACCCGGCCCTCGCCGAGGTCGTCATCGCCGCCAGCCAGCTGCGGCACGGCGGCCCACCCCTCGACGACGGTCTGCGGATGCTGACCTGGCTGCGCGGCGTTCAACTGCGCGACGGGAGGCTGTCGGTCGTGCCGGCCGCAGGGTGGCGGCACGGGGCGGTACGGCTGCACCACGACCAGCAGCCGATCGAGGTGGCCGCGCTCGCCGACGCCTGCGCCACGGCGGCCACGGTCAGCGGCGACCCCGAGTGGGAGACCGGGATACGGCAGGCGGTCGGGTGGTTCCTCGGCGACAACGACGTCGGCACCCCGATGTGGGATCCGGCGACCGGCGGCGGGTACGACGGGCTGACCGCCCACGGACCGAACCTCAACCAGGGCGCCGAATCCACGCTCGCGCTCATCTCCACCCTGCAACACGTGCGGCGGTGGGCGTGACCGGAGTCCAGGCCGTTCGACGTGACGTCACCCTCACCCCGGACGCGCGCCGGGTCATCGTCAAGCTCTTCGTCCCGGGTGAGGACGCCGCGGTGGTCCGCAGCCGTGCGCGGGCGCTCATCGACCGGGTGGCGCACCTCGACGACGAGGAGACCGGCCGGCTGCTACGGGACACGTTCGACCGCTTCGGTGCGCGGCACCGCGACCTCGCCGGCACGTTCCAGCACCACTACGACCTCGTCCGGCACCGCGCGTCCGGTGCCCGGGACCTCTCACCCACGAGCCGGCTCCTGGTCGGCGCGTACTTCAGCCACGAGTACGCCGTCGAGTCCGCGGCCCTGTGCAACCCGTCGATGGTGGCCCACCCCGACCAGACCGGTCTGGTCGACGGGCAACTGCGGGTCGCGGTCAGTCTGCGCCAGATCGGTGAGGGGCACCTGTCGTCCATCGGGTTCGCCACCGCGGTGCTCGGCCCCGGGCACCGCCTCACCGTCGCCGGCCGGCCCGGCCCGCTGACCGTCGGGCGGCGGATGGGCGTACGGCACCGCTGGGATCTGCTCGCCGCCGGCCTGGCCGAGGAGGACTGGGACAACGAGGTCACCGCCACCGTGCTGGATGCCCTGCCCGAGCGGTACGACGACGCCATGTTCGAGCGGGTGCTCGGCGGCGTGCCACCGGACCTGCTGTCCCGCAGCACCGGCATGGACACCCTCGATCAGTTGCGGCGTACCAACGCTGGCAGCTACGCCACGGCCTTTCCGGCGCACACCGCCTTGCACGAGCGGGTGCTCTGGCCGGCGATCCCGGCGGAGAGCAACGGCATGGAGGACGCCCGGTTCGTCAGGTTCGTCGACGACTCGGGGCCGACGTACCGGGCCACCTACACCGCCTTCGACGGTCGGAGCATCGCCACCCGGGCGCTGGTCAGCACCGACCTGTGCCGTTTCGAGATGACACCGATGCGTGGTCCGGGTGCCCTCAACAAGGGGATCGCGCTCTTTCCCCGTACTGTCGGCGGCCGGCACCTGGCGCTGTGCCGCGCCGACGGCGAGACCATCGGCCTGACCGTCCTCAACGTCGAGAACCGCTGGCGCCGTCCCGTCCCCCTGCACGCGCCTCGGGACAGCTGGGAGCTGATCCAGGTCGGCAACTGCGGATCGCCCATCGAGACCGACGCCGGCTGGCTCGTGCTCACCCACGGTGTCGGGCCGATGCGCCGGTACGCGATCGGTGCGCTCCTGCTCGACCTGCACCGGCCGGATCACGTCATCGGGCACCTGCCCGGTGTGCTGCTGTCACCGGACGAGAACGACCGGGACGGGTACGTGCCCAACGTCGTCTACTCCTGCGGAGGGCTCGTCCACGATGGCGAGCTGTGGCTGCCGTACGGGGCGAGCGACACCCGGGTCGGTTTCGCCACCGTACCGGTGGCCGCCCTCATCGCCGCGATGGTGCAGGCGCCGCCAGCGGGTGCTCCGGGCGGTTGAGGGCGGGTCTTGACGGTGGTGCCCCGGCGGCCGGTTGGTCACCGGCCGCCGGGGTCTACCGGTCAGGACTCGGAGGTCCGGCGTCGGTAGAGCAGCAGCAGGGCCGCGCCGGCGGCGACGGCGACGCTGCCGATCCCGGTGAGGACGGGCAGCAGGGTGCCACCGCCGCTGCCACCGGTGACGGGCAGCGCGGTGCGGGTGGGCCGGGCCGTGGGCTGCCCGGTCGGTGTGGCCGTGGGCTGTCCGGTTGGTGTGCCCGTGGGCTGTCCGGTCGGTGTGCCCGTGGGCGTGCTGGTCGGTGTGCCGGTCGGTGTGCCCGTGGGCGTGCCGGTGGGCTGGGTGGGCGTTCCGGTCGGTTGGAGGCAGACGGGGGCGTTGATGGTGTTGGTGTCGAGGGTGACCGCGCCGGTCTGTGCCAGGGCGCGGCCCTGGAGGGTGGCGCCGGTGTTCATGGTGATCGAGGTCTGGGCCAGGATGTTGCCCATGAACCGGGTGCCGGTGCCGACCGTGGCCGAGCTGCCGACCTGCCAGTAGACGTTGCAGGGCGTGGCGCCGTTGATGAAGACGACGCTGCTGTTGGACGCGGTGATGAGGGTGGACTCGATCTGGAAGATGAACACCGCCGCCGGGTCGCCCTGGCTGTTGAGCGTCAGGGTTCCGGTCAGCTGCGCGGCGCCGAGCCGGTAGACCCCGGGGGTCAGCGTGGAGCCGCCCAGCTCCGCGGGCAGGTTGGTGAACGGGGTCCGGCCGGCCGCGTCGTTGTACGCGGTGGTCAGGTCGTTCTTGGCCTGCAGTGCGACGGCGTCAGCGAGGTGGATCTCGCCGGCGACGATTCCGGGCGGAAAGCCGGGCGCGGTGTTGCCGGGGCTGACGCCGAGGCTCTGTGCGAGGAAGCTCGGCCCGGTGTTGGTGACGGTGGAGCCGGCCAGTACGGAGAAGTCCGCCGCCGTTCCCAGGCCCACCGGTGCCTCGGCAGCGCTCGCTCCGGTGCCGCTGACGAGCAGCACGGCGACGGCTGTGCCACTGGCGGCCATCGCCGCCAGTGCGGACAGGGCCGCGCGTCGCGGACGGCGGAATAGTTTGGTTGTCACGATGTGCCCTTTCGCGAAGGCATCTCTCCGGACGCCGGTCGTGCGGCGGCTGGAGCCGCACTAAAACCACATATGGAACAAAACGGACTTTTGCACATGTGAGCCGCGAGGGTGGGGCGATTCATGAGATGAGTGGGGTGGATGGGGTCAGCGGGGTGACGTACGGCGGGTGCGAACGCGAGGGTGGGGGTCGGGTGGCGTCGCCGCCGTCGTGCTCCTACGGTGGTGGCACCCGGTCTGCTCGTCTCCGTCGCCGGACGAAGGGGGAGGTGGAGCGTGGTTGACGCCGGCGACGCGGTGCGGTCGTTGCAGCTCAACGCACCACGGGGTGGGCCGGACGACCTGTCTCTGCTGGTCACCGGCGCCGCGGCGGCGATCAACGCCACCGAGATCGTGGTCTACCTGGCCGACTACACGCAGACCCTGCTCGTGCCGCTGCTCGGTGCCGGCCTCGTCCGCCACGAGCTGTCGATCGAGACGACACTCGCCGGCCGGGCGTTCACCACCCTCGACGTCCAGCGTGCCCCGGACAACCCCGACCGGATCTGGGTTCCGCTGCTGCTGGGGTGCGAGCGGATGGGTGTGCTCGAGGTCGTCACGCCGGTCGCCGGCGACCGGGCCATGGAGGGCCCGGCGTGGGAGGTGGCCGTCACCGTCGCCCAGTTGCTGGTGAACCGCCGGCCCTACGGCGACGTGGTCGAGCGGATGCGGCGTCGGCTCCCGATGCAGGTCGCCGCCGAGATCGTGTGGGGACTGCTGCCGCCGTTGACCTTCGCGACCGACGACATGGTGGTCACCGCCATCCTCGAGCCGTGTTACGACGTCGGCGGGGACATCTTCGACTACGCGTTGAACGGCGACGTGCTCAGCGTCGGGCTGTTCGACACGTGTGGGCACGGCATCAAGGCGAGCACCCTGGCCTCCCTGGTGGTCAGCGCCTACCGCAACGCCCGTCGGTGCGGCCTCGACCTGGTCGACACCGCGATCAGCATCGACCGGTGGGTGCGTTCCGAGCATCCGAACCTGTTCGCGACCGCGCTGCTCGCCGAGCTGGACCGGACGACCGGGCGGCTGCAGATGATCAACGCCGGTCATCCCGGAGCGATGCTGCTGCGCGACGGCAAGGCCATCCGGGAGCTGCCGGGGCCGACCGCGTTGCCGCTGGGTCTGGGCCACCTGTCGGGCCGACGCCCCGAGGTGCACGTGGAGGATCTGCATCCCGGCGACCGCATCCTCGCCTACACCGACGGCATCACCGATGCGCGCAGCGCCGGTGGTGAGCGGTTCGGACTGGATCGGCTCGTCGACTTCGTCAACCGTGCTCTCAACGACGGTCTGCCCAGCCCGGAGACGATGCGCCGGCTGGTGCGCGCCGTCGTCAGCTACCAGGACGACGAACTCGACGACGATGCCACGGCCGTGTTCCTGGAGTGGCAACCGCCGCACACCCCGCTGGCTCACCTGCGCGACCTCGTCACGCCGGCCACCGGGTCACCCTAGCGAGTGGGATTTTGCACTCGCAGTGCACTTGTCTGCGTTCCCGGTGCTGTCTAGCGTCAGGCCATGGATCCCTCGTGGACGTTCGCCGTGGCCCGCGCCGACCTCGGCCAGAGCGCGCTCGTCGACGGCACGACCGCCGTCCCGTCCGACGGGGAGGCGCTCCTGCGGGTCGACCGCGTCGGCCTCAGCGCCAACAACGTGACCTACGCGGTGCTCGGCGACGCCATGCGTTACTGGGAGTTCTTCCCGCCCGGCCCGCGCGGGCTCGGGCCGCAGTGGGGGCTTCCCCCGCTCTGGGGCTTCGCGGAGGTGGTCGCGTCGACGGTCGCGGGGGTCGAGGTGGGGCAGCGGGTGTACGGCTACCTGCCGCCCGCCGGCCATCTGCTGGTGCGGCCGGACCGGGTCGACGCGTCGGGGTTCCGCGACGCCAGCCCGCACCGGGCCGACCTGCCCTCGCCGTACAACGCGTACCGGTCGACCGGTGCCGACCCGGCGTACCGGCCCGACCAGGAGGATCTGCTGATCCTGTTCCGGCCGCTGTTCTTCACCTCGTTCATGCTGGCCGACCAGGTCAGCGACAACGGCTTCCACGGCGCCGAGTCGCTGCTGCTGTCGTCGGCGTCGAGCAAGACCGCGTACGCGGCCGCGTTCGAGCTGCACGGTCGCGGTCCGCGCCTGGTCGGGCTCACCTCACCCGGCAACGTCGCCTTCACCCGGTCGCTCGGCTGCTACGACCAGGTCGTCTCGTACGACGACATCGGCGCTCTCGACGCCGTCGCGAGCGTCTACCTCGACCTGTCCGGCGCGCCCTCGACCCGCGCCGCCCTGCGCCGGCACCTCGGTGATCTTCTGGTCCGGGACATCGCCGTCGGCCTGACCAACCAGACTCCGAACGCGGACGCCGCCGAGGAGGTGTTCTTCGCACCCGTCCAGATGCGCAAACGCAGCCAGGACTGGGGCCGTGACGGGCTCGACCGGCGGTTCGCCGAGGCGTGGCGGCGGTTCACCGCGGTGGCGGACGGGTGGCTCGACGTTCAGGAGGGCGTCGGGCCGGAGGCCCTGCGGCACGCGTGGCTCGACGTCCTCGCGGGTCGTACGCCACCGCGGGTGGGTCACGTCGTGCAGCTCTGACGGCCCGCCGTCAGGGGACGATCGCGTCGACGTAACCGCCGTCGACGCGGACCGCGGCGCCGGTCGTGGCGGAGGCGAGCGGCGACGCCAGGTAGGTGACCATGTTGGCGATCTCCTCGGGCTCGATCAGCCGCTGGAGCAGCGACTGCGGCCGGTGCAGCCGCATGAACTCCCGCTGCGCCTCCTCCCACGGGAGGCTGTCGCCCACCATGTCGGCGACGAAGCCCTCGACACCGCCGGTGTGGGTCGGCCCGGCGAGGACGGAGTTGACGGTCACGCCGGTGCCGGCGGCAGCCTTCGCGAAGCCGCGGGAGACGCCGAGCAGGGCCGTCTTCGACACGCCGTAATGGATCATCTCGGCCGGGATGGCGACCGCCGAGTCGCTGGCGATGTACTGCACCCGCCCCCAGCCGCGTTCCATCATGGCGGGCAGGTATGCGCGGGTCAGCCGTACCCCGGCCAGCACGTTCACCTCGAAGTAGCGACGCCACTCGTCGTCCGGGATCTCCAGGGCCGGGGTCGGCCCGAAGATGCCGAGGTTGTTGATCAGGATGTCGACGGTGGGCAGCAGGTCAAGCGTCCGCGCCGTGCCGTCATCGGTGGAGACGTCGGCGTCCACCTCGACCACGTCGGCACCGGGGACCTCGCCGCGCAACGCGTCCGCGGCCCGCTTGACGCTGTCGGCGGTACGGCCGTTGACCGCCACCCGCTCGCCGGCACGGGCGAGACCGGCGGTGATCGCCGCACCGATCCCCTGGGTCGACCCGGTGACCAACGCGGTCCGACCGGCCAGATCGATGTGCAGGGTCATTCGTCGTCCTGTTCCTAGAAGCCGCTGTCGTTCGAGAGGTGGTCGCGCAGGGCGGCCAACGAGCGGGTGATCAGCCGCGAGACGTGCATCTGGGAGATGCCGATCCGGTCGGCGATCTGGGCCTGGGTCAGGTTGCCGTGGAAGCGCAGGCTCAGGATCTCGCGTTCGCGCTCCGGCAGCGTGGCGAGGGCGGGGCCGAGGGCGACGCGGATCTCGACGAGGTCGAACTCGTGGTCGTCGCCGCCGAGGGTCTCCCCGAGCTCCCGGCCGCCGTCGGCTCCGGTCGGCGTGGACAGCGACGTGGCCCGGTAGGCGCGCGCACCCTCCAGTCCTTCCAGGACGGTCTCCTCGGACACGTCGAGGTAGGAGGCGATGTCCGCCACGGTCGGTGACCGGCCGAGGGTGTGGGTGAGGGTGCTGTTGGCCGCGCTGATCGACAGGCGCAGCTCCTGAAGGCGGCGGGGCACCCGGACGGCCCAGGTGCGATCACGGAAGTACCGCTTGATCTCGCCGATGACGGTGGGGATGGCGTACCCGCTGAAGTCGACGCCCCGGCTGGCGTCGAAGTTGTCGACGGCCTTGATGAGCCCGACCGCGGCGGTCTGGGCCAGGTCGTCGTCGGACGCGCCGCGCCCGGCGTACCGGCGTGCGAGGTGTCGGGCGAGCGGTAGCCACGCCTCGATGGTGCGGTCCCGCAGTGCCGGGCGGCGCGGATCGTCGGCCGGTGCCGCCGTCAGGGCGGCCAGGAGGTCGTCCGGCGTCTGGTCGCCGCGTCGCTGGCCGACGCGGGTGCTGATCGTCGATCCGAAGGTGGTGGCCATCAGGTGGTCCCTCCAGCACGTGCCCGTCGATCGAGTCGACCGGAGGAGTCTCCGAACCGGCTGCCGCCGGGGCGCACGTACGGGGCGAAGTGCGCTGTCGTAAGGCCACGAGCACGGGCCTCACCACCGCGTCATGTCGTGCACTTGATGACCCGGACACTACCCGAAACGCTGATCGATTACTAGCCGAAAGTACTATGCCGCGCTGGTGGGGCTGGTCGCGTGTAATGGCGGGGTCAGTCGCGTTGATCCCCGTCGTCCCCGGCGTTGCTGGTCGGCCGGGCCGGCGTCACCGCGAACGGGTGGCGTAGCCGTCGCATGGCCTCCTCGCTGGCGTCGAAGGTCACCGCCGACCCGTCGAGGCCGTCGGCGTTCGAGGTGGCGAGAAACAAGGCCGGCCGATTGTTGTCGTTCGATGTCATGCAGGATTCCTGTCTTCCACGAAGGGGTGTGTCTGGGCCTCGGCAACTCTCGCCGTACGACCTGGGTGGCGACCCGGCGCTCAGACTGGCGCCCGATCAGGGTGTCCCGATTCCGGGCGACCGCCCGGCGACACCGACACCCCGCACCTTACCCGTCGTCGTCGCGGGTCACGCGTCGCCGTCGGAACCGCACGGCATCCCCAGGTCGCGGCCGACCCGCGACCGAGCCGAGAATTTCCGTAATCCGACCGCCCACCGCACGTCTCCGATAGAGGCGGTCAGCACGCACCACGCGACCGCCTTTGATGATGAGCACGAAGGAGTAAGACCCATGTCGTCAGCCGGTCGGGGACTACCCGACGTCGGGTCGGTCGTCGCCGCCCGCCGGGGCGACCGGCGCGCCCTCAACGACGTCGTAGCGGCCTCGCTCCCGCTGGTCTACAACATCGTCGGGCGTGCGCTGCGCGGCCACGCCGACGTCGACGACGTGGTCCAGGAGACGTTGGTACGCGTGATCCGGCACCTGCCCGGGCTCAACGACCCGGCCGCGTTCCGGTCCTGGCTCGTGGCGATCACGATCCGTCAGGTGCGCGACTGGGAACAGCGCCGGCGTGTCGCGCTCAGCCGCGACGCCGGGCTCGACGCGATCCACAACGTGCCCGACCCCGCGTCCGACTTCGCGGGAATGACGATCCTCCGGCTCGGCCTCACCGACCAGCGGCGCGAGGTCGCCGAGGCCACCCGCTGGCTCGACCCGGACGATCAGGAGTTGCTCTCGCTCTGGTGGCTGGAGGAGACCGGCGCGCTCGACCGGACCGAGGTCGCCGACGCGCTCGGGTTGTCCCCGGGGCACGTGGCGGTGCGGGTCCACCGGATGAAGGACCAGATCCAGACGGCCCGCGCCGTCGTCCGTGCCCTGCGGGCCCGTCCCGGCTGCCCGGAGCTGCGCACCGTGACGGCCGAGTGGGACGGCGCGGCCAACCCGCTGTGGCGCAAACGGCTCGCCCGGCACGTCCGCGACTGCGCGCTCTGCGGGCGGCTCGGTGCGAGCCTCCTGCCGATCGACCGGCTGCTCGCCGGTCTGCCGATGCTGCCGCTGCCGGCCGGTCTCAGCGCTCACCTGCCGGGTGTCGCGCTGCCGCCGGCCGCCTCGCCGGCCGACGGTCTCCACCTGCCGGACCCGGCGAGCGGGGGCACCGCCGGGACGACCCCGCCCGCCGGGGTACCCACCGACGGCGATGGCGGTCACACGCTCGTCAACCGCGCGCTGAACCGGCCTCGTGGCCTGCTCCCATCGCTCGCCGTCGGGGTCGCCGCCGTCGTCCTGGCCATCACCACGCTGGTGGTGACCTGGCCGGACGGCCCGTCCGCACCCTCCTGGGCCGCCCCACCGCCCGCGGCGCCCACCGCCGTCGCCAGCCCGAGCGCGGCACCCACCCCGAGCGCGCGACCCTCGTCGCGGGCTCCGGCCGCCGCGCCCACGATCAGCTCCGCCCGCAAGGGCGTCGGGGTGTGGAACTTCGCCGGGGTCAGCCAGGCCCTGGCCAGCTCGAAGGCCGGCTGGTACTACACCTGGGGCACCCAGCACCCGGGTATCACCACCCCGCCGGGGGTGACCTTCGTACCGATGATCCGCGGCGCGGAGAACGTCACCGCGCCGGAGCTGGCGCGAGCCCGGGCGGCCGGGCCGTACCTGCTCACGTTCAACGAGCCGGACCTGCGCGAACAGTCCAACATGACGGTCGAGCAGGCGCTGGATCTGTGGCCGCAGTTGATGGCGACGGGCAGCAGACTGGGCAGCCCGGCGGTCGCCTCCGGCGGCGCCGACCCGCAGAGTTGGCTGGGTCGGTTCATGTCCGGCGCGCAGGCCCGCGGGCATCGGGTCGACTTCATCACGCTGCACTGGTTCGGCGCCGACTTCACCACCGCCACGGCCGTCGACCAGCTCCGGCAGTACCTGCAGGACGTGTACGAGCGGTACCGGAAACCGATCTGGCTGACCGAGTTCGCGCTGATCCGCTTCGACGGCGGCGGCCAGCAGTTCCCCGGCCAGGAGCAGCAGGCCGCCTTCCTCACCTCGGCCACCTCCATGCTGAGCCAACTCCCGTACGTGCAGCGCTACGCCTGGTTCGGTCTGCCCGCCACCGACAAGGACCGGTCCGGGCTGTTCCGCGGCGCGACCGACGTGACCCTGGTCGGGCGCGCCTTCCAAACGGCCCGCTGAGTGGGTACGGACCGTGTGGGTGAGCACCAGGTGACGACCAGAGGTCCGGTCCGGCGGATCGCCGGTGTGGTCGCGGCCCTGGTCGTGACCGCGCTGACGGTGGGTCTCGCCCAGGGGTGGGGCGGCGGGGACGAGCCTGCGGCGGTCCCCTCGGCCGCGCCCGTGTCGACCACGCCGGTGCTGTTGAACGGCACCGATGACGCCTTCATCCAACTCGTGATCCCGATGGACGAGGGCCTGCTCGCGTTGATCGACCACCTGGGCACCCGACCGGTGGGCTCGGACGCCCGGCTGGCGGCCCGTCTCGGTGCGGTCCGGGCCGCGCACGAAAGCGAGCTGCGGGAGCTGCGTGGGCTGCTCGCCGCCGGCAACGTGCCGGAGCAGAACGTCCACGAAGGGCACCAGATGCCGGGGATGGTGACCGACGCGCACCTCGCCGAGCTGCGCGGCGTGCCCGACGCGGAGGTGTGGCCCCGGGCGGTCGCCCTGCTGCGCGCGCACCTCGAACAGACCATGGTGCTGTGCCGGGGTGAGCAGAGCGCCGGGGGCAGCCCGGAGTTGAAGGCGCTCGCGGGCCGGATCCAGCAGGCGCGGGCCGCCGAGCTGAGTGCTCTCGCGGAGGGGACATGACGACGCGCGGGGGGCCGGTCGGTGCGGACGTCTGATCTGCACCCCGCTGTCCGCCCGGTACGGGCCTCGTTGCCCGCGCACCGTGCCGCCATGCCGGCCCCGGCGCGCCCTGCCGGGCGCACGGCGACGCACCGTACCCGGGTCGGGTCACCGCCCGTCGTGGGCGCCGCGCCGCCGGCCCGCTGGCGTGGCGGTCACCGCCGTGCGGCCGGTGGCACCGCCGTCGGTGGCGCGATCCTGGCGATGACCCTCGGCTGGCTGGCGGCGATCCTGGTCGCGCCGCACCTCACCCTGTCCCCGGGTTGGCGGATGGCGGCGCTCTTCTGCCACCTGAGCTGCCTGGTGGTGGGTTTCGGCGCGGTGCTGACCGTCGACTGGTTCAGCCTGCGGTGGCTGCTGCGCCGTGAGCCGCTGGGCACCGTGCTCACCGCGGCGCACGGTGCGCATCCGCTCATCTGGCTGGGCCTGCTGGGCCTGGTGGTCAGCGGCGCCGCCCTGGGGCCGGACACGTCGTCCGGGCTGGTCTGGGTCAAGCTGCTCGCGGTGCTGGCGGTCGGGGTCAACGGGTTGTTCCTCGGCCGGGTCCGGGACCGACTCGCCGAGATGGACGGCGTTGCGCCCCGGGCCGCCCTGCTGCCCGGCGTCGCGGCGGCCTCCATCTCCCAGGTCGGGTGGTGGACCGCGACCCTCGTCGGCTTCTGGAACGCCAACCGTTGACGGGCCGCCGGTCAGGCCGGCGTCGGGTGGTCCGCCTCGAACCGGGCGCGGGTGAGGAACGCCAGCTGGGCACGCTTGTCCGGCATGTCGATCTCCGAGTCGAAGGTGAAGCCCTCGATCTCCAGTCGGCGCAGCGCGAGATGGTTGCGGACGTCGGGCTCGACGACGATCCGCTGGGCGGCCGGGTCGCGGAACAGGAAGCGCGCGAGGGCGGGGCCGACGGCGTTGGTGAGCCCGCGGGCGAGTCGCCGGTCGGGGCTGAGCAGCAGGTGCATGCCGACGTCGCCGGGTTGGACCGGATAGCGCTCGCCGACCGGGTCCGCCTCGGGCTGATAGGTCTGGAACAGGCCGACCGGCTCGGCGTCGACCATGATCAGGTACGCGTGGTGCGTGGGCAGGCTGTCGACGAAGGCGTAGATCTCCCGCACCTCGTCCAGCGTGTGCGACCCCATTCCCCAGAAGGCGTTGCGGGGTCGGGTGACCCAGCGGTGCAGGAGCGCGGCGTGCCGGTCGGAGTCCACGGTCACCAGTGACAGGTCCCCGAGGCCGTCGATCTTCTCCAGGTACGTCATCGGGCGCTGTCCTTTGCTCCGAGGTGGCGGCGCGGGGCCGCGGCGGGGGTCGCAACGAGAGGGGTACGCATGTTCCGCGGAGCGCTCAACTTAGGTTACCCTCCCCTAACGAAGGCTGACCTTACCTGGAGGGGTGCGTGAAACGGAACTGGGAGGCCCTGGTCCTCAAGGCCATGGGCGGCCGGGACTTTCGGTTGACCGTGCTGGGCACCGAGTCGGTCGAGGGGCACTACCAGCGGCTGCTCGTCGACGGCGGCGGCCTGCTGGAGGCGTGCGGGGTCCACCCCACGATGTGGATCCGGCTGTGGTTCGACAACGACGGCCGGGCGCACCAGCGGGCGTACACCCTGGTGGATCCCGACCCGGCGACCGGCCGGTTCAGCCTCGAATTCGCCATCCACGACGGCTGCGCCGCCCGCTGGGCCACCACCGCGCAGGTCGGCGACACCATCGGCGCGACCGTCCAGGGCAGCGCGTTCGACCTGCCCGATCCCGCGCCCGGCCACCTCTACCTCATCGGCGACGCGGCGTCGCTGCCCGCGGTGAACAGCCTGCTCGACGCCGGCACCGACATCCCCGCGACGGTCTGGCTGGAGTACGCCCACGAGGGCGATAAGGCGCTCACGCCACGCGCCCGGGAGCACCACGAGGTCACCTGGGTGCCCCGGCGCGACGACGGTCGACACCTCGTCGACACGGTCTGCGCCGCGCTGCCGGCCACCGACGCGGCCCACTACTGGGTGGCGTGCGAGGCGGCCAGCACCCGCGGCATCACCACGCACATCCGGCGGACGCTCGGTGTCGACAAGGACCGGCTGACCTCCCTGGGGTACTGGAGAGCGGCATGAGGGACCGGCTCGGCACCCTGACCGCGCTCTACGTCACCCAGTACCTCGGCATCGGGTTCATCACCGTCGGGTTGACCGCCATCCTGCGCGACGGCGGCACCTCGCTGGACACCCTGGCGTTGCTCCAGGTCGTCGGCCTGATCTGGCCCATCAAGTTCCTCTGGGCGCCGATCCTCGACCGGTACGGCTCCCGGCACCGAGGCCACTACCGGTCCTGGCTGCTCGTGCTCCAGGGCGCCCTGGTGCTCGCGCTGCTGGCGTTGCTGCCGTTCTCCCGCCCGGCCGACGCGCTGGGCCCGGTCATCGCCATCTGTGCCGCGTACGTCTTCTTCTCCGCCACCCAGGACATCGCGGTGGACGCGGTCGCCGTCCGGCTGCTCAGCGAGTCGACGCGGGGGACCGGCAACGGGATCCAGGTAGCCGCGAGCTACCTCGGCAACCTGCTCGGCGGCGGTGCGTGCGTCCTGGTCTACGACCGGTTCGGCTGGGCGTCGGCGATCGGGCTGCTGGCCGTGCTGACGGCGGTAGGCCTGCTGGTGGTGTGGCGGTTCCGGGAACCGGTCCGCACCGACCGGGTCGCCCGGGTCGGTGTGGCGTACCGGGCGCTGCTGTCGGTGTTCGGCCAGCCGGGCTGCCGCTGGTGGACCTTCGGTGTGGTGCCGCTGGTCTACGTGGGTGCCGGGATGGCGTACGCGTTGGTCACCCCGGCCCTGGTCGACGCCGGTTGGTCCCTGGGCCGGATCGGTGTGGTCACCGGCGTGGTGACCAGCGCACCGGCCATCGTGGCCGGTCTGGTGGCGGGGCTGGGCATCGGGCGGTTCGGGCGCGGCGGTGTGCTCGTGGTCGGCGGCGCGGCCCTCGCGGTGTCGACGTTGCTGCTGCTGCCGTTGATGAGCGGACGCGCACCGCTGGGTGCGACGGTCGTCGCGCTCTGCTGTTTCATGGTGGCCTACACCGTCGCCAACGTCGTGCTCTACACGGTCAACATGGACTACTCCCGGCCCGGCACCGGCGGCACCGACTTCACCGTCCTGTCCTCGTTCGGGCTGATCTGCTCGTTCGTGGCCGCGTCCGTCGGTCTGGCAGCCGCCGACCGGGTCGGCTACCCCTCGGTCGCGGTCGCCGCCATCGTCCTGGTGGCCGCCGGGGTGGTCCTCGGGCTCGCCCACCAGCGGCGGTTCCCGCGCATCCCCGACCCCGCCGACGGGCCGGCCACCGAACACCCGTCGACGGACGGCGTGAAGGCAGCCGCGTGACCACAGTTCGATCGGTCGCCGCCGACACGGCGGCGGCGCGGCTGCCGCACCGCTGGCTGATCCTGGCCGTGCTGTGCCTCGCCCAACTCGTCGTGGTGCTGGACAACACCGTGCTGACCGTGGCGGTGCCGGTGCTCACCACCGAGTTGAACGCCAGCACCGCCGACGTGCAATGGATGATCAACGCGTACGCGCTGGTGCTGTCCGGGCTGCTGCTCACCGCCGGCAGCGCGGCCGACCGGTACGGGCGTCGCCGCATGCTGCTCACCGGGCTCGTGCTGTTCGGGGTCGGCTCGCTGGCCGCCGGGCTCGCCTCGACCAGTGGACAGTTGATCGCCGCACGGGCGGGCTGGGCGCCGTGCTGAACGCCCGGTTCGCCGCGCTGTTGCCGGCCGCGCTGGCCGGTGCCGGCTCGTTCCCCGCGGCCCTCGCCGCCTCGCGGGTGGGGCCGGAGCGGGAGGCCGTCACCGCCGCGTTCGCCTCGGCGCTGGAGACCGGGCAGTTGGTGGGTGCGGCGGCGGTCCTGCTCGGCGGGCTGGTGGCCGCCGGATTGTTGCACCGGGCAGATCGTTCCGTATCAACTCAATAAGGGTAGGCTGCCCTAATGCGGCTGTACATCACCGCGCTCAACCCCACCGACGCCGTCCTGGACGGCTTCCTCCCGGCGGCGGCGTCGCTCGGGCTGCCGGTCACCGTGCTGACCGACCGGCCCGGCGAGTGGCCGTCCTGCACGGCGTCGGTGGTGCGGTGCGCGGTCCGGGAGGCGGCGGCGGTGGTCGCGGCGACGACAGCGGAGCGGCCGGCGGCGTTGCTGTCCAACAGCGACCACCTCCAGGAGGCCACCGCGGTCGCCGCACGCAAGCTGGGGCTGCCCGGCAAAGACCCGGACGCCGCCCGCATCTGCAAGGACAAGGTCGAGGCCCGCCGGGTGGTCGCGGCGGCCGGGCTCGATCGGGTACGCACCGTCGCCCTCGACCCGGGTGCCCCACCCACCGTCGGAGAAGGCATGTTCCCGGCGGTGCTCAAACCCCGTTCGGGGGTGGCCAGCGAGGATGCCTACCTGGTGGCCGACGACCGGGAACTGGCCGCCCGGGTCACCGAGATCCGCAGCCGCCGGCCGGACGTGGCGCTCGTGGTCGAGGAGTACCTGACCGGCGAACTGCGGACCTTCGACACCCTCGGCGACGGCACGGCACTGGCCTCCCTCGGCGGGTGGCGCACCGCCCTGGGCCCGCCGCCGACCTTCACCGAGGAGAGCCTCGACTGGTCGCCCCCGGCGGAGCAGGCCGAGGCCCACCTGCGAGCCCGGCTCGACGCGCTCGGTGTCGGCTTCGGCGCCTGCCACACCGAGTACGTCGTCTCCGACGGCCGGGTCCGGCTGATCGAGGTGAACTACCGCCTCATCGGTGACCGGATGGACCTGATCCTCGCCGACCTGCTCGGTGTGCCGCTGTTCGAGTACGTCATCCGGCTGCACCTCGGTGAGCCGCTGGCCACCCTCGACCTGCCGGCCACCGTCGACGGGTACGCACGGGTCGAATACGTCTGCGCGGACCGGCCGGGCCGGCTCGCCGTCGCACCCGGCGCGATCGACCTGATGCACGGTGACGTCCGGCTGGGCTGCCGGCCGCTGCGCGAGGTGGGCCGGGTCGCCGACCACACCGGCACGAACCGGGACTATCTCGCCGTCCTGCACGGGATCGGTCCGGACCGGGTCAGCGTTCGGGCGTCCCTGACCGACTTCCGCCACGATCTCCAGTGGACGATTGCCGAGTGAACGACGACTGTGAGCGGAAGGTGTTCGCGCGGGTGCTGGACGCCCTGCTGCGCGAGGATCACCTCGGCCTGACCAGCCGTGGCCGGGCGGCCGGGTCGGGTTGGTGGGAGGTGTCGCACGGCGCTGGCCTGGTGCGCATCCCGGTGCGGGCGGACGGCTTCCAGCAGGCCCTGCGCAGCGCCGCGCCGACGGTGTACGTCGTCGACGGGACGGGCACCCACCGGACCGACACCGTGGACGGGTTGCTGACGCTGCTCGCTCCGCACGACGACGTCGAGGCCGAGGCGGGCTGGCGGGACTTCGGCGCGGAATGTCGCGCCGACCTGCGCGCCCGCCGCCTCGCCGCCGCCGCCCGGTCACAGGTGTTCGCCACGGTGGCCGTCGAACGCCGCACGACCCGTACCGGCATGCCGGGGGCGCTCCTGGACGACGTGCTCGCCGCCCACCACGGCCACCCGGTCTACCCCACCGACCGCTGCCGGCACGGCCTGACCGACGACGACCTGCTCCGGTACGCCCCGGAGCACGCCCCGCGCTTCACGCTGCGCTGGTACGCGGCACCCGCCGAGGAGGTGCGACTGGCCGGCGTCCTCCCGCCGTGGTGGCCGCCCGCGCCGCGTCCGGATCAGGTGCTGATGCCGGCGCATCCGCTGACCGCGGTACGCGACGCGCTACCGGCGGTCGCGCTGCCGGCGATCTCCGTACGGCCCACCCTGTCGATGCGGACGGTGGCGCTCGATGAGGACCCGTACCTGCATCTGAAGCTGCCGCTGCCCACCGCCAGTCTCGGCGCCCGCAACCGGCGGACGCTGGACCCGGGCTCACTCGCCGACGGCGCGGCCGTCGCCGGGCTGCTCGACCGGATCGCCGACGGGGAGCCGGCGTTCACCGGCCGGATCCGGCACGCCGACGAGAGCACCCACGCCCACGTCGACGGCGACGAGCGGCGCGGCTTCCTGCTGCGGCGGTTCCCCCGGGACCTCGACGAGGTCCAGGTGGTGCCGGTCGCGGCCCTCGCCGCACCCGATCCGGTCGCCGGCACCGTCCTCGAACGCGTCAGCTCGGGCCGGCCCGAGGCGCTGCTGGAGTCCTATCTGGACCTGCTGCTCGACTGGCACGTCTTCCTCTGGCTCCGTCACGGCGTGGCCCTCGAAGCGCATCCACAGAACATCCACCTGCTGATCCGCCCCGACGAGACGGTCGGCCTGCTCTACAAGGACAACGACGGCGCGCGCCTCGACCCCCGCCACCACGGGCCGGCCGGGCTTCCGCTGGCCGACGAGCGGATGTGGGCGCGCGATCCGCGGGAACTGGCCGACGTGTTCATCACCATCACGCTGCACCTCGCCGCGGCGGCACCCCTGATCGCGCTGGCCGCGCGGGGCCTGCCCGTACCCGCGCCGGCCGAGGCGCTGGCACCCCGACTGGCCGCCGCCCGGGACCGCTGGGGCGACGGGCCGCAGGTGCGTTCCTTCACCGAGCGGGTCCTGCGGGCCGCTCGACTACCCGTCAAGGCGATGCTCACCGCCGGCACCCTGCTGCCCAAGCAGCGGTTGGGCTGCACCGACATCAACAAGTACTACCTGCGCACCGGCCCGAACTACCTCCGGGAGACACCATGACGAGCGCACGGCTGCGCTCCCGGCCGGGCGTCGACACCCGCCAGCTCGCCGACCTGTCCGCCGCCCACGCCGTCTACGGCTGCCTGGTCCGCGAGGTCGGCCTCCCCGCCGGCGACACGACCGTGCTCGACGGTTGCGCGCACCTGCTGCTGCGGCACCTCGACGTCTCGTTGCGGTGCGCCGTCACGCGAATCTCGCCACTCGGCGCGCACCGCTACGACGGCCCGGTGCAGCGGATGACCGACGGCAACCGGTGGGAGGACGTCGACGCGGACGCACTGGCCGGCCTGGCCGCGGCGGAACTGACCGCGCGTACCGGCCTGGCCAACGACGAGTTCGTCGGCCAGGTCCGGGCCAGCCGCGACACCGTGGCCCGGCTGCTGGCCGATCGGCCGGCGTGGGATCCCACCCCCACCGGCGACGCCGCCATCGACGCGTACGTCGACTCCGAACAGTCGCTGGTCCACGGTCACCCGCACCACCCCGCGCCCAAGTGGCGCAGTGGTGATCCGGACCGCTGGCAGGGGTACGCGCCGGAACTGCGCACCGCGTTCCGGCTGCGCTGGCTCGCCGTACCGGATGATCTCGTCGCGGGCGACGGACCGTTCGATGCGCTCGTCGCCGCCCTCGACCCGCCGCCGTCCCCGGCCGGGCACCGGGTGCTGCCGGTGCATCCGTGGCAGCTGTCGCTGATCCCACCGGCCTACCCGGGATTGCGTGACCTGGGGGAGGGCGGTGTTGAAGTCCGGCCGACGGCGAGCGTCCGCACCGTCTACGCGCCGGACGCGGACCTGTTCGTCAAGACCAGCCTGCACGTACGGATCACCAACTGTCTGCGCAAGAACGCCCGCTACGAACTCACCGGGGCGGTGGCCCTGACCGACCTGTTGGCCCGGGTGCCGATGCCGGACGGGGTCGGGCTGCTCGCCGAGCCCGCCTACCGGACGGTCGACGTCGCCGGGGCGGACGAGGCGTACGGGACGATCCTGCGCACCGGCCTGCGCCCACATCTGCGACCGGGGGACACCCCGATCCTGGCGGCGGCACTGGCCGCCGCACCGCTGGCGGTGCCGGACCCGGTCACCTGGTGGCGGGAGTACGTGGAACTGCTGGTGCCGGCCGTCCTGCACTGCTGGCTCGGTCACGGCGTGGTGCACGAGGCGCACCTGCAGAACGTCGTGGTGGTGCTCGACTCCGCGCGACGGCCGGTCCGGATGCTGCTGCGCGACCTGGAGGGCGTCAAACTCGACACCGGCCGCTGGACCAGCTGGCCGGACGGCGTCCCACCGCAGGTCGGCTACGACGCGCGGTCCGCCCGGCGCAGGGTCGTGTACTGCCTCTTCGTCAACCACCTGGCCGGTCTGTGCGGTGCGCTCGCCGACGCGTGGCCGGGGATCGAACGGCGGCTGTGGCGGGAGTTGCGCGCCGTCGTCGCGGCGGTGGCCGCCGACCTCGACGACCCTCCCGAACTGCGGGCGCTGCTGGACGGGGAGCCGCTGGTGGCGAAGGCGAACCTGCTGGTCCGGTGGCGCCGCGACGCCGATCGCGCCGCGCCCTTCGTGTCGGTGCCCAACCCGTTGGCCGGGCCACGGTGACCCGACCGCTCTACGTCCACGACCTCGACGCCTTGGCCACGCACGCCCGGTCGATCAGGGACGCGCTGCCCCGGCGGGTCGAGCTGCTCTACGCGGTCAAGGCCAACCCGGATCCGGGCGTGCTGCGGACCCTCGCCGGAGTCGTCGACGGGTTCGAGGCCGCCAGCCGTGGCGAGCTGCGCCGGCTGGCCGAGGTGCTGCCGGGCCGGGCGCCGGCCGCGTACGCCGGTCCGGGCAAGACCGACGAGGACCTCGCCGCCGCCCTCGCCGCCGGGGCGCGCCGCATCCACGTCGAGTCACCGGCCGAGCTGCGGCGGCTCGGCGCGCTGGCCACCGCCACGGGCCGGACGGCCCAGGTGCTGCTGCGCGTGAACCTGCCGGTCGACGCGCCCGGCGCGAGCCTGGTCATGGGTGGCGGCCCCAGCCCGTTCGGCATGGACCCGGCCGACGCGGTCGAGTGTGCCCGCCGCCCGCCCGCCGGCATCGAGGTACGCGGTGTCCACGCGCACCTGGCCAGCGGGCTGGACGCCCCACTCGCCGGGGCGGTCGCCGCCGCCGTGGTCCGCTGGGCGGTCGCCGACGTCGCCGCCGCCGAGGTCGACGTCGGCGGGGGCATGGCCGTCGACTACACCGATCCGGCGGGGCGATTCGACTGGGCCGGCTACGGCCGAGCGCTGGCGGGCGTCGCCGACGCGTACCCGGGTCTGCGGCTGCGCATCGAGCCGGGGCGGTCGGTCACCGCCTACTGCGGGGCGTACCTCACCGAGGTCATCGACGTGAAGCGTTCCTACGGCGAGTGGTTCGTGGTGGTGGCCGGCGGCACCCACCACCTGCGCACGCCGGCGGCCAAGGGGCACGCGCAGCCGTTCCGGGCGTACCGGCGCAGCGGTGCCGACGGCCCGCGCACCGACGGCGGGCCGGTCACCGTGGTCGGGCAGCTCTGCACTCCGAAGGACGTGCTGTCCCGGTCGGCCACCGCCGGGCCGATCGGCGTGGGTGACGTGCTGGCCTTCGCCATGGCCGGCGCGTACGCCTGGAACATCAGCCACCGCGACTTCCTGCTGCACGAACCTCCCCTGTTCCGCATCGGCGATCCGGACGAGGTGGCAGCCGGGTGGGCGGCGGGGTCGCCACCGTCCTGAACCCCGCCCCGAGACATCGCTTGTTATCGATAACATGCTATGTTTTCTCCCGGGGAGCGAAGGGCACGCTCCCGGTCACCTCAACCAGCCGGCGTGGACGCGCCGAGGGGGTTTCCACCCTCCCGCCGCCCACCCGGTCGGTGACTCGGTCCGGGCCACACCGTCGATGCCCGGCGACCCCAGCAGGTCGCCGGACGACGTCGCCCCGGCCGCATGTCCAGCTTCCGAAGCCCCGCCGCAGGCAGCCCTCGGCCCGGCTCGACTCCTGGCGCCAGGTGGATCGCGGGCGACCGGCATCGCACCCACCACCGGCACCTGACGCCCCTTCGCAAGGAGTCACGCAATGGCGAAACGTAGACATCTCCTCACCTCCATCGCGGCCGCGGCGGTGCTCCTCGCGGCCACCGCCGGCGGCGCACTGAGCGGCGGCCTGCACGCGGCGGAGGTGGCGACGAACGGCACCCTCGCGGCGACCGCCGGCTGCGGCAAGGCCCCCACGCTGACCAGCGGGACGCGCACGATCCAGAGCAGCGGACAGAGCCGTACCTACAACCTGCGGATCCCGGACGGGTACGACCGCAACCGCCCCTACCGGCTGATCTTCGGCTTCCACTGGTTGAACGGCTCGGCCAACAACGTCACCTCAGCCGGCTACTACGGGCTTCAGCCACTGTCGAACAACAGCACGATCTTCGTCGCGCCGCAGGGCCTCAACGCCGGCTGGGCCAACACCAACGGTCGGGACCTGACCCTCTTCGACGACATCTCCCGCCAGATCGAGAACGACCTGTGCGTCGACACGAGCCAGCGCTTCGCCCTGGGTTGGAGCTACGGCGGGGCCATGAGCTACGCGGTGGCCTGCGCCCGGCCCGACGTCATCCGCGCGGTCACCGTCCTGTCCGGCGCCAACCTCAGCGGTTGCAACGGCGGCACCCAGCCCGTGGCCTACTTCGGCATCCACGGCATCTACGACAGCGTCCTGAACATCTCGCAGGGTCGGCAACTGCGCGACACGTTCGTCCGGAACAACGGCTGCACCGCGCAGAGCCCACGCGAACCGAGCCGCGGCAGCCTCACCCACATCACCACCACCTACTCGGGATGCCGGGCCGGTTACCCGGTCCAGTGGGCGGCGTTCGACGGGGATCACACCCCCAGCCCGGTCGACGGGTCCGGCAGCCCCAACGACTCCCGGACGTGGACGTCGGGCGAGATCTGGAGGTTCTTCAGCCAGTTCGAGTCGACCACGCCCCCGACGACCCCGCCGCCCACCACCCCGCCCCCGACCACGCCGCCCCCGACCACCCCGCCGCCCACCGGCGAGCCGGGCACCTGCGCCGCCACCTACCGGACGCTCAACACCTGGCCCGGCGGCTTCCAGGCCGAGGTGACCGTCGCCAACACCACCACCACGACACTGAACGGCTGGACCGTGGGTCTGACCCTGGCCAGTGGTCAGGCCATCAGCAGCCTGTGGAACGGCACCAACACGGGCACCACCGGCAGCGTCACCGTCCGGAACGCCGCGTACAACGGCACGGTCGGCCCGAACGCCTCGACCACGTTCGGATACACCGCCACCGGTAACGGTGCCACCGCACCCGGCGCCATCACCTGCACCAGCCCCTGAGCAGGGCTGACCGGGCCCGGAGCCAGAGGGCTCCGGGCCCACAGGTGGCCCGGGGAGCGGCTGGTCAGTGTCTGAAGCGGGGTGGGGACGGGCGCTCGGGGGCTTGCCCTTGGCACGCAACGTGTCGGAGGTGGCGATGCACGCGAGGACGAGTACGGCGGTGCC
This sequence comes from Micromonospora sp. NPDC050695, assembly GCF_040654415.1. Lineage (NCBI taxonomy): Bacteria > Bacillati > Actinomycetota > Actinomycetes > Micromonosporales > Micromonosporaceae > Micromonospora > Micromonospora sp. NPDC050695. The sequence continues at coordinate 187,811 of NZ_JBFAHZ010000010.1, forward strand.
GGCCACGGCCAGCGGTGGCAGATGGGTCATCGCCGGCGCGGCGGCGACGAGCGCCAGCGCCCCGATCAGCCGGGAGCGGGACACGCGGGCGAACACGGCGTATTCGGCCAGCGCACGTCCGACCAGGAACAGGATCGGCCCGCCGAGGATGACGAGAACCCAGGCCGCCTCGGTCCGCCCCCACGGATGTTTGATCACCAGTTCGTACCCGACGGCGACGGCCACGATGCCGGCCACCATGAGGACGTGCGCGAGGAACGCCTCCCGGACGAGGCGGGCGGGGTCGGAGGACGCGTTGATCGCCTCGGGCAGCAGTTGGCCCGCCTTGAAGAGGTAGACCCGGAACAGCAGCACGGTGGTGATGAACGAGACCGAGAGCGCCGCCGCGGCTCCACCGCTACGAAAGGACGCGTCGCTGTAGGCCGAGCCGGTCGCCAGGATCAGCTCACCGAGAGCGATGATGAAGAACTGTCGGTAACGCTCGGACAGGTACTCGGCCAGGACGGGCCACTGGCCGGGGGTGGGCAGGGTCCAGGGGGCGGGGTAGAACAGCAGCAGTGCCGTGCCGTCGATGGCGATGGCGAGCGCCCACAGCGGCCCGCGGGCCGGATCCGGCAGGATCGCGCCGGCGATCCACGGCACGGCCGACACGCTGAACCAGAGGAGCACCCCGGCCGCCCTCCGCTGAGCCCGGTGGCCACGCAGCACCGGCACGAGGACGGAGCCGCGGACGAGGTGGACCGCAACGTACGCGCCGGCGAAGACCAGGCTCCCGTCGCCGAACGCCCGCGGCACCGCGACCGCCATCATCAGGGCGCCGAGCATCGCCGCGTACACCAGCAACTGGAGTTGTGGCCGCTGCGGATCGTAGATGTCGGTGACCCACGCCGTGACGAACCAGAGCACCAGGAAGGCGAGCAGTAACAGCAGGCTCTCGCCCGTTTCGGTGAGGACCATCCGCCCTTCGGTGAGATCCTCGACCAGCCGCTGGGAGACCCGGTTGAGGGCGAAGATGAAGACCAGGTCGAAGAAGAGTTCCAGCAGGCTCGGCCGCTGCGGTTGCCCTGGCTTACGGAGCAGCGCTGCCGCCCTTGTCGACATGGACCGTCCGTTTCTGCCGGCATCGTCCGTCTTCCGGGTATTGGTACCACGCTTTGCGGATCATTGAGCCGATACCGGACGAGTGCCGCCGGTGGTCCGGCTGAATCCCGGCCGTTGCACTCATCGACAAGTCTCTACATCTTGGCAGCGACGCAAGCCTCCGCTACCGTCCATGGGAACGCTCCCATCAATGTCGATACATCAATGTCATCTGGAGGTAACACGTCGTGGCTAGCCTCTCCTCGCTCCGCCGCAGATCGGTGGCAGCCAGCCTGGCGGCCGTCGCGGGCGCCACCCTCGTCGGCGTCTGCCTCACCGTCGGCAGCGCCTCCGCCGGCACGCTGTCCGGATCGCTGTATCGCGACCCGAGTTCGGCGGTCGTCCGCTGGGTCGCCGCCAACCCCGGCGACTCGCGTACCGCCGTCATCCGCGACAAGATCGCGAGTCAGCCGCAGGCCCGCTGGTTCGCCAACTTCAACCCGTCGACCGTGCAGTCCGAGGTCTCCGAGGTCATCGGCGCCGCCAACGCGGCGCAACAGATCCCGGTGCTGGCGGTGTACGAGATCACCAACCGGGACTGCGGCGGGGCCAGCGCCGGTGGGGCACCGGACCTCAACCAGTACCAGACGTGGGTGTCCAACTTCGCCAGAGGGCTCGGCAACCAGACCGTCATCATCATCCTGGAAACCGACTCGCTCGCCCTGCAGACGTGCCTGAGCGGCAGCGAGCTCAACGCGCGCAACCAGGCGATCACGACGGCCACCCGGACCATCAAGTCGGGCAACCCCAACGCCAAGGTGTACCTCGACGGCGGCCACTCCACCTGGAACAGCGCGGGTGAGACGGCCAACCGGCTCCGGGCGGCCGGGGTGCAGTACGCCGACGGCTTCTTCACCAACGTGTCGAACTACAACTCCACCTCGAACGAGGCGAACTTCGGCCGCTCGGTCATCTCCGCCCTCAACGGCATGGGCATCACGGGCAAGCGCCAGGTCATCGACACCAGCCGTAACGGCGGTGCCAGCGGAGACTGGTGCGGCGACGACAACACCGACCGGCGCATCGGGCAGTACCCGACGTGAGGTTCCCCCTGCGGACCGGACACCCTGAGCCCAGACAGTGGTCTGGGGAAGGATGGCCTGGTGCCACGTCCATCGAAGTACCCCGAGCAGTTCCGTAGGGACGCTGTTGATCTGGTCCG
>NZ_JBFAHZ010000011.1:0-171582 GCF_040654415.1 Micromonospora sp. NPDC050695
ACCAAGCACGGCATGGACGCCCTCGACGTGCTCAAACAGCTGTTCACCACCGGGCCGTGGCTACCTCACACGGCTACCTCAAGCTGAATACGTACCAGAGGACGTGCAAGACTACTTTGTGCGCGAGTTGCGGACAGTAAGTCAGCCGACCTTGAACATCAAGCAGATTGCGGCGACTCGGGTCCTTGTCCCGCCATCCAATCTACTGCGTAAATTCGGGGTTCAAGCCGCCGCTGCCAGCCGACTTAAGGCCTTGCATCGGGCGCACCTCGCCGAGCTGGATGCTCTCTTCGCATCGCTGCAGGATAAAGCCTTTCGCGGGGAGCTTTGATGTGTGATGATCGAGGGCTGTCCACGTACCGGGGGGATCTTCGTCGATGAGTAACTTCGTGTTCCTGCGCGCCGAGTGGCCTGACCTCTTCGCCGAGGCCGAGCAGGCGGAGCTGAATGCGGTGGTCAATCCCCGTACCGCCTGCTTCTATGCCCGCCGGTGCCTGGAACTCGCGGTGAAGTGGCTCTATCGTGCCGATCAGACATTGCGGAAGCCGAACGACACTCGGCTCATCGGCCTGATCAGCGAGCCGACGATGAGGAACCTGGCCGGGGCGACCTTGATCGCCAAGATGCAGATCATTCGCATCAAGGGCAATGCGGCGGTGCACGACAAGGGCCAGGTGCCCAAGCCAGACGGCGAGCAGGTCGTCCGCGAGCTGTTCCACCTGACCTACTGGCTCGCTCGTCGTTACACCCGGGTCACTGCCAACGTACCCCCGGATGCTCTTGCCTTCGACCCGGCGTTGGTCCCCACCGCGACCGGCGTGCGGCAGCAGAGCCGCGCGGAGGTCGCGGCGCTGGATGCGCGGCTCGCGGCGCGGGACGCGGCCCTGGCGAGGGCCGAGGAGAGTAACGCAGACCTGGACGCGCAGGTCGCCGCCCTACGGGCGCAGATCGCGGCGGCCAAGGCCGCGAACGCGGCTCGGCCGGACGGGCACGACTACGACGAGCAGGAGACCCGCGACCGCTACATCGATGTGCTGCTCGCCGAGGCGGGTTGGCGGCTCGACCAGGCGCGGGATCGGGAGTTTCCGGTCACCGGCCTGCCGCACGGCTCGGGCAACGGGCGGGTCGACTACGTGCTGTGGGGGGACGACGACAAGCCGCTCGCCCTGATCGAGGCGAAGCGCACCCGCCGTGACCCGCTGACCGGTCAGCAGCAGGCCAAGAACTACGCCGACGCGCTCGAAGCGGCGTACGGGCAGCGGCCGGTCATCTTCTACACCAACGGCTACGAGACCTGGCTGTGGGACGACGCCTGCTATCCGCCCCGGCCGGTGCAGGGCTTCTACACCCGCGATGAGCTTCACCTGCTCGTGCAGCGACGCACCACCCGGCGGCGGCTCGCCGAGCTGACCATCGACGGCCGCATCGTCGAACGGCACTACCAGCAGCGGGCCATCCGGTTGATCTCCGAGGCGTTCGAGGTGGACTGGCAGCGTAAGGCGCTGGTGGTGATGGCCACCGGGGCGGGCAAGACCCGCACCGTCATCGCGTTGGTCGAGCTGCTGATGCGGGCCAACTGGGTCAAGCGGGTGCTGTTCCTCGCCGACCGGGTGGCCCTCGTCAACCAGGCCGCCAACGCGTTCGGCGCGCACCTGCCTGACGTGACCACCGTCAACCTGACCGCCGACAAGGTCGGCGAAGGCCGGGTTTACGTCTCGACGTACCCGACCATGCTGGGGCTGATCAACCAGACCGACGGCGAGTTGCGCCGCTTCGGGCCGGGCTACTTCGACCTGATCGTCATCGATGAGGCACACCGGTCGGTCTACCAGAAGTACCGGACGATCTTTTCCTACTTCGACGCGCTGCTTGTCGGGCTGACCGCCACCCCAAAGGACGAGGTCGACCGCAACACCTACGGGCTCTTCGACCTGGTCGATGGCGTCCCCACCGACGCGTACACCCTGGAGGAGGCCGTCGCCGAGGGATATCTGGTGCCGCCCCGGGTGGTCGCGGTCGACCTGCGGATCCAGCGCTCCGGCCTGCGTTACGACGATTTGACCGAGCAGCAGAAGGACGACTGGGACGCGCTGGAATGGGGCGACGACGTCGACGTGCCCGACGAGGTGAGCGCCGAGGCGGTCAACAAGTGGTTCTTCAACGCCGACACCGTGGACAAGGTCCTCGAATACCTGATGACCCGGGGTCACCGGGTGGCCGGTGGTGACCGGATCGGCAAGACGATCATCTTCGCGAAGAACAACGAGCACGCGAAGTTCATCGCCAACCGCTTCGACGCCAACTATCCGCACTACCGCGGCGACTTCGCCCGGATCATCACCCACCGGGTGGAGCGCGCGCAGGGCCTGATCGACACCTTCTCGCTGCCCGCCAAGCAGCCGCACATCGCCATCTCCGTCGACATGCTCGACACCGGCATCGACGTTCCCGACGTCGTCAACCTGGTGTTCTTCAAGATCGTGCGGTCCAAGACGAAGTTCGCCCAGATGCTCGGCCGAGGCACCCGCCTCCGACTTGACCTGTATGCCCCCGGGATCCACAAGAAAGACTTCTTCGTATTCGACTTTTGCGGCAACTTTGAGTACTTCAGCCAGGACCCGACCACCACCGAGGGCTCGCTCAGCCCGTCACTCACCGAACGGATCTTCAAAGCCAAGGTCGAGCTGGTCAGCCAACTCGACCAGCGTCGACCCGCCGACGCCGTCGACAGCGACGCATCCGATGGTACGCAGAGCGAAGCCGGGCTGCGGTGGGACATCGCCCGGGACCTGCACGGACGGATCCAGGGCATGCGCCTGGACAACGTGGTGGTGCGCTCGCAGCGCCGCCTCGTCGAGTACTACATCGACATCGCCAACTGGCACCGGCTGTCGCCCGAAGCGTCAGTGCAGCTCGTCGGTAGCCTCGCCGGCCTGCCCAGCGAAGTCCGCGACGACGGCGAGGAGGCCAAGCGCTTCGACCTGTTGATCCTGCGCATGCAGCTCGGCCTGCTGGTGCCCGACAGTCGGTTCAACCGGCACCGCACCGAGGTCCAGGAGATCGCCTCGGCGCTGCTGGAGCAGACCACCATCCCGATGATCCAGCAACGGGCCCAACTGCTCGACGAGGTGGCCGGTGACGAGTGGTGGCAGGACGTCACGCTGCCCATGCTTGAGCTGGCTCGGCGCCGGATGCGCGACCTGGTCCGGCTGGTGCCGAAGGCGCGTCGCACCCTCGTCTTCACCAACTTCGCCGACGAGATCGACCAGGAGGTCGAGGTGCCGTTCAGTGGGGTGACCGTCGGCACCGACCTGGAACGCTTCCGCGCGAAGATGCGCGTCTACCTGCGTACCCACGAGGATCACCTGGCCGTGCAGAAGTTGCGCCGCAACCGCCAACTCTCCGGCACCGACCTCGCCGAGCTGGAACGGATGCTCGGCGAGAGCGGCGTCGGCGACAAGCAGGACATCGACCAGGCACGGCGATCCTCCGAAGGGCTCGGCCTGTTCATCCGTTCACTGGTCGGGTTGGACCGCGAGGCGGCCCGGGACGCGTTCAGCGAGTTCCTTGTCGACCGGACCCTCAACGCCGCCCAGCTCGACTTCATCAACCTGATCGTCAATGACCTGACCGTGAACGGTGTGATGGAGCCGGGACGCCTCTACGAGTCCCCGTTCAACGGTGTTGCCCCGCGTGGTCCCGAAGCGCTCTTCTCCAACCCCGACGCCGATCGTTTGGTCTCGATCCTCCGCTCGATCAAGAACAACGCCACGCCGGTCAGCGAGGTGGCGTAGCAGCGCGGGAGCTCTGTCGCGGGTCGACCGACGCCCCATGCCTGGGGCAACTCCACAGGCTGTACGGGCCGCTCGACAGGCGGTATTGCCGGCCTCGGGAGCGCTCCCACGGCGGAGCGCTGACCCGGCGGGGCGCGCGGGTCGGGTTCATGCGTAGGCGCGGCTGAGGGCGTGGGTGTCGAGCGTCCGTCCGTCGCCGTGGACGCAGTCGCTGGCCATGTTTCTACCGGGGATTTTCCCACCAGCAATGAACTTGTGAACTTCGATGTCTTCATGCCTCACCATTGATAGGTATCGATCACTATCCATGGAGGTCTCCATGAACGTCTCTCGGCTCGGCGGGCCGACCCTGTCCCTGTTCCGCATCGTGATCGGCCTGCTGTTCGCGTTGCACGGCCTCTCCTCGGTCTTCGGGTTGTTCGGCGGCAACCCGATGACCGGCAAGGCGGTACCGCTCGGCACCTGGCCGGGCTCTTCACCCGACCCGCCGCCCTCGTCGCATCCGGCTCGATGGCGTACGCCTACTTCGTCGTCCATCAGCCGGACGCCCTGCTGCCACTGCGCAACGGCGGTGAACTGGCGGCGCTCTTCTGCTGGTCGTTCCTGCTGATCGCGGCACTCGGCCCGGGCGCCTGGGCGCTCGACACGCTGCTCGTCCGGCGTCGCGCCGAGGCCCCGTCGGCACCGGTGGCCGAACCTGCGCCGGTGTCCGTCTGACCGCACCCGTGCCGCGCGTCGCCGGAGCCTCGACGAGGCGGCTCCGGCGGCGCGCTCGGGTCGGCCGCCACCGTGCCGGGTGATTCGTTGACCGCATCAACTCCACAGCGTCCGCCCGGCAGGTCCCGCACCCCGACCGCGCGGGGCGCGTCCGTTCATCAACGGCAGCAGTAGCAACCGCCCAGGTCCGGCGAGCCGGGGCCGGTGCCGCGTCAGGCCGGCAGGCCAGGTCTGAGGACCGCGTCCAGCAGGCCGGGGTAGAGCTTGTCCACCTCCGCTGCCTACCCACTACTCGCCGTGCTCGGCGGTGGGCGCCGTGATCGCGGTCCTGGCCTGGAACACCGGTGTGCAGCGGCTCGGCGCCGCCAACGCGGCCCTGTTCATGAACCTGGTCCCGGTGACCACGTTCGCCGTGCAGATCGCCCGCGGCTACCGGCCGGACCCGATCGAGCTGGTCGGCGCCGCGATCACGATCGCCGCCCTGATCGCCGCGAACCTCGCCACCAGGCCACGGGCGGCCCGGAACCGGTCATCGGCCCTGCCGCAACCGGTCGCGGTCACCGACCCGGTCGCGGTGGTCGACCCGGTGGCGGTGAGCGCCCGCTGACCCTAGACTCGACCGCACAACTGCATACCTCATCCAGAGGGGCTGAGGGATACGGCCCGACGACGCCCCGGCAACCACCCCGCGCGCTCACCGCTGAGCGACCCGCGGGGCAGGTGCCAATTCCGTCCCCGCCGCACCGTGCGATGCGGGGAAAGATGAGAGGACTCCTCGACATGACGTCGACGCTCGCCGCCCCCGGCATCGACACCTCCGCCAGCCCCGCCCGCGCCCTGGTCTGTCGCGCCTGTTCGGCCCGCTACCCGCTCGCCGCCCAGCACGCCTGCTACGAGTGTTTCGGCCCCCTCGAGGTCGACTACGACACCGCCGCCCTGGCCACCGTCACCCGCGAACAGATCGAGGCCGGCCCGAAGAACATCTGGCGGTACGCCGCGCTGCTGCCCGCCGGCCAGGACCCGGCCACCCGGGTCACCCTCGACCCGGGGCTCACCCCGCTGGTGGCGGCCCCGCACCTCGCCGCCGAACTGGGCATCACCGCACCGCTCTGGGTCAAGGACGACAGCGCCAACCCGACCCACTCGTTCAAGGACCGGGTCGTCTCGGTGGCGCTCACCGCCGCGAAGGCGCTCGGCTTCACCCGGTTCGCCTGCGCCTCGACCGGCAACCTGGCGAACTCGGTGGCCGCGCACGGCGCCCGCGCCGGGGTGCCCTCGGTGGTCTTCATCCCCAGCGACCTGGAACAGGGCAAGGTCATCACCACCGCCGTCTACGGCGGCGAGCTGGTCGCCATCGACGGCTCGTACGACGATGTCAACCGGCTCTGTGGCGAACTGGTGGAGACCGACGAATTCGAGGACACCGCGTTCGTCAACGTCAACGTCCGGCCGTACTACGCGGAGGGCTCCAAGACCCTCGGCTACGAGGTGGCCGAGCAGCTCGGCTGGCGGATCCCCGCCCAGGTGGTCATCCCGATGGCCAGCGGCGAACTGCTCACCAAGATTGACAAGGCGTTCTCCGAGCTGGTCGAGATCGGCCTGGTCGAGGCCCCGGCCGGCGGCTGGAAGGTCTTCGGCGCCCAGTCCGCCGGCTGCAACCCGATCGCGACCGCGCTGCACGCCGACACCGACACGATCACCCCGGTCAAGCCCACCGGCATCGCCAAGTCGCTCAACATCGGCGACCCGGCCGCCGGCCTCTACGCCCTGGAGGCGGTCCGCCGCACCGGCGGCTGGATGGAGTACGCCGACGACGACGAGATCCGCGCCGGCATCCGCGATCTGGCCCGCACCGCCGGTGTCTTCGCCGAGACCGCCGGTGGGGTCACCGTGGCGGTGCTGCGCAAGCTGGTCGAGTCCGGTCGGCTCGACCCGACGGCCGAGACCGTCGTCTTCAACACCGGCGAGGGCCTGAAGACCATCGATGCGGTGGCGGGTCAGGTCGGCCCGACCCACCACATCAAGCCCTCCCTGCGCGCCGCCCGGGACGCCGGCCTCCTCGGCTGACCCCTCGGCCGGGACGGGACGTGGCGGGGTGGCCTGGCGGGGGATGGCGGATCGCCCGGTCGGGGGATCGGGCCGATCCGCCGGGTAACTGGCTTTTCGCTGTGAGTGTGGAAAACCCACCGCTATGGACTTGACGGCAGGAACCGGACGGCGCAAGATGCTCCGTGCGGGAGGGCATTTCGCCGGAGAATTTTGAAGTTCTTGCGACCCAACGCCGGAGGCGTTGTGCGAGTGTCCCTCCCGACCACGTCCGATCGGGCCAGCGAATTAATTCGCTGGCCCGATCGCTTTTGCGGGGTGCAGGCTCATCGGCATGAGCATCACGATCGTGTCGTTCGATGGAGCCGACCGGGCCGCGGTCGACGAGGCGTACCGGATCGGGGCCGCCGCCAACGACGTCGACCTGCCGGACTTCCCGCCCTTCTGCCGGCGGCGCTTCGACGCGATGTTCCACACGCCGGCACCCGGCGCACGATCGCTCTGGGCGCTGGCCCGGCTGGACGGCGTACCGGCCGGCTACCTCCAACTGGACCTGCCGCACCTGGACAACACCGACAACGCCACCGCCGAGCTTGTGGTGCATCCCGAGCTGCGGCGGCGGGGCGTCGGTCGGGCGTTGCACGAGTACGGGGTGCGCCTGCTGCGCGAGCACGGCCGCAAGCGGGTCGTCGGGATGGCCGTCTCCGCGCTGCCCGGCGGGCCGGCTCGAAGCGTGGCGGGCGACTCGTTCGCCGCGACCACCGGCGCCCGGCCCGCCCTCGCCGAGGTGCGTCGCCGGCTCGACGTCGCAGAGATCGATCGGGTCGCGCTGCGGGCGGCGCTCGCCGAGGCCCGACCGCGAGCCGAGGGCTACCGGTCGGTCTGCTGGCAGGGGACGACCCCACCGGAGTACGTGGCGGACATCGCCTACCTGGACGGCCGGCTGCTGATGGACGCCCCCATGGGGGACGTGCAGTGGGAGCCGGAGCAGGTGGACGCCGAGCGCATCCGCGGCAACGAGCGCGCCCTGGACGCCAAGGGCCGGCGGCGCTACCACCTCGCAATGCGACACGAGGCGTCCGGCCGGCTGGTCGCCTGGACCCTGCTCGACGTGGGCGCCTCCGCCGACTGGCACGCGTTCCAGCAGATCACCATCGTCGACCCGGCTCACCGTGGGCACCGGCTCGGCCTCATCGCCAAGGCGGAGAACCTGCACCACCTGCTCACCCACGAGCCGGCGGTACGGGTGATCGACACCTTCAACGCGGCCAGCAACAGCTACATGGTGGCGATCAACGAGCAGCTCGGCTTCCGCCCGGTGGACGCCTGGACCGACTGGCAGCTCACCCTCTGACGGGAATCGGCGCTACTGCTCGCGGACCGGACTCAGGCATGCACCGCTGTCGGGCATTCGCGCTACTGCTCGCGGACCGGACTCAGGCATGATGGCGGGCATGACGGAGACCCCGCATCCCCTGTACGACAGGCACGCCGACACCCTCAACCGTGCGCTGACCGCGATCACGGAGCGGGGCTACTGGTCCGCCTATCCCGAGTCCCCGAGCCCCCGGGTGTACGGCGAGACCGCCGCCGCCGACGGCAAGGCCGCGTTCGAGGCATACCTCGGTGGCGACTTCCCCCTCGACCAGCCGGGCACCGGCGAGCGGATCGCCACCGAGGCGAGCCCGTTCGGAGTTGAGCTGGCCGTGCGCTACCCGCACGCCGGCACCGACGACCTGATCAGCGCCGCCTCCGCCGCGCTGCCCGCCTGGCGCGACGCCGGCCCGCAGGCCCGCGTGGGGGTCTGCCTGGAGATCCTCGACCGCCTGCACAAGCACATCTTCGAACTGGCCAACGCGGTGCAGTTCACCAGCGGCCAGGCGTTCGTGATGGCCTTCCAGGCCGGCGGAGCGCACGCGTTGGACCGGGCGCTGGAGGCGCTGGCGTACGCGTACGCCGAGATGACCCGGCACCCGGGCACGGCGGGCTGGGAGAAGGCCGCCGGCAAGGGTGACCCGCTGCGGATGACCAAGACGTTCCACGTGGTGCCCCGTGGTGTGGCGCTGGTGATCGGCTGCAACACCTTCCCGACCTGGAACTCGTACCCCGGGCTGTTCGCCTCGCTGGTCACCGGCAACCCGGTGATCGTCAAGCCGCACCCGCGCGCGGTGCTGCCGCTGGCTGTCACCGTGAAGTACGCCCGGGAGGTGCTCGCCGAGGCCGGCTTCGACCCGAACCTGGTCCTGCTGGCCGCCGAGGCGCCCGGCGAGAAGCTCGCCAGCGACCTGGCCCTGCACCGGTCCGTGAAGATCGTCGACTTCACCGGCTCCACCGAGTACGGCGACTGGCTGGAGACGCACGCCCGGCAGGCGTCGGTGTACACCGAGAAGGCCGGCCTGAACACGGTCGTCATCGACTCCACCGACGACTTCGCCGGGATGTGCCGCAACCTCGGCTTCACGCTGACCCTCTACAGCGGCCAGATGTGCACCACCTCGCAGAACATCCTCATCCCGGCCGGCGGCATCGACACCGACCAGGGGCACAAGAGCTTCGACGAGGTCGCCGGCGGCATCGCCGCGGCGGTCGGCAAGCTGACCGCCGACCCGGCCCGGGGCGTCGAGCTGACCGGCGCCATCGTCAACGACGGGGTGCTGGAGCGGCTGGCCGAGGTGACCAAGGTCGGCGAGGCGGTGCTGGAGTCCCGGACCGTGGCCCACCCGGCGTACGCCGACGCGGTGGTGCGTACCCCGACGATCGTGAAGCTGACCGCGGGTGACGCGGAGACGTACGGCCGGGAGTGGTTCGGGCCGATCTCGTTCGCCATCGCGACCGACTCCACCGCGCACAGCCTGGAGCTGCTGCGCCGGACCGTCGGCGAGAAGGGCGCGCTGACCGCCGGGGTCTACTCGACCGACGAGGCCGTGCTGGACGCCACCGAGGCGGTCGCCGTCGAGGTCGGGGTGCACCTGTCCTGCAACCTGACCGGCGGGGTCTTCGTCAACCAGTCGGCGGCCTTCTCCGACTTCCACGGCAGTGGCGCCAACGCGGCGGCGAATTCGGCGCTGACGGACGGGGCGTACGTGGCGAATCGGTTCCGGATCGTGCAGTCTCGGCGTCCGGTGTAGTTGCGGTTGGGGTTTCCGGGGCAGCCCGACCCGCTCCGGGCGGTCAGGCTTGATCCCTGCGCGGGTCGGGCTGCCCCGGAAACCCTTCGTGGGCACGGTTGTCGCTTACGCATCCGGCCTTGGGGAAACAGCACGGTGGTTTTGCCCTGGGAGGGTTTCAGGCTTGGCGGCGCATCTGTAGCTCGGTCAGGGCTGGGATCGTGGGGTGGGGGACTCGTACGCCGGTGTCCTCGAAGCCCAGGCGTTGGTAGGCCCGGTAGGCGCGGTCGTTGCCGACCACCACCTCCAGCAGCAGCTCCGGTCGGCCGCAGGCCCGCGACCAGGCGGCCACCCCGTCGATCAGCTCACCGAGCAGGCCGCTGCCCCGCCAGGCCGGCGTGACGTAGACCGCGTAGATGACGGTGAGCCCGGCCTCGCGCGGTGCGACCGTACCCCCGGCGTGCCCGACGAAGCGGCCGCCCGGATCCGCCACGAACTGCGCGTTGTCCGCGCCGCGCGAGGTGTACGCCACCCGCGCCGCGTACTCCGCGTGGGACCGGGCGGCCGCGTCGGCGATCGTCTCCAGGAAGGCCAGCGGAGCGTCGGCGAGCATCTCCAGGCGCAGCGCCCGCATCCGGGCGGCGTCCGCCGGCCGGACCCGGCGAATCTGCGCCCGCAGGGCTGGCGAGCCCGTGTCGGTGGTCATGTCCGCATGCCTACCACAGCTGCGACCGCTGTTTCGCGGCCGTTTCCTCTGAGCCGTGGGCCGGGGTCAGACCAGCAGGTCATTCAGGTACGCGACACCGCTGCGTGCCTGCGCGACCTCCCACAGCCGGGCCGCCCGGACGATGCCCGATTTGTGGTCGTGCGCGGCCGTCACTCCTCGTGTAGCGTGCGATTTCGGTCACCCGTTTCAGCGGCCGTCATCGATCGCTGGAGCGGTGGTCCGCGGGCGCTCGGCCAGGCCGTGCGCCGGGGCAGGCAACGCTGCGCAGAGTGAGGAAGTGCACCGTGGCACAGGGCACCGTTAAGTGGTTCAACGCCGAAAAGGGCTACGGCTTCATCGCCGTCGACGGCGGTCAGGACGTGTTCGTCCACTTTTCCGCGATCGAGATGGACGGTTACAAGGCGCTGGACGACGGTCAGCGGGTGGAGTTCGAGATCGCGCAGGGTCAGAAGGGCCCGCAGGCCGAGCGCGTACGCCTGCTCGCCTGAGTCCTTTCCTCCCGCGCGTCGCGGCTGCGGTGCGGGCACACACCCGGGAAGATCGTGAACCGTTCCAGCCGATGCTGAGGAGGGTTCATGACCGACCAGCCACCCCCGCCCACTCCGCCTGACGGGCCGGGCGTTCCCGGCGGCCCGCCGCCTGGCTGGGATCCCACGCAGAGCGGCTGGGGTACGCCGCAGGTGCCCCCGCAGGGTTGGGCGTTCCCGCCCACCGGCGGATACCCGCCCGGCGCCGGCCCCTACCCGGGGCAGCAGTGGTATCCGGGGGCACCGGTCGGCTGGTACCCGCCGGGTCACGGGTTCGACCCGAACGACGCCCTGGTCACGCCGCCCGGTATGGGTATCGGCGGCTGGTTCGCCCGGTGTGCGGGAGCACTGCGCCGGGGGTGGCGGCTGTTGGTGCCGATCATGCTGATCACCCAGGTGCTGCCGGCCGCCGTGCTCGGGGTGATCTCCCTGGGTGTGGACCCGTCGGCCGGCTGGGCGGCGCAGGTCGAGCCCGGCTCACCGTCCGAGCTGCCGGAGACGTTCGTCACGGACCTGGTCACCGTCCTGTCCGTGGTCATCGTCGGCAGCCTGCTGATCGGGCTGGTGCAGGCCGTGGGGTGGGCCGCCGGCAGTTGGGTGATCACCCGGCAGGCGGCGGGGGAGCCCGTCGGCGTGGGGCCGGCGCTGCGCTACGGCGTACGGCGGGCGCTCGGGCTGTGGGGCTGGACCCTGCTGGTCAGCCTGCTCATCGGGGTGGGGGTCTGCTTCTGCGTCCTGCCGGGCATCTACCTGGCGTTCGCGCTGAGCATGGCCGGGCCGGTCTACCTGTTCGAGCGGCAGAACCCGATCGGTCGGTCGTTCCGGATGTTCCACGACCGGCTCGGCCTGCTGCTGGGTCGGGTGGCGCTCGTCGCCGCGGCGGTGATCGTGGCCACCCTGATCCCGTCGGTGCTGGAGGGGATCATCTCGGCCCCGCTGGGTCCGGATCCGCTCGCGTCACCCGGCACCGCGGTCGGCATCGTCCTGGTGACCGGGGTCGCGGCCGTGCTGGCCCTGCCGGCCCACCTCGCCCAGTTGATCGGTCTGCTGGTCACATACGCCGAGCAGCGGGCTCATGAGGTGCCGGTGAACAGCGCCGGGCTGGCCGCCGAACTCCGCTGACCGGCCCCATCGTGCTTGCACTCGGCAGGGGAGAGTGCTAAACAAGTCATTGGCACTCGCATACCGTGAGTGCCAATGGTCGGGACGGTGGGGCCAGGTTGCACCGGCGTGGAGACGCCGGGGCGGCACATGGCCGGTCGTCGCGGGCTATCCGGCCCGGCCGAAGGACGTCGTCGTCGCCAGGTGGCGACGTCCCAAGGTGCGTACACCAGGCGGCCCATCCGGGGCACACATCTCGGGTGGCCCGTGAGTGTCCAGGAGGACAACGCCGTATGGCCAAGATGATCGCGTTCGACGAAGAGGCGCGCCGCGGCCTCGAGCGGGGCATGAACCAGCTCGCTGACGCCGTAAAGGTGACCCTCGGCCCCAAGGGCCGCAACGTCGTGCTCGAGAAGAAGTGGGGTGCCCCCACCATCACCAACGATGGTGTGAGCATCGCCAAGGAGATCGAGCTCGAGGACCCGTACGAGAAGATCGGCGCCGAGCTGGTCAAGGAGGTCGCCAAGAAGACCGACGACGTTGCCGGTGACGGCACGACGACGGCGACCGTCCTGGCCCAGGCTCTGGTTCGCGAGGGCCTGCGCAACGTGGCCGCCGGCGCCAACCCGATGGCCCTGAAGCGGGGCATCGAGGCCGCGGTCGCGAGCGTCTCGGAGGAGCTGTCCAAGCTCGCCAAGGACGTCGAGACCAAGGAGCAGATCGCCTCCACCGCCTCCATCTCCGCTGGCGACAGCACCGTCGGCGAGATCATCGCCGAGGCGATGGACAAGGTCGGCAAGGAAGGCGTCATCACCGTCGAGGAGAGCAACACCTTCGGTCTGGAGCTTGAGCTCACCGAGGGTATGCGCTTCGACAAGGGCTACATCTCGGCCTACTTCATGACCGACCCGGAGCGCATGGAGGCCGTCTTCGACGACCCCTACCTCCTGATCGTCAACAGCAAGATCTCGTCGGTCAAGGACCTGCTCCCGATCCTCGAGAAGGTCATGCAGTCGGGCAAGCCGCTGCTGATCATCTCCGAGGACATCGAGGGTGAGGCCCTGGCGACCCTGGTCGTCAACAAGGTCCGGGGCACCTTCAAGTCGGTCGCCGTCAAGGCGCCGGGCTTCGGTGACCGCCGCAAGGCCATGCTCGCCGACATCGCCATCCTCACCGGTGGCCAGGTCATCAGCGAGGAGGTCGGCCTCAAGCTGGACGCCGTCGGCCTCGACATGCTGGGCCGCGCCCGCAAGGTCGTGGTGACCAAGGACGAGACCACCATCGTCGACGGTGCCGGCGACGCCGACCAGATCCAGGGTCGGGTCAACCAGATCCGGGCCGAGATCGACAAGAGCGACTCCGACTACGACCGGGAGAAGCTGCAGGAGCGGCTGGCCAAGCTGGCCGGCGGCGTTGCGGTCATCAAGGTCGGCGCGGCCACCGAGGTCGAGCTCAAGGAGCGCAAGCACCGCATCGAGGACGCCGTTCGCAACGCGAAGGCGGCCGTCGAGGAGGGCATCGTCCCGGGTGGTGGCGTCGCGCTGGTCCAGGCCGGCAAGACCGCCTTCGACAAGCTCGACCTGGTCGGCGACGAGGCGACCGGTGCGAACATCGTCAAGGTCGCGCTGGACGCCCCGCTGCGGCAGATCGCCGTCAACGCCGGCCTCGAGGGCGGCGTCGTGGTGGAGAAGGTCCGTAACCTCGAAGCGGGTCACGGTCTGAACGCCGCCAACGGCGAGTACGTCGACCTGCTGGCCGCGGGCATCATCGACCCGGCCAAGGTGACCCGGTCGGCGCTGCAGAACGCCGCGTCCATCGCGGCGCTCTTCCTCACCACCGAGGCCGTTGTCGCGGACAAGCCGGAGAAGACCCCGGCTGCCCCGGCTGGCCCGGGTGGCGGGGACATGGACTTCTGAGTCCAGTTCCGACACACCGAACGGGGCGGGCCGCTGACGCGGTCCGCCCCGTTCGTCGTCAGGTGGGCAGCGGGCGCTGGTTACGCCGCTTCTGCGCCCGGTCGTACGGCGGAAGCAGCTGGATCGGCGCGTCCACCATCTCCTGCGGCTCCTCGACCACCGGCTCGCCGTCGGTGGTCATCTCGGCCAGTTGCTCGGCGTCTCCGTAGTCGAGCCGTTCGAACGGCAGTTGGCCGGGCAGTTCGCCGACCGGTTTCCAGGTGATCGGCGGGCCGTCCTCGGTCTGGTCGTCATCCGTGGTCATGGCTGCCTCCTCTACCGAAACGGTAGGGGGCGTCGATGGGCGATGCGGGCGAATGAATCAATGTCCCATTTGCCCAGTTATGCCGCTGGTAGGGTCCGCCGGTAGAGGAAGAAGACCCGCTCGATCCGGGCGCCCGCGCTGCCCGAATAGAACGGCACCGGCCCCACCCAGCCGATCTGCGCCCGGTCCAGCCCCGCCGCCCGCTGGTCGCGCAGACAACGCCGCAGCAGCACCCCGCCGATTCCCGAACCCTCGGCCGCCGGATCGGTGCCCATCGGCCCAAACCAGCTCGGCCGCGACGACCCGTACGCGGCGAAGCCGAGCACCTGGCCGTCCCGCTCCGCGAGGTGACAACCGGCGCCCGCGCGACCCACCGAACCGGCCAGCTCGCCGTCCCACGTCCCGCCGAAGGTGGACCGGGCGAACGCGGCCAGCGCCGGCAGGTCAGCCGGCTCCGCCCGGCGTACCGTGATGCCCCGCTCCGCCAGCCGCCGCTCCCCCGCCTCGGTGGACCGCAGCGCCGGCGAGTCGTCGTACGACAGGTCGGCGATCATGTTCCAGGCCGTCCGGTCCTGCCGGTACCCCAGCGCCAGAGCGGCGCAGACCGCGGGGGTGTAGCGCACGTCGATGCCCGGCCACGCGTAGTACGGCGGGTTCCCGGCGAGCAGCACCTCGGTCACGCCACGCTCGGCGAGCACCGCCTCGGCGCGCGCCACCAGTGCGCGGCCCACCCCCTGGCGGCGCTGCTCCGGCAGCACCGCGACCAGGTCCACGTGCCCGACACCCGGGTCGGCCGGCGACAGCGAGCCGAGCAGCACCCCGACCAGATCCGCCCCCCGGTACGCGCCCAACCCGACCACCGTCCGGTCGGCGCTGGCGCGGGGCCACAGCACGTCCACGATGGGGGCCGCCTCGGTGGCGTCCTCGGGCAGGTCGAGCGCCCGTTCGCAGAGCCGCACCACGGCGGTGGCCAGGTCGGGGGTCAGCTCGGTGATGGTGATCTCGGCGTCCATGGTCGCGACCTTAGATCACCGCTGTGCGGCGCGGACGGCGGCGAGGGCGTCGACCTGGCCGGCCCCGGCGACGTTCGCCGGGCCACCGCAGGCGTCGCCCGGGTTGCGGGAACGGTAGGTCGGCACGGCCGGCGTCGCGGTGTCCCGCAGGATCTGCCGCGTCCGGGGCAGGTCACCGACCAGCGCCGGATTCGCCGACCACATCAGCGCCACCACCCCCGCCACCTGCGGCGTCGCCATCGACGTGCCGTCCAGCGCGGCATACGTGCCACCCGGCATCGCCGACACCACACCCACGCCCGGTGCCAGCACGTCCGGTTTGCCCACGCCGCCGGGCACGGGTCCGCGCGAGGAGAACTCGGCCACCCGTCGCTGCGCGTCCACGGCGCCCACGGTCAGCACGTCCGGGTACGGCGCGGGCGGGTCGTCGATCGACGCGCACCACGGGCCGGTGTTGCCGGCGGCGGCGACCACGAAGATCCCGGCGGCGTCCAGGGCGGCGGTGGCCGGTCGCAGCACCCGCTGGTCGCAGCCCTCGATCGTCGGGCAGCCCCACGAGTTGGTCAGGATCTGCGGTGCGCGGTCGGGCCGGCCGTCGGTGAACGGGTCGCCACCGGCCGGGAAGGGCGCCAGCATGAACTGGAGGCAGTCCAGGTAGTGCCCCGGGCTGCCCAGATTGCGGTCCAGGTTGACGCAGCCCACCCACTGCGCGTCCGGCGCGACACCGATGCCGTCGCGCCCGACGGCACTGCCCACCGTGTGGGTGCCGTGCCCACCCTTGTCGGTCGGGGTCCGGGTGCCGTTCCACGGGTCGTACCAGGAGTCGTTGCCGCCGCGGAACCCGGCCCGCAGCGCCGGATGGGTGCCGTCCACACCGGAGTCTGAGCTGCCCACGACGATCCCCGTGCCGGTCACTGCGAGCTGTGACCAGACCCGGTCCGCGCCGAGCTGGCGGATGTTCCACTCCGGACCGGTGGGTGCCGGCGCGTCGCCCCGGCTCTGCCCGGCCGGCGCGGGCAGGGGTCGCAGGCGTTGGCTGACCAACACCCGGGCCACCTCCGGCCGGCGCGCCAGCCAGACCCGCACGCCCGGTCCGCCGTCCACCTCGACCGCGTTCACCAGGTAGTAGGAGACCGGGTCGAGTCCCAGCCGGTTCAGGTCGCGGCGCAGGTCGGCCTGGCTGCGCTCGGCGGTGTCCACCAGCCGCCGGTAGACCTCCGTCGCCCGGGCGTCGCGCCCGGCCCGACCCGGTGTGCCGGCCGGCAGTCCGTTCAGGTCGGCCTGCGCCCGCAGCACCACCAGCAGCCGCTCGCCGTACAGGCCGGGCTGTCCCGGGCCGACGTCCACCAGGCCGACCGTCACGAGCAGCACCACCGCGGCCACCGCCGCCAACCGACGGCTCGGGGCACGCGCCGACCGTCGGGCCAGCAGCACCGCGTACCCGATGGCGAGAGCGACCGCCACGGCGAGCCCGGCGCCGGCGGCGGCCGCCACCCAGAACGGCACGTCGCGGGTGCCGAGCAGCAACAGGCTGATCTCCTCCGGGTCGGTGAACGCCAGCGGGCCGAGCGCGCCCAGGCCCACCAGCCAGCCGGTCGCAATCCGGCCGGCGCGCACGGCGTCGGCCGGGTCGACGGTGGGCCGCCAGGCCGCGGCCCAGAGGGCGGCCAGCGTGAAACCCGCCGGTGGCAGGGTCAGCAGCGCGGGCAGTTGGGCGCCGGACTGGCCGGTGCCCGCCGCGAGCAGCAGCAGCGCGACGCCGGCGACCAGGCCACCGACCAGCACCAGGCGGGCCGGCCGGGGTGGCCGGCCGACCGCGAAGCGGGACCAGAAGGCCGCGTCCAGCAGCGTGGCGGCCAACACGCCGAGCGCGGCGGCCGCCGCCAGCGCCAGCACGGTCTCCAACAGACCACCGAGCGCACCCAGCCAGGCCCAGGGCAGCAGCAGCGCCAGCCCGGCGGCGACCGCGAGCAGCGGCACCGCACCGGGGCGGCGCGACCGCCGGCCGGCCGGCTCCGGGCGCGCGTCGGCCCCGGCGCGCCCGGTGTCGTCACCGTCGGAGGGCGTCGCGCGCCCGGTGTCGTCACCGTCGGAGGGCGTCGCGCGCGCGGTGTCGCCGCCGGGGGGAGCCGCGTCGACGTCCGTGCCGGCCGGTCCGGGGTACGCCGACCGCCGTGCCGACCAGCGCAGGACGAGCGCGACGACCGCCGTCGTGGCGGCCAGCGCGGCGAGGTACGCCTCGTGGTGCACCTGCGGCACGAGCCGCAGCAGGGTGAGCACCCCGAGCGTGAGCGCAGCGGCGAGCCACACCCGCCCGGTGACCCGGACCGCAGCCGACCGAGGCAGCACGGCCAGCAGCAGCGCGGGCGTGCCGACCAGGACGACGGTGGCGAGGCCCAACACCGGCCAGAGCCAACCGACCCGGTCCCGTCCGAAGCCCAGCAGCACCTGATCGGTGACCCAGCCGCCGGTCTGGATGCCCACGGTGACCGTGATGGTCCAACCGCCGGCAAGGGCGGCCGCGACCACCGGCCACGGGCTGGTCCGGCCCGGTGGCGGCTGGTGCGGCAGCGGTTGAGCGTGCATCCGAGAACCTTACGACCAGGATGAGCACTTTCGATGCGGGCCTCTTCGAGCAGATCGCGAGGAAACGGCCGCGGCCGCGATCCGCCCAGAGGTGGCGCATGTCGACACGCCGCCCACGGCGGATACGGTGGACGGGTGCGAGATCCCAACATCTCCCGATCCGTCGCCGGGCAGCTCTCGCCGGTCCGCCGTACCGCCGACCTGCGCCGACTGCGTGCCGAGCGCTTCGACGTGCTGGTCATCGGGGGTGGGGTGACCGGTGCCGGCGCCGCACTGGACGCGGCGTCCCGGGGTTTGAAGGTCGCCCTGGTCGAGGCGCGTGACCTTGCCGCCGGCACCTCCAGCCGGTCCAGCAAGCTCATCCACGGTGGCCTGCGCTACCTGGAGCAGTTGGAGTTCCATCTGGTCCACGAGGCGCTCACCGAGCGGGGGCTGCTGGCCACCCGGCTCGCGCCGCACCTGGTCCGCCCGGTGCCGCTCCTGGTGCCGCTGCCGGCCGGTCGAGGTCTGCGGGACCTGCCCGCCCGGGTCTTCCGCCGCTCGTACTACGGGGCCGGCGTGGCCGCGTACGACGCCTTCGCCGGGGTCTTCGGCGGAGGCCGGGGCATGCCGCTGCACCGGCACCTGACCCGGGAGGGTGCCCGGCGGATCTTCCCGAGTCTGCGGGCCGACTCGCTGGCCGGGGCGATCCGCTACTACGACGGGCAGGTCGACGACGCCCGGCTGGTGGTCACGCTGGCCCGTACGGCGGCGAGCCTCGGCGCCACGGTGGTGAGCAGCGCCCGCGCCGTCGGGCTGATCCGGCAGGCGCGGGAGGTGACCGGCGTCCGGGTCCGCGATCTGGAGGCGCCGGCCGGCTCCCCGGACGCGGAGTTCGAGGTGCACGCCCGCACCGTCATCGCCGCCACCGGTGTGTGGAGCGACGACATGTCCCGGATGCTCAACGACGTGGGCCTGCGTCCCGGCGTCCGGGTGCGCGCCTCGAAGGGGGTGCACCTGGTGGTGCCCCGCTCGGCGATCACCGGCGAGACCGGGCTCATCCTGCGGACGGCCAGTTCGGTGCTCTTCGTCATCCCGTGGGGCGGGCACTGGATCATCGGGACCACGGACACCGACTGGCGGCTGGACCGGTCCCACCCGTCCGCTTCGGCCCGGGACATCGACTATCTGTTGCAGCAGGTCAACACCGTGCTGGACCGGCCGTTGACGACCGCCGACATCGAGGGCGTCTACGCCGGGCTGCGGCCGCTGCTGGCCGGCGAGGCCGACTCCACCTCGAAGCTCTCGCGCGAGCACGCCGTGTTCGAGCCGATGCTCGGTCTGCTGCTCGTGGCCGGTGGCAAGTACACGACGTATCGGGTGATGGCCTCGGACGTGGTCGACCGGGCCGTCCGCCGGTTGGGCGACGGCCGTCCCTCGCGGACCGCCGACCTGCCGTTGCTGGGTGCCGACGGGTACCCGGCCATGTGGCGGGACCGGGCCGACCTGGCCCGCCGGCACGGCGTGCCGGTGGGCGTGGTGGAGCACCTGCTGGAGCGGTACGGCACCCTCACGCTGGATCTGTTGGCGCTGATCGACGCCGATCCGCTGCTCGCGTCCCCGCTGGCCGGCGCACCGGAGTATCTGGCGGCGGAGGTCGCGTACGCGGCGCGGGCCGAGGGTGCGCTGCACCTGGAGGACGTGCTGACCCGGCGGACCCGGATCTCCTTCGAGACCACCCACCGGGGGCTGGAGTCGGCGGAGCACGCCGCCGAGCTGATGGGTGCCGTGCTGGGCTGGGACGCGGACACCCGGCTGCGGGAGGTCGAGCACTACCGCGCCCGGGTGGAGGCGGAGCGGCAGTCCCAGTTGATGCCGGACGACGCGGCGGCGGACGCGGCCCGGCTCGGTGCTCCGGACGTCCGCGGTTACGCGGCGGACCGGGGTGGCGACGACGACCAGGCCACGGTGCGACCGTCCGCTCGGTGACCGAAAAGTAACGTTACCGATGGGTAACTATCGATACCGGCCCGGATGGTGGTTTCGGACGCTACCTACGGTGGGGTAGGTTTCCGCGCGTGCTTGACCGCGCGCGCTCCCGTCTGCTCATCCCCCTTTTCGCTGCCGCGCTCGCCGTTGCCCTGACCGGGTGCTCGCTGCTCGACCGGGACGCCGGCGAGACATCGCAGGCGCAGCCACCGGTGGGCTCGGCGGCCGGTGGGTCGCTGCCCGAGGTCCCCACCACCGTCGCGGCGGGGCAGGTCAGCCTGCTTCAGCGGCTCGGCAGCGACGGCCCGCTGCGCACCCTGAGCGTGGAACGCAACGGGGCGTGGCAGTGCCTGGACTGCGCCGGTGACGGGGTCACCTCCCGTGGCACGCTCGCCCCGGAGTTGACCCAACGGCTCCAGGTGCTGCTCGCCGACCCGAAGCTGGCCCAGGAGACCGACCAGGTCCGGCGGTACCGGGCGACCTGCATCGACGCGCTGACGTCGAGCCTGCTCACCTCGGCGGGGCTGATCACCTCCCAGGACTGCCCGGGCGAGGAGCAACCGGTGGTGGCCGGGGAGATCCTGCTGCTGCTCACCCAGGCGACCCCGGCCGAGGTCAAGGGCTGACCCCGGGCGGGTCAGAGCACCTTGCCCGGGTTGAGCAGGCCGTCCGGGTCGAGCGCCGACTTGATCGCCTGGTGCACCCGCATCCCGACCGGCCCGATCTCCCGGGCCAACCAGTCCCGCTTGAGCAGCCCCACCCCGTGCTCGCCGGTGCAGGTGCCGCCCAGGTCCAGGCCGAGCCGCATGATCTCGTCGAACGCCCGCCGGCCCCGTTCCAGGCTCGCCGGGTCGGCCCGGTCGACCACGATGTTCGGGTGCATGTTGCCGTCCCCGGCGTGCCCCACCACGCCGATCGGCACGTCGCAGTCCGCCGCGATCCGGGCCACACCGTCCAGCAGCGCGGCGAGCGACCCGCGCGGCACCGCCACGTCGTCGATCACCAGGCCACCGTTGCCACCCGGGTAGGTGTCGGCCGCGAACTTCTCCATCGCCGGGTGGGCCAACCGCCGGGCCTGCAGCAGCGCCGCCGCCTCCACCGCGTCGGTGGCCGCGTACACCTCGTCGGCACCGGCCGCCCGGCACACCTCGGCCAGGGCGCTCAGGTCGTCCGCCGCCCGGGCGCCGGTGTCCGCGGCGGCCAGCAGCAGGGCCTGCGCGTCGGTCCGCAGCCCCATCGGCTGGTACGCCTCGATGGCCCGCAGGTGCGTCTGGTCCAGCAGCTCCAGCAGGCTGGGTGTCAGCCCGCGGGCGGCGATCTCGGCCACCGCCGCGCCGGCCGCCGCCGTGGAGCCGAAGACCGCCACCATGGTCAGTGACTCGGCCGGGGCGGGCCGCAGCGCCACGGTCACCTCGGTGATCACCCCGAGGGTGCCCTCCGAGCCGACGAAGAGGCGGGTCAGGTCGTAGCCGGCGACACCCTTGGCGGTACGCCGGCCGGTGCGCAACACCTCACCGGAGGCGAGCACCACCTCCAGGCCGAGCACGTACTCGGTGGTCACGCCGTACTTCACGCAGCACATGCCGCCGGCGTTGGTGGACACGTTGCCGCCGATCGTCGACGACTCCCACGAGCCGGGGTCCGGCGGATACCACAGCCCCTGCTGGGCCACCGCCCTGGCGAGCGTCGCGTTGACCACCCCGGGCTGGACCACCGCGATCCTGCTCACCGGGTCGATCTCGCGGATCTCGTCCATCGCGACGGTGCTGAGCACCACCGCGCCGTCCACCGCGTTCGCCGCGCCGGCCAGCCCGGTCCGCGCGCCCTGCGGCACCACCGGTACGCCGTGCCGTGCCGCCGCACGCACGACGGCGACCACCTGCTCGGTGCTGCGCGGGCGGGTCAGCACCAGCGGGGTGCCGGCGACGCAGAGGTCCGCCTCGTCGCGCTGGTGCATCCGCAGCAGGTCCGGGTCGGTGAGCACGGCGTTCTCGCCCAACGCGGCGCGCAGGTCGTCGAGGAGTCCGGTGGGGGCCATGCAGCCGAGGCTAGGTCGGCGGTCGCCGATCATCAACATGATCAACTGGGCGGGATAACTTGTGCACCATGCTCTACCTGGACCGGCCGGCCTGGCCGTGGCGCGGCCGGCTCTGGTCACACCTGATCAGCGACGTCTCGTACGCCGAGCTGCACGCCTTCGCGGAGGCGTTGGGCGCGCCCCGGCGCGGATTCGACCGCGACCACTACGACATCCCGGCGGAACGATTCGCGGCGGCGGTCTGGCTCGGTGCCCAGGTGGTGCCGAGCCGGGAGCTGGTCCGGCTGCTCCGCGACGCCGGTCTGCGCCGCCCGAAGCACCTCGTCAGCCCGCTTCCGCCGGCGCGTCGGTGAGCGTCGCCAGCTCGCGGCGCAGGTTGTCCCGGGCCGGCCGTTCCCACCGTTGCGCCAGCGGCGGCAGCCGGAACAGCGCGGGCAGCGCCAGCAGGCCGGTCAACACCGCGGCCCGGCCGGCCCGGAAGGCCGGCTCCGGCACGTGCGCGTACTCCCGTCGGATGGCCGCCGCGTAGCGGTCGTACGTCTGCGGTGGCGCGGCCAGCACGGCGAGGTCCGCGTCGCAGAGCAACGCGCCGTCGCGGTCCTGGTGTCTGACCACATGCCCGGCGGTGAGCAGCACCAGCCGACGCACCTCGACCACCGCGGACGCCGGCACCCCGAGCCCGGTGAGCAGGCTCGCCGCCAACGCGGCGCTGTCCCGCTCGTTGGCGTCGCCGGCGGCTCGGGGGTCGTAGACCGCGTCGTGGCACCAGGCGGCGAGCCGGACCAGGTCGGCCCGGCCGGCCAGGTCGGCGTGCCGGTCCACCACGTCGAGTACGGCCGTCAGGTGGGCAACCGTGTGGTAGTGCCGGTGCGGCTCCCGCCACCGGGCGAGCAGGTGCTCCCCGGCCCGCGTCGTCTCCGCATCGGGCCTCGCGCCGGCATCCCGGGCCGCCGCCCGCCACCGGTCCAGCAGATCAACCACCGCACGAGTCTCCCGCATCGGCCCGCCGCGTGCCGACGGGAGGATTCAGCGCGCCTGGCACGGGTAGTCGCGCCCATGGCCGTGGCCCGGGACAAACGACCTCCGATCATGCGGCGTACCGCGCTGCGCGAAGGGTTGGTGGACATCGATGGTGCCCGGATCGCCGAGGCCACCGAGCAGCTGCGCCATCGTGGCCGGGCCACCCTGCACGACCGCCTGCACCGGGTACGGATGGCCGGCGGACTCGCCGTGCAGGCCGGGTTGGCGGCCGGGCTCGCGTACCTGATCTCGCACAAGGTGCTCGGCAACCCGCAACCGGTCTTCGCGCCGATCTCGGCGGTCGGCACCCTGGCCGCGTCGGTCGGCCAGCGGTTCCGCCGGACCGTGGAGTTGATCGTCGGGGTGGGGGTCGGGGTGTTCGTCGGCGACCTCCTGATCTACCTGCTCGGCACCGGGGCGTGGCAGCTCGGCCTGGTGGTCACCGTGGCGATCCTGCTCACCATCTTCGCCGGAGCGAGCGTGGCCATCGTCATCCAGGCGGCGGCCACGGCGGTGCTGATCGTGACGCTGAGCCCGTCGACCCAGAACCTGGAGATTCCCCGCTTCGTCGACGCGTTCCTCGGTGGTGGGATCGCGCTGCTGGTCACGGCGGTGCTGCTGCCGCTGAACCCGCTCCGAGTGATCAACCGCGCCGCCCGACCGGCGCTGGACCTGCTCGCCGCCCAACTCGATGTCACCGCCGACGGGTTGCGCAGCCGGGACCGGGCCAGCATCCAGCGGGCACTGGATCGGCTGCGCAACAACAAGGACGAACTGGCCACGCTGTCCGAGGCGATCGAGGGCGCGAAGGAGACGGCAACCCTCTCCCCGGCCCGCTGGCACCGCCGCAGCGAGCTGATCCACTACGCGGAGGCGGCCGATCCGATCGACCGGGCGATGCGCAACAGCGGCACGCTGATCCGCCGGTCCGTCACGCTGGTCGAGGACGAGGAACCCGTGCCCGATCCGATGCCGGACGCGATCGGCCACCTCGCCGAGTCGGTCCGGCTGCTCAAGCACGAGTTCGCCGCCGGCGAGGAGCCGGCGAAGGCCCGGGAACGGTCACTGCGCGCGGTCAGCGAGGCAGGCCGGGCGTACGGCGAGGGCGTCGGCTTCTCCGGCAGCGTCGTCATCGCCCAGATCCGGACCACGGCCAGTGACCTGCTGGTGGCCTCCGGGATCGAGCAGGAGGAGGCGAACCGGTGCATCCGCACCGCCTTCGGGGAGCAGCAGGAGCGGCCCGTCGGTGAGTCGGCCGAACCGGGTGAGGCGCCGAAACCGCCCACCGCCCCACCCGTCGGCTGACCGTACTCAACCCAGCTCGGCGAGCGCCTCGATCAGCCGGTCCACCTCAGCGGCGGTGCTGCCCAGGCCGATGCTGGCGCGCAGCGCCGTGGACGGCAGGTCCCGTCGGCCGCTGCGCCCCGCCGCCTCGTCGAGCAGCCGCCGGGCCAGCGGGTGGGCACAGAACAGGCCGTCGCGTACGCCGATGCGGTGCCTCGCGGCCAGCCGGGCGGCCACCTCGGCGGAGTCCCACCCGGTGACCACGAACGAGACGATTCCGACCCGGGGCGCGTCCGGGCCGAAGGTACGCAGTTCCACCACGTGCGGCAGGGCCGCGAGGCCGTCCCGCAGACGAGCCAGCAGCGCCTGCTCGCGGGCGGCCAGCGCGGCACGGTCCGCGCCGGCCAGCTCCGTGCACACCGCGGCCAGCGCCACGGCGCCGAGCAGGTTCGGGGTGCCGCCCTCGTGCCGTGCCGGGCCGGTCGCCCAGGTCACGTCATGGGTGGCCGGGCCGACGCGGCTGGTGGCGCCGCCACCGGCCAGGTACGGCGGAGCCGCGTCCAGCCAGTCGGCCCGGCCGATCAGCACGCCCGCGCCGAACGGGGCGTACAGCTTGTGGCCCGACACGGCCAGGTAGTCCACGTCGAGGGCGAGCAGGTCGACCGGTGCGTGCGGGGCGAGCTGCGCGGCGTCGAGCGCGATCCGGGCCCCGTGCCGGTGGGCCACCCGGGCCAACTCCGCGACCGGCCACCGCTCGCCCGTCACGTTGCTGGCGCCGGTGACCGACACCAGCACCGGCAGCGCCGGGTTGCTGTCCCGCCGCAGCTCGGTCAGGGCGGCGGCGAGGGCGCGTACCGCCCCGGCGGGGTCGGCGGGCACCGGCAGCCGTACCGAGCCGGGCGGCCAGGGCAGCAGGTTCGCGTGGTGCTCGCCGGCGAACGTGACAACCGTGGTGCCGGTGGGCAGCGCCCGACCCAGCAGGTTGAGCGCGTCCGTGGTGTTCCGGGTGAAGATCACATGGTCGTCGGGGCGGGCGCCGAAGAAGTCGCCGACGGTCTGCCGGGCCTTCTCGTAGGCCAGCGTGCAGCGCCGCGACAGCGCTCCCGCGCCGCGGTGCACGCTCGCGTACCAGGGCAGCAGCTCGTTCACCGCGTCGGCCGCGGCCCGCGCGCACGGCGCGCTGGCCGCGTAGTCCAGGTTGATCTCGCCGGGCACGCCCAGCACGTCGAGCGGCGCGGGCGCCACGGTGGGCAGGGCGGGCAGCGAGGGTACGAGAGTGACGGACACGCCGGAACCTCCGGGGTCAGGGACCCCGGGTGCGACATCGGGACGGGGTCCGCGCTTGCCCAGCACGCCGATCGGGCTGGGCCCGGTCATCACCCGGGGCACCCCACCGCGAACTCGACGAGGGTTGCCGGCCAGCAAGCCGGGGCTTGACGCTGGCGCTCGTGACCTGCCCGCAGCATAGCGGCTGCCGATGCGACCGGACCAGTCGGCGGCGGATGGCTACGCTGACCGCATGGCCGACACCCCGCCCGGTTCACCCCTGCCGTCGCCGCCGCCCGCGTCGGCGGCTCCGTCCACCGGCGAGGCGCCCCGGATGCCGCCGCGCAGCAAGGGTTGGCGGTTCCTGGCGCTGGCCGGGGTGGCGCTGTTCATCGCCGCCTGCGCGGGGTTCATGGTCTTTCGGCTCGGCCAGTCACTCGGGTTGCAGGCGCTGCTGATCGGCGTGATCGCCGCCATCCTGCCGGTGCCGGTGCTGGTCGCCTGCTTCCTCTGGCTGGACCGCTACGAGCCGGAGCCCCTGAAGTACCTGATGTTCTGCTTCGCGTGGGGCGCGTTCGTCGCCACGGCCGCTTCGCTCACCGTGAACGAGTTCGCCGCCGGACGTTTCGCCGACTGGGGGTTGCCGGCCGCGCTCACCGGTGTGCTGGTGGCGCCTTTCATCGAGGAACTGACCAAGGCGCTCGGCCCGATCCTGCTCCTGGTGTTCCGCCGCCGGGAGTGGTCGGGGATCACCGACGGCCTGGTCTACTGCGGGCTCTCCGCGGTGGGCTTCGCCATGGTGGAGAACATCCTCTACCTGGGCGGGTACGGCTACGCGGCCGGCGCCGACCGCTACGGCCCCGCGACGGGCACCCAGCAGGTCATCGCCATCTTCATCGTGCGGATCCTCCTGTTCGGGTTCGCCCATCCGCTCTTCACCTCGATGACCGGTGTGGGGCTGGGTGTCGCGGCCCGGACGGCCGACCGGCGGGTACGGGTGCTCGCACCGGTCGGCGGTCTGCTGCTGGCGATGATGCTGCACGGCACCTGGAACCTGCTGCCCACGCTGACGCAGGCCACCGGCGAGACGGTGATCATGCTGTACGGCTTCCTGGGCCTCATGGTGCCGGTCTTCTTCGGCATGGTGGGGCTGGCGGTGTGGCTGCGCGCCTGGGAGGGGCGGCTCACCGAGCGGACGCTGCCGGACTACGTCCGCGCCGGCTGGTTGACCCCACCAGAGGTGGCCGCGCTGAGCAGCCTCGGCCGTCGGCACGCCGCCCGTAGTTGGGCCCGCCGGGTCGCCGGGGACGCCGGTCTGCGGGCGATGCGCGGCTACCAGTTCTCCGCGACCCGACTGGCGCTGCTGCGCGACGGGACGCTGCGCGGCCTGGACCGTAAGCCCGCCGACCAGGAGCGCTCGGCTCGGGAGGAGCGGGAGTTGCTGGATGCGATCAGCGCGTACCGATCGTTCTTCGTCGGTCGTGACCCGCAGGCTCCGGTGGGGGTCTGGGACGGCAGCCGCTACCACCTGCGCTTCCCGGACGGCACGCAACGCT
Source organism: Micromonospora sp. NPDC050695 (assembly GCF_040654415.1). Classification (NCBI taxonomy): domain Bacteria; kingdom Bacillati; phylum Actinomycetota; class Actinomycetes; order Micromonosporales; family Micromonosporaceae; genus Micromonospora; species Micromonospora sp. NPDC050695. The sequence goes on from NZ_JBFAHZ010000011.1 coordinate 26,971, forward strand.
CGCTGGATGCGCCGGACGAGCCGGTGGTGCCGATCCCGGTGGTGCTGGCTCCCGCGCCACCCGCGCCTCCTATCGGGTACGCCCCGCCCGGCTGGCCCGGTCTGCGGCCGGCGTCGCCGTGGACGCCCGGTCAATCCTGACGTCGGCCTTGGGGGCGGCTCAGGTCATCAGGGTGGTGAGGAAGTCACCGAGGCCCTGCGCCATCGCGACCAACGCGGCCCCGATCGCCTTGAACATCTGCGCGGCACCGTCGGGTCGGAACGCCATGAAGTAGATCAGAAACGCGACGCTGCCCCAGGTCAGCAGCTTCTTCACGAATACCGGCATCGTCCCTCCCCAGGGCCACGGTCGCCGGATGGCTTCCCGTCGTGCCGCGCGGCAAACGGCGCGCGGCGGGGGAGGGGCGTCTAGAGGTAGAGGCCGGTGGAGTCGTTCTCGACCCGCTCGGCGGCCACGGCGTGCACGTCCCGCTCGCGCAGCAGTACGTAGCCGCGGCCGTGCAGCTCGACCTCGGAGCGCTCGTCCGGGTCGAAGAGCACCCGGTCGCCGGAGACGATGGCGCGCACGTTCGGCCCCACCCCGACGGCGGTGGCCCACGCGAGCCGTTTGCCCACCGCGGCGGTCGCCGGGATGACGATGCCGGCGGTGGAGCGACGCTCGCCGTCGCCGCCCTCCATCCGTACCAGCACGCGGTCATGCAGGAGGCGGATCGGCAGGCCGGCGTCGAGATCCTGGTCGGCGGTCACGACGCAGACGCTACCGTGTCGCCGACGGCCGATTGCCGGTGGTTACGCCCGAGGCTGCGGGGGCAATGTGTGGCGGAACTGCCCTACGGTGTCGGGAACGGACGTATGCTGTCCGACCTGTCGCCGTGGGCGGACCATTCTTCTGCCAGGAGGTGCGCTTGAGCCGCTTCGAGCGGGTACGCGGGCGGCTCCGCCGCGCCTACCAGTCAAGCCGGGAGTCGGTTCGCGCCGATCGGGACACGCCGAGCGACGACGCGGAGCCGGTCCGGGTGGCCTCACCGGCCGTGCCGGGGCCGCCCGCGCCGCCGAGTGCCACGGTCGTCGGCGCGGAACCTCCAGTTGACCTGCACAGCTCCACCTCCAGTCGGGACGACGCCGACGTGCCGCACGGGCTGCGGATCGCCGCCGCCTGGTGCTGGCGGTTGATCGTGATCGGGGTGGTGGCCTGGGCCCTGCTCCGGATCGTCGGCACCATCAAGATCGTGATCATTCCGCTGGCCATCGCGCTGCTGCTCTCGGCGTTGCTCGCCCCGGCGGTGGGCTGGCTGCTGCGCGCCCGACTGCCCCGGTCGTTGGCGACGGCGGTGGTGCTGGTCGGTGGCCTGGCCGCGGTGATCGGCACGCTGACCCTGGTGGTCAACGAGTTCATCCGCGGGGTGCCGGAGCTGAGCCAGAAGTCCTCCGAGGGCGTCCGGCAGATCCAGGACTGGCTGAAGACCGGCCCGCTGCACGTCTCCGACACCCAGCTCAACAGTTACATCGACGAAGCACAGGCCTGGATCAACGACAACACCTCGAAGTTCACCAGCGGCGCGCTGAGCACCGCCGCAACGCTGGCCGAGGTGTTGACCGGCACCATCCTGGTGCTCTTCGCGACGTTCTTCTTCCTGCGCGACGGCAACCGGATCTGGCGCTTCCTGGTCCGGCTGCTGCCGGTGGCCGCCCGCTGGAAGGTCGACGACGCCGGCCGGGCCTCCTGGCAGACGCTGGGCGCCTACGTCCGGGCGACCGTGCTGGTCGCCTTCATCGACGCGGTCGGGATCGGCATCTTCCTCGTCGTCTTCGACGTCCCGTTCGCCTTCCCATTGGCCGCGTTGGTCTTCCTCGGCGCGTTCATCCCGATCGTCGGCGCGGCGCTCTCCGGCGGCGTGGCGGTGCTCGTGGCGCTGGTCGACAGCGGTCCGGTCACCGCGCTGATCATCCTGGGAGCGGTGATCGGTGTGCAGCAGGTCGAGGGGCACGTGCTCCAGCCGCTGATCATGGGGCGGGCGGTCGCCCTGCACCCGCTCGCGGTGATCATCGGTATCGCCGCCGGGGTGGTGCTCGCCGGCATCACCGGCGCGCTGGTCTCCGTCCCCCTGATCGCCGTCCTGAACACCGCGGTGCGTCGGCTGGCTGCCCGGAGGGTCCCGGACACCCCGCCCGACGCCGTGGTCGTCGCCTCCCAAGCGCCCTAGACCCGCCGCGCCGCGCCGCGCCGCGCCGCGCCGCGGTGTCGCGAGGCGCGGTGTTCGCGCCAGTTGCTCGCAAGATCGTGCTCGATCCTGGAAGTAGTGGCCTCCTCCGCGAAGGAGGCCACTACTTCCTTGTTTCTGCACGATCTTGACCATCGGCGCAGGGCGCAGGGCGCAGGGCGCAGGGCGCAGGGCGCAGGGCGCAGGGCGCAGGGCGCGGGGCTCAGGGCACGGGGCGCGACGCGGGGCGGGGCGCGACGGGGCGCGGGGCGCGACGCGGTGGCCGCGCGCTCTGCGTCAGGAGCTGGCGAGGCGTTGCAGCGCGCCGCGGGCCACCTCGGGGCGGGTCGTGTACCAGAACGGCGGCAGCGAGCGACGCAGGAACGGGCCGTAGCCGCGGGCGGTCTCCAGCCGGGAGTCGAGCACCGCGACGACTCCCCGGTCGCCGGTGGCCCGGATCAGCCGGCCCACGCCCTGGGCCAGCCGCACCGCCGCGATCGGCACGCTGACCGCGGCGAAGCCCGAACCGCCGCCGGCGTCCACGGCTGCCGCGCGGGCGGCCGCGAGGGGCTCGTCCGGGCGGGGGAAGGGCAGCCGGTCGATGACCACGAGCTGGCAGGCGTCGCCCGGCACGTCCACCCCCTGCCAGAGCGACATCACCCCGAACAGGCAGCTGGACCGCTCCTCGCGGAAGCGGCGCACCAGCAGCGGCAGCGCCTCCTCGCCCTGCAACAGCACCGGCAGGTCGGTCCGCGCGCGCAGCAGCTCCGCCGCCTGCTGCGCGGCCCGCCGGGAGGAGAAGAGCCCGAGAGTACGACCGCCGAGCGCGTCGACCAGCCCGAGCAGTTCCTCGCCGGCTGCCTCGGGCAGCCCGGAGACGCTCGGCCGGGGCAGGTGCGCGGCGACGTACAGGATGCCCTGCCGGGCGTAGTCGAACGGTGAACCGACGTCGAGTGACCGCCACCCGGGGCCCTCGGTGGGTGGTATCACGGCGTTCGGCGCGACGTCGCCGGCGAGGCGACGGCCGGGCGTCTCGGCGGCCGGGCGGCCGGGGCCGGTGCGGGCGGCCAGCGCGGCTGCGGCGGGGGTAGGCGGGGCGGGCGGTGGCGCGTCCAGGCCGAGGGCGCGAGCGACCGTGTCGAACCGTCCACCGAGCGCCAGGGTCGCCGAGGTGGCGACGACGGTGCGTTCGTCGTACAGGTGGGTGGCGAGGGTGCCGGCCACCGACAGCGGCGCGACCACCAGCGCCCGGCGGCTGCCGCTGTCGTTCTTCTCCACCCAGGCCACGTCGTGGTCGGCCTCCTCCAGCAACCGCTGGGCGGTGGTGGAGAGCTCGTCCAGGGCGGCCTTGGCCTGCTGCTTGCGGACCGGGTCGGGGTCGTCGGCCTTCACGTCGCCGATGGCGTCCAGGGCGGAGCGGGTCGCCGCGTCGAGCAGCGTGCACGCCTCCCGCAGGGGTGTCGGCAACCCCGCCGTTATCCGCCCGGCCGGCGCCTCGGCCAGGCCGACCGCGAGGGCGTCGCCGGCGGCCGTGAGCGCCTCGGCGGTCTCCGGCCGCAGCAGCGTACGGGCCCGCCGGGTGGTCCGGTCGATCAGCTCCGGCACCAGTTCCGCCTGGGCCGCCGAGGAGACCCGGTCGGCCAGCTCGTGCGCCTCGTCCACGATGAGCAGCTTGTGCGGCGGCACGATGTGCCGGCCGGCGAGCATGTCGACCGCGAGCAGGCTGTGGTTGGTCACCACGATGTCGGCCTCGCGGGCACGGGCCCGCGACGCCTCGGCGAAGCACTCCTGCCCGAACGGGCAGCGGGTCGCGCCGACGCACTCCCGGGCCGGCATCGACACCAGCCGCCAGGCCTGGTCGTCGACGCCCGGGTCCAGTTCGTCGCGGTCGCCGGTGGCGGTCTTCTCGGCCCAGTCGCGTACCCGTTCGATCTGCTTTCCCAGCCGACCCGCCTCGCCGAGCCACTTCGTCCCGCCGCCGGGGCGCGCGGCCGGGGCGTCGAAGAGGGTGTCCTCCGGTTCCTCCTCGGTGGAGTTGTCCAACCGGGCCAGGCACAGGTAGTGGTGGCGTCCCTTGAGCACCGCGAAGGTGGGCCGGCGGCCGAGCACCGGCTCGACCGCGTCGGCGAGCCGGGGCAGGTCGTGGTCGACCAGCTGCGACTGCAACGCCAGGGTGGCCGTGGACACCACCACCGGGCCGTCCACGGTGAGCGCCGGCGCGAGGTAGGCCAGCGACTTGCCGGTGCCGGTGCCCGCCTGCACGAGCAGATGCTCGCCGCCGGCCACGCACTCCTCGATCGCCGTGGTCATCTGCAGCTGACCGGGGCGTTCCGCGCCGCCGGGCACCGCGCCGACCGCCGCCGCCAGCAGCTCCGTGCCGCTGGGTCGGTCACCCCGCCGCCGGCCCTTGGCACGGGCCGACGGGGTGGCGGAACCGGTGGCGGTGCGGGGCGGAGTCACCGTGCGACGGTACCCGCCGCCGCCGACACGGGCCGCGCCCATCCGCCGGGTGGCGCGGAGGCACCCGCCGGCCTCCCTGGCCGACGCCGTCCGGTTACGGCCGCACTACGACGCGTGGGCAGTATCGGTTAGGGTGCGAATCATGCCGAGCGACGTGGTCCGAGTGGTCTATCGCAAGTACGACGGCAGCGCCCACCGTGACTACCCGGCCCGCCGTCTCGCCGAGGACGACCTCGGCGTCTGGCTCGGCGTCCCGTTCGGCACCGAGTCGGTCTACCACGGCCGCCCCTCGGTGGAGAAGATCCCGTTCGTCCTGCTGGTGCCGCACAACGCCTGGTGGACGGGGATGTTCAACCCGCCGCCACGGACCAGCGAGGTCTACTGCGACATCACCACCCCGGCCCGCTGGGAGTCCGACGACACCGTCCACCTCATCGACCTGGACCTGGATGTGGTCCGACGCCGGGCCACCGGTCTCGTCGAGCTGCTCGACGAGGACGAGTTCGCCGAGCACCGGGCCCGCTTCGGCTACCCGCAGGACGTGGTGGACGAGGCCGAGGCGGCGGCCCGGTGGCTGTACGGCGCGCTCGGTGACGGCACCGAGCCGTTCGCCACGTCGTACCGGAAGTGGCTGGCGCTGGTGGTCTGAGCCGGCGCCCGGCTCACCAGCGCGGCGGCCACCCGTCGCCGTCGCCCTGCCGGTGTCCATCTTCCTGGCAAGTCCGGGGGCCGGCAGCCCTGGTCGTCCCGGTCCGGGGGCTCTCGGCGGGCGGATGACCGACGGGTGGGCGATGATCCGTGCATGAGCGCACTGCAGGAAGCGGGGATCGTGGCACCGGCCGGCGGCGGAGTCGGGGAGCTGCTCCGGGTCACCGCACCGGTGGATCTCGCGGCGATCGACCCCCGGTCCACGCCCGGCCTGCCGAAGGCCGAGGTGAACGGGGAGCGCCGCAAGGTCTGGGCCCGTGCGCAGGTGGAACTGGTCGGTGGCGAGTTGGGTCGTCAGCAGGAGATGCTCTTCGCGATGGCCAAGGCCGGCTCGGAGCGGCCGGCGCACCGGGTGCTGCTGGTGCTCCAGGCGATGGACTGTGGCGGTAAGGACGGCACGATCAAGCGGGTGGCCGGCGCGATGAACCCGCTGGGTCTGCACATCCGTTCGTTCGGCCCGCCGACTCCGCAGGAGCTGCGGCACGATTTCCTGTGGCGGATCCGCCGGGAGCTGCCCCCACCGGGGTACGTCGGGATGTTCAACCGCTCGCACTACGAGGACGTGTTGATCGCCCGGGTCGGCTCGCTGGTGCCCGAGGCCACCTGGCGGGCCCGCTACGACGAGATCAACTCTTTCGAGCGGGAGCTGACCGAGGGTGGGGTGACCCTGGTCAAGGTGATGCTGCACATCTCGTACGCCGAGCAGGGCGAGCGCCTGCTGGAGCGGCTCACCGACCCGCGTAAGCACTGGAAGTACAACCCCTCGGATGTCGACGCCCGGGCTCGCTGGGACGACTACCAGGCCGCGTACGCCGAGGCTCTGAGCCGGTGCGGCACGGACGCGGCGCCCTGGTTCGTGGTGCCGGCGGACCGCAAGTGGTACCGGGACTGGGCGGTGGCCCACCTGCTGCGGGAGACGTTCGACACGCTTGATCTGGGGTATCCGCCTGCCGATTTCGATGTGGCGCACGAGCGGGAGCGGCTGCGTGCTGGGGGAGTGGGGGCGGATGGGACGCCCGAGGTGAACAGTAGGTGAACGGTCGGTGAATGCGGCCTGGCCAGGGGTGGGCCGACGAATTCGCGGTTCTGCCGTTTCCTAGCATTCACCGGGCGGACGCCCGACGGGTGCCGCCACCCTTCCACCGACGCGACGAGGTCTGTGCTGTGAAGTTTTCCTTCCGCCCCACCGAGGGCGCCTTCTACGAGCTCTTCACCAGGGCCGCGCAGAACCTGGTCCGGGGCACCGAACTGCTGAACGAGCTGGCCCTGCCCGGCGTCGACGTGCAGTCGGTCAGCGAGCGGCTGACCGAGGTCGAGCACGACAGCGACCAGATCACGCACGAGCTGTACAAGAAGATCAACTCTACCTTCATCACCCCGTTCGACCGGGAGGACATCTACCGGCTCGGCTCGCTGCTCGACGACGTGATGGACCACCTGGAAGCGGTCGGCGACCTGCTCTACCTGTACGGGCTGACCGAGCTTCCGGCGCTGCCCCGCGAGCTGCACGAGATGGTCAACGTGCTCGACCAGCAGGCCAAGCTGACCGCCGACGCGATGCCCCGCCTGCAGTCGATGAAGGATCTCGAGGACTACTGGATCGAGTGCAACCGGCTGGAGAACGAGGGCGACCGGATCAACCGGCAGCTGCTCGTCCGCCTCTTCTCCGGTGAGTACGACGCGTTGACGGTGCTGAAGATGAAGGAGGTCGCCGACGAGCTGGAGGCCGCCTGCGACGCCTTCGAGCACGTGGCCAACACAGTCGAGACCATCGCGGTCAAGGAGTCCTGAGCCGGTGTCTCCTGAACTCATCGCCGTCCTGGCGGTGATCGCGGTTGCCCTGGCGTTCGACTACACCAACGGCTTCCACGACGCCGCCAACGCGATCGCGACAAGCGTCTCCACCCGGGCGCTGACCCCCCGGATCGCGCTGGGCCTCGCGGCGGTCGGCAACTTCATCGGCGCCCACTTCGGCGCCGGGGTCGCCAAGACCGTCGGCGACGGCCTGGTCACCCTCCCCACCGGTGTGAGCAGCCTCGGTGTGGTCTTCGCCGGGGTGCTCGGCGCGATCGCCTGGAACCTCATCACCTGGTACTTCGGCCTGCCGTCGTCGTCATCGCACGCGCTCTTCGGCGGCCTGGTCGGCGCGACCCTGTTGTCCACCGGCGGCATCGTGCAGTGGGGCAACATCGGTGAGAAGGTGCTGCTGCCGATGGTGCTCTCGCCGATCGTCGGCCTGACCCTCGGCTACCTGCTGATGCTGGCGATCCTCTGGCTGTTCCGGAAGGGGCAGCCGGGCAAGCTCAACCGGGGCTTCCGCCACGCGCAGACCGTCTCGGCGGCCGCCATGTCGGTCGGCCACGGCATGCAGGACGCCGCCAAGACCATGGGCATCGTGGTGCTGGCGCTCTACACCGGCGGTTTCCAGGAGAGCAAGACGCACATCCCGGGCTGGGTGTTCTGGACGTCGGCGACGATGCTGGCCCTCGGCACGTACGCCGGTGGTTGGCGGATCATCCGTACCCTCGGTCGCAAGATCATCGACCTCGGGCCGCCGGAGGGCTTCGCCGCCGAGACGGTCGCCAGTGCGGTGCTCTACTTCAACGCCCTGGTGCTCAAGGCGCCGATCTCCACCACCCACACGATCACCTCGGCGATCATGGGTGTGGGCGCGACCAAGCGGCTCTCCGCGGTCCGCTGGAACGTCGCCGGCAACATCGTGCTCGCCTGGATCATCACGTTCCCGGCCGCCGCGCTGATCGCCTGCGTCACCTACCTGCTGGTCCGACCGCTCTTCGGCTGACCGTCACGCAGAAAGGGCCCCTCTTCGCAGAGGGGCCCTTTTCGGTCACTCGTACCGCACACCGATCTGCTCCCGCACCGCGTCCAGCAGGGCCATCACCTCAAGGGTCGTGGCGTGCGGCACCAGCGGGCTCTCGGTCAGCCCGGCCGCCAGGCAGCGCTGCACCTCGATCGCCTCGTACTGGTAGCCGTTGCCGGCCTCCTCCGCGACGATCGTCTCCGGCTCGGCGCCCGCCCGGTGCAGGGTCAGCGACCCCGGCCGGAAGAACGGCTCCGGCAGGTCGATCCGGCCCGTGCTGCCGGTGATCGAGGCGGACAACTCGGTCGCACCGACCATGCCGCAACTCAACGCGGCCAACGCTCCGGTGTCGTAGCCGAACAGGATGCCGGTGTTCTCGTCCGTCCCCTCCGGGCCGAGCTGCGCCCAGGACCGGATGTGCTGCGGCACCCCGAGCAGCAGGTGGGCCAGGCTGATCGGGTAGATCCCCAGGTCGAGCAGCGCACCCCCGCCCAGCTTCGGGTTGCGCATCCGGTGGTCCGGCGGGAACGGCCCGGCCACCCCGAAGTCGGCCCGCACGCTGCTCACCGTGCCGATGGCACCCTCGGCGATCAGCTCGGTCGCCCGGAGGATCAGCGGGTTGGTCCGCATCCACATGGCCTCCATCAGGAAGACCCCGGCGGCGCGCGCCGTGTCGACCAACTCCGTGCTGGTGGCCACGTCGAGGGTGAACGGCTTCTCCAACAGCACCGCGCGCCCGGCGGTCAGGCAGGTCATCGCCGCCTCGTGGTGCGCGGCGTGCGGCGTGGCCACGTAGATGACGTCGACCTCCGGATCGGCCGCCAGCTCCACCCAGGAGCCGTACGCGCGCTTCGCCCCGTACGTGTCGGCGAACCGCTGCGCGCTGTCGGCGGCGCGGGAGCCGACCGCGACGAGTTCGGCGTCCGGCACCAGCCGGAGGTCTTCGGCGAAACGGCTGGCGATGTGGCCGGTGGCCAGGATGCCCCAACGAGTCATGCGCGGAACGCTAGCCGAGCCGGGTAAACCGCCCGCTGCCGGCCAGATCGCGGTGATTGGGTGGAGAAAGGTTCTGGGTGCTAACCAGCCGCAGATGCGTTGCTGGGCGCGCCACGGAGGGCGGGAGTGTTCGGTAGACGGAGGCAGAATGTCAGGCCCAGGCCGGAGCAGACGAAGAACGCCACCCAGCGGGCGCCATCCGACAGGACGGCGAAAAGCGCAGGCAAGATCGCGAGCAGCAACCGTGCCAGGATCCGATTACGCATCCCGGTTGCCCAGATCGCCGCGATCAGTCCTGAGCTGGCCATCCACGTTGCGGAGCCATAACACGGCACAGTGAGTGCGACCGCGCCAAACAGTCCGGCGATATCGATCGCGTCGCCCGTTGAGAACTGGTCAGCCAGGGTAAGGGCCGCGATCGTTAGTGAGAGCACTGCCACGGTGATCGGCCCGTTCCAGAGAAACCAGGCGACCCCCCAGCCGAACTCGGTGTCACGAACCGTCTCTGTCCCCACCAGCCCCACCCTCAAGCCTGTCGCTGAGTTGCGCGACGAAGGCGCGCCAAGTCTTCGGGGCGAAGGTGAGTGCCGGACCGGTCGGATCCTTCGAATCCCGCACGGCCACGACGTCGGGAAGGTTGTCGGCGACCTCGACACAGTCACCGCCGTTGGAGCTGCTGCGCGTGCTTTTGCGCCACTGTGCGCCAGTCAGGTCAGCCATGCTCTTGCCTTCAGGAAGTCGATGGTGTGGCGACGCGGGTCAATTTGCGGGTGCATGACGGCAGGGTCTCCGCGACGGAGGGCGAACTCATCGATGACCGCAACGAAGAGCGGCGGTTTGCGCCTTTCGAGGACGGCTCTCTGCCGACGCAATCGCGTTTCGACGTAGTCAGCGACCTCGTCCGGCCCGAGCGATCCGCTGCTCAGCACCACAGAGGCGTACTCGGGGGTCTGCAGTAGACCGGGGATCACCGCCACTTGAAAGGCGCGCAGTGACGTCGCCTGTAGCTCTGTCTCGATCCATGGGCGCAACCACGCCGGTTCACGTCGCTTGAAGACGTCCGGCCAAATGTCCTCAACTTCCCGGCCGAGAGCCTTGGCGGCTGCGGCGCGGTGGCGTGGGTGAGGGACGCGTCCTGGCGTAATCCATCGGGCGACCGTCTTCGGATCAACGCCGACCTGTTCGGCAAGGCTCTCAACTGTCTCCCCCGTGTCGGCCATCGCTGCTCGTAGCGACTGATTCATGGTCGTCTCCCGGAGGACGTCTTTGACGTCTCTAGAACCTATAGCTACAGGGTGTAGCAGTCCAGCCTCAGAAGGCGATGGTGGTTCTCGTAGGACAGCGTGAACCGGTGGGGGCCAAAGAGCCCGTCGGTCGCGCCGACCGGGGTCGCCCCCATGGGCGAGTACTCAGGGCGACTCCTTCCCATCGACCGACAGGGGAGGCCGTGCCGAGCGAGCGACCGAAGCCCATAAACCAGCCGTCTACATCGCCACCAGCCCGACCGAGCCGGCTCCTCGACCCGCCGCTCCGCGGGTTAAGCCGGGGCACGCGGGCGAACCGCGTTCCGGGCCACCCCTGGGCCCCGGAGCCCGGCCGCCAGGTCAGAGCCGGGGACGTGGTCAGCCTGACCCGCGCCGCGAGCCCGCAGTTCATACGCCCGCTGATCGTCCGGATCATTCGCGAGTTGACCGATCGGCATCCACCGTACGGATGGACGTGGATTGAGGGTTACGAGCTGAACCCCAAGGGCGTGGCGTTGGCGAAGCGCGAGTTGTTCGTCCTGTGTGAGGGCGTGCGCTGGCTGGTCGCGGCCCCGCCTGCCTCGGGACCGTCAACCGTCCGCCGGGGTTCGGCAAAACCCGCAAGGGCTGACCGATGACCCGCCGCGATCCCGACCACCTTCCCGCTCGGCCGACGTGGCGATGCAGGGCTTGCGGGATCGCTTGGCCCTGCTCAGCCGCGAAGCTTCGCCTGCTGGGCGAGTACCGGACCGACATCCCGGGCCTGCTCGTTTACCTCTCAACCCTTCAGGCGGAGGCCGCCTGCCATCTCGCCGAGCTGAATCCGAGCGCCCCTCCTGCCGAACTGTTCGAGCGCTTCGTGGGCTGGGCGCGCGCCCGGTAGCGCCACCTGCGGGAACTAGGCTCGCGGGCATGACGATCGACAGTGACGGCTTCGCCGCCCCGGCCGCCCTGGTCGAGCACGCCCGCCGGTTCCGGGCCGAGGGCGGCATCCCGGCCACACCGCGGGTCGCGGCCACCGTGCTGCTGCTGCGTCCGACCGACACCGACTTCGAGGTGTACGTCATCCGTCGGGTCGCCGCCATGACCTTCGGCGGGATGTACGCCTTCCCCGGCGGCGGGGTCGACCGCTCCGACTCCGCGGCACACCTGGACTGGGCCGGTCCCGCGCCGAGTGAGTGGGCGGGCCGACTCGGGGTGGCCCCGGAGGCCGCCCAGGCGGTGGTCTGCGCCGCCGCCCGGGAGGTCTTCGAGGAGGCCGGCGTGCTGCTCGCCGGCCCGGACCCGGCGACCGTGGTGGGCGACGTCAGCGGCGACGACTGGGAGGCCGCCCGGCAGGCCCTGGAGGGGCGCCGGACCGGCTTCGCCGCGCTGCTCGCCGACCGGCAGCTCACGCTGCGATCGGACCTGCTGCTGCCGTGGAGCCGGTGGATCACCCCGGAGTTCGAGCCGCGGCGCTTCGACACGTACTTCTTCGTGGCCCTGCTACCGGCGGGTCAGCGGACCCGCGACGTCTCCGGCGAGGCCGACCACACCCTGTGGATCCGGCCGGCGGACGCGCTGGCCCGCGCCGAGGCGGGCGAGCTGACCATGCTCCCGCCCACCCTGGTCACCCTCGCCCAGGTGGCGGCGGCCGGCGATCTGGCCGGCGTGGCCCGCGCGGCGACCGACCGGGACGCCGCCACCCCGATCACCCCACGCCTGGACCTCCCACCGAACGGCGAGCCCCGCTTCGTCCTGGCCTGAGCCCGCGCCTGCGCCGCGTGCCGCGCCTGCGCTGCGCTGCGCCCGCGCTGCGCTGCGCCTGCGCTGCGCTGCGCTGCGCCTGCGCTGCGCTGCGCTGCGCCTGCGCTGCGCCCGCGCTGCGCCCGCGCTGCGCTGCGCCCGCGCTGCGCTGCGGCCGCCGCGCCCGGCCCGCGCCTGCAAGATCGCGCTCGATCCATGAAGTAGGGGCTTCGTGGCGCGGAGGAGGCCACTACTTCCATGTTTTAGCGCGATCCTGCGAGCCGGCCGGGCGGCCGGACTGCCGGGCGGGTGGCCGAGTGGCGGGGCCGGAGACGGCACCGGCGCCCACGCCGGGAGGGCGGGGCGCCGGTACCGGTCGCGGTCGGCTCAGCCGAAGCGTCCGGTGATGTAGTCCTCGGTCTTCTTCACGCTCGGGTTGCTGAAGATCTTCTGGGTGTTGTCGTACTCGATCAGCCGGCCCGGGTCGCCGGTCTTCTCGATCGAGAAGAAGGCGGTCCGGTCCGACACCCGCGCGGCCTGCTGCATGTTGTGCGTCACGATGATGATCGTGAACTTGTCCTTGAGCTGGAACATCAGGTCCTCGATCGCCAGCGTGGAGATCGGGTCCAGGGCCGAGCACGGCTCGTCCATCAGCACGACCTGCGGCTCGACTGCGATGGTCCGGGCGATGCAGAGCCGCTGCTGCTGACCACCGGAGAGGCCCGCGCCGGGCTTGCCCAGCCGGTCCTTGACCTCGTCCCACAGGTTGGCCGAGCGCAGCGCCTTCTCGGCGGCCTCGTCCAGGATCGACTTCTTCCGGACGCCGTTGAGCTTCAGCCCGGCCACCACGTTCTCGAAGATGCTCATGGTGGGGAACGGGTTCGGCCGCTGGAACACCATGCCGATCATGCGGCGGACCGCGGTGACGTCCACGTCCCGGTCGTAGATGTCCTGGTCGTCGATGGTCAGGCTGCCCTCGACCCGGGCACCCGGCAGCACCTCGTGCATCCGGTTGATCGACCGCAGGAACGTGGACTTGCCGCAACCGGACGGGCCGATCAGGGCGGTGACCGTCTTCGGCTCGACGGTCAGGTTGATGTTCTCGATCGCCTTGAAACCGCCGTAGTACGCGGTGACGTTCGAGGCTTCGACGCGCTTGGCCATGGTGGTACCTCCGGGGTTCATCGGCTGAGCCTGTTGCGACGGGCCAGCAACTTCGCCGCGATCGTCAGGATGAGCACGAGGGCGACCAGGGTGAGTGCCGCGGTCCACGCCCGTGCCGGCGAGTACTTCGAGGCCTCGCCGGCCTGCTGGTAGACGTAGAGGGCCAGCGACGACTGGTTGTTCTCGAAGGGGTTGAAGTTGATCGCGGCGCCGCCGCCAGCGACCAGCAGCACCGGGGCCGTCTCGCCGGCCGCGCGGGCGATGGAGAGCATGACGCCGGTGACGATGCCGGGCAGCGCCGTGGGCAGGACCACCCGCAGGATGGTCTTCCACTTGGGTACGCCGAGCGCGTAGGCGCCCTCGCGCAGGGGCGGCGGAACGAGGCGGAGCATCTCCTCGGTGGACCGGACGATGGTGGGCAGCATCAGCACACTGAGCGCGAGCGCGGCGGCGAAGCCGGAGAAGCCCGGCCGGCCGTCGTTGAACCACGGCGACACGATCAGCACCCAGAACGCCAGCACGAACAGGCCGGTGACGATCGACGGGATGCCGGTCATGACGTCCACGAAGAACCGGATCGCGAAGGCGAACCGGCCCCGGCCGTACTCGACGATGTAGATCGCGCAGAGGATGCCGAGCGGCACGGTGATCAGGGTGGCGATGCCGACCTGCTCCAGCGTGCCGACGATCGCGTGGTACGCGCCGCCGTTCGGGTCGCGAGCCCCGATGTTGTTCATCGAGGTCTGGAAGAAGTTGCCGTCCAGCCGCTCGGTGCCCTTGCTGACAAGCGTCCAGACCACCGAGGCGAGCGGCACCACGGCGAGCACGAATGCGGAGTGGATCAGCGCGCTCCAGGTGCGGTTGCGGGCCGACCGGCGGCCCTCGACGGCGTTGGACGCCGCGAAGAGCCCGACCAGGTAGAGCACCGCGCCGAGGACGATGACAAGGACCGGGCCGCCGATGCCGGCGCCGTAGACGATGACCGCGGAGAGCGCCAGGGCTGCCACGGCGACGGCCGGTGCGGCGTACGCGGGCAGCCGCCGAGCCCGCAGCGTCTCCGGCTGTGCCGGCGGCCGGGGGCGATGTGAGGTGACCGTGGTGCTCATGCGGCGGACTCCGTGAACTCCCGGCGGCGGTAGATGATCGCCCGCGCGATGATGTTGACGACCAGCGTGATCGCGAACAGCACCAGACCGGAGGCGATCAGCGCGCCGCGGCCGGTGTCGTTCGCCTCGGCGAACCGGTTGGCGATGTTGGCGGCGATGGTGTTGCCGCCGCTCTCCAACACGTTGAACGAGATGGCGTACGTGGATCCGAGGGTCAGCGCCAGCGCGATGGTCTCACCCAGCGCCCGACCCAGGCCGAGCATCACCGCGGCGATGATGCCCGGGCGGCCGTACGGCAGCACCGCGGTACGCAGCATCTCCCACCGGGTGGCGCCCAGCGCGATGGCCGCCTCCTCGTTGGCCGTCGGCGTCTGGAGGAACACCTCGCGGGTCAGCGAGGTGATGATCGGCAGCACCATGATCGCTAGCACGAGGGAACCGAGCAGGATCGAGTTGCCGTACGGGCCCTCGCCCCCGAAGATCGGGATCCAGCTGAAGTACTTGTTCAGCCAGCCCGAGAGGTCGGTGACCGGGCCGATCAGGTAGTCGCGACCCCACAGGCCGAACACCACGCTGGGCACGGCGGCCAGCAGGTCGATCAGGAAGCCGAGGCTGTTGCCGAGACGCCGGGGCGCGTAGTGGGACAGGTACAGCGCGATGCCCATGGCTACCGGCACGGCCATCAGCAGAGCCAGGGCGGCGCTGAGAACGGTGCCGAAGGCGAGCGCGCCGATGCCGAACGTGGGCGGGTTGTCGTTCGGGAACCAGCCCTCGAAGGTCCAGAAGTTCGCTGTGTTGGCACGGAGGGCCGGGATCGCCTTCGCGATCAGGAAGGCCGCGATGGCCACGATGATGACCAGCACCATCGCGCCGGCGGCCAGGGTGAGGCCGTGGAAGGCCCGCTCGGCGCCGAACTTCCGGTTTCTCGGCAGCGCGCCGCCGCCTCCCAGCCCGTTGCCACCGGGGGTACGCGCGCTGACTGGTGCCTCGGCCACACGCGCCGAGGCACCGGCGGGCCACTCGTGACTCTGGGTCACGCGCGTCCCGCCGGTGCCGGCGTCGGCCGAGCGGTGAGGGGTTTCACCCATCTGCTCGCTCGATTCCGTTGCTGAGGTGGTGGGGTCGGATCAGGAGAGGTTCTTGACCGCGGTCTCGACCTTGGTGCGGACCGTCTCCGGCAGCGGGGCATAGCCCAGCTCGGTCAGCGAGGTCTGGCCCTCGGCGCTGGCGGCGTAGCCCAGCAGACCCTTGACCAGCTTCAGCTTGTCGGCCGCGAGGCCCTTGCTGCAGACGATCTCGTACGTCGCCAGGACGATCGGGTAGGCCCCGGCCTCCTTGGTGTTGTAGTCGATCGACAGCTTGAGGTCGTCGCCCTGGCCCTCGATCTTCGCCCCGGCGATGGTCTTGCCGGCCGACTCGGCGGTCAGCGCGGCCCACTCGCCGGCGCCGTTCTGCACCTTGGCCAGGTTCAGGCTGGAGTTCTCGGCGTACGACCACTCGACGTAGCTGATCGTGCCCACCGTGCTCTTGACCTTGCTGGCCACGCCGTCGGACTTGGCGGCGCCGACGCCACCCGGGGCCTTCCACGCCTTGGCGTTACCGAAGGTCCAGTCCGCCTCGGCGGTCTTCGACAGGTACTTGGTGAAGTTGTCGGTGGTGCCCGACTCGTCGGAGCGGTGCACGGCCTGGATCGGGGCCGACGGGAGCTTGGCGTCCGGGTTGTCGGCCTTGATCGCCGCGTCGTCCCACTTGGTGACCTTGCCGGCGAAGATCATCGCCAGGGTGGCCGGCTTGAACTGGAGGTTGTCCACGCCGCTGCCGGCGTTGTAGACGACCGCGACCGGGCCGATCACCATCGGGAGGTTGAGGGCCTTGCCACCGGCGCACTTGGCGTCGGCCTGCGGCTGCTCCTCCGGCTTGAGCGCGGAGTCCGAGCCGGCGAAGTCGGCGGTCCCGGCGATGAACGCCTGGATGCCGGCGCCCGACCCGGTGCCCTCGTAGTTGATCGTGGTGCCCTGGCACTTCTGCTGGTACGCCTTGATCCATTCGGCCATGGCGTTCTTCTGGGCCGACGAGCCCTGGGCGTTGACCGTGCCGGTACCGCAGTCGACCGCGGCGGCCGAGCCCGAGGCGCTGGCGCCGGGGGTGGGCTCGTTGTTGTCCGAGCCGCATGCACTGAGGCCGAGCGTCGCGGCAAGAGCGAGGCAGGCAATAGTGCCGTACCGCTGGAGCTTCACCTGAGGGGTTTCCCTTCGCGTCTGACTTGGCGCCCCGATCCCGGGGCCCGAGGACCGGCACTGACCGGCTGACACGAAAGTTAGAAGTGCCAGGTAGCCGGTTCGCCGGTCGCAAGTGAACGCAAGGTGAACACGTGCGGCCATCGAGGTGACCGCTTACTGAGGGCGAGTTGTCCGTTAAGTGAACCCGGGTGCGCCTGTCGGAAGTATGGTCATATTTCCGGTACGGCGTTATCCCGCCGATGCGCGGCCGTGATCCGCCGGTTACTCGGCTGTCCCCGGTGCCCGACCGTCAGCCGAGGTGGTAGTTGATGTGCGCGGACCAGCGGGCGAAGCCCAGCCGCTCGTAGAGCGCGACCGCCCCGGTGTTCGAGTCGTCCACGTAGAGCATCACCCGGTCCAGGCCCCGCTTGTCCCGCAGATACGCGAGCCCCGCGGTGATCAACGCCCGGCCGAGCCCGCCGCCGTGCGCGGTCGGCTCCACGCCCAGCACGTACACCTCGCCGATGCGGGCCGACCCGGGCCGCTCGTGCACCTTGGTCCAGTGGAAGCCGAGCAACCGGCCGGTCGAGGTCTCCTCGGCGAGTAGGAAGCCGGCCGGGTCGAACCACGGCTCGGCGCGGCGTACCCGCAGGTCGTCCGCGGTCCAGCGCCCCTGTTCGGGATGCTCGGCGAAGGCGCGCGAGTTGAGGGTCAGCCAGGCCGCATCGTCCGCCCCGGGTCGGAACGCGCGCAGCGTCACCCCGTCGGGCAGGCGCGGCTCACCCAGCGGGGCGGCCAGTGGCCGACGCAGCTGCCAGAGCACCCGGGCACGGGTGAACCCGAGGTCGACGGCGAGCGCGGCGGCCGAGGGGTGGTCGCCGTGCGCCCACGCCCGCAGTGGCCCGGTGGCCGAGGCGAGTACGCCCCGAGCCAGCGCCCGGCCGGTGCCCCGCCGCCGGTACGCGGGGTGCACGGCCAGCTCGACCCCGATCCCGCCGACCGGGTCGGTGGTGTCCAGGTGCGCGTATCCGGTGAGGGTGCCGTCGTCGGCACGGGCGATCAGGTGCACGGCCGGGGCGTCGGGGTCGCGCAGCCGGAGCAGGACGTGCTCGTCGAGCGGGTCCGCGCCGTCGGTGTCGCCCGCGCAACGGGCCAGAGCCAGCACATCGGTGACGTCCGCCGGGGTCAGTCGGTCGCTCCGGGTCACCTGGTCGCTGGTCGGCTCCGCGCTGCTCATCCCGTCACCGTATCCGCTGCGTCTCGTGACACCCGCCGGGTCACCGAGTTAAGGGCGGTCGGCGTCGAGGAGGCCAGCAGCCGGCGCCGGTGAGGTGTTGGTCAACGCCTTTGGAGTTGATGCGTTTGATGCATCACCGGGCCCGGTCGTGCTGTCCTGCTGGTGCCGGGATCTCACCGGCCCGATGGTGCGGTCCCACTGGTGTCCGCGGCCTCACGCCCGGTCCCGGTCCCGGGAACGCCGGCCTGGCGGGGCTGATTCGTTCACCACATCAACTCCAAGGGCTGCGCACCAACCATCCCCACCCTCCGGACCCGCGGCCTTCGCCAGCGCCGGCCTCACGTCGGGTCGGTCGGCAGCGCCTCCAGCTCGAACCGCGCGGTCAGGTCGGGCAGGATCCGGCGCAGCGCGTCCACGGTGCCCTGGCGATTTCCACCGGCGTCGTGCAGCAGCACCACCGAGCCCGGTTCGGCCTGGCTGACCACCGTCGCGGCGATCTTGGTCGCGCCGGGGACCTCCCAGTCCGACGGGTCCACCGACCAGTGCAGCGGGGTCATGCCGAGCTGCTGCGCCACCGACACCACGGGGTAGGTCCAGGCACCGCCCGGCTGCCGGTACCAGACGATCGGCGCGTCCGGCACCGCCGCCCGGATCGCCTCGTTGGTGCGCAGCAGGTCGGCGCGGATCACGTCCGCCGAGCGGTTGCCCAGGGTGACGTCGTGGTGCCACGAGTGGTTGCACAGGCTGTGTCCGCCGTCCACGATCGCCTGGATCAGGTCGGGGTGGGCCTGGGCGTTCTCGCCCACGACACAGAAGGTCGCCTTGACGTCGAACTCGCGCAGCATGGCGAGCACCTGCGGGGTGTAGCGCGGATCGGGACCGTCGTCGAAGGTCAACGCCAGGCGGGGTGTGCCGGTGCTGGTGTGCGCCCCGAACAGTTGGCCGCCCGTGGAGTCCCGTCCCGTCCCGTCCTGGCCGGCCTCGGTGGGGCTGGCACTGGCACTGGCGGTGGGTGACCCGCTCGGCCCGTCCCCGGTGGGCTGATCGGCGTAGTACGGCCCCTCGGCGTTGGTGTTCACCCCGGTGGCCTGCCGTTGGGGTTGGTCGGGGACGAGGCTGCGGCCCAGCAGGTATGCCGAGCCGAGCAGCGCCGTCACCACCAACACCACGATTCCGGCCGCTCGGACGGTCGGGTTGCCCCGCCGCGTCACGGCTTCCGCTC
This sequence comes from Micromonospora sp. NPDC050695, assembly GCF_040654415.1. Classification (NCBI taxonomy): domain Bacteria; kingdom Bacillati; phylum Actinomycetota; class Actinomycetes; order Micromonosporales; family Micromonosporaceae; genus Micromonospora; species Micromonospora sp. NPDC050695. The sequence continues at coordinate 46,073 of NZ_JBFAHZ010000011.1, forward strand.
CGCCGACCGGACACGCCGGCCCGTCGCCCCCGTGGTTTCTGTGCGCACCGTCGCCCCTTCCGCTAACAAACCCGGCAGTCAGAATAGAACCGACGAGATGCGCAAAAGGGGCATATGGGGAATTCCCCGGACGGGAGGACCGGTCAGACGGGCAGCGGCGCGTGCTCCGCCTCGGGCAGCGACCGCGACGGCGGGACGACGAACTTGTAGCCCACCTGGCGGACCGTGCCGATCATCGACTCGTACTCCGAGCCGAGCTTGGCGCGCAGCCGCCGCACGTGCACGTCGACGGTGCGGGTGCCACCGAAGTAGTCGTAGCCCCAGACCTCACGCAGCAGCTGGTCCCGGGTGAACACCCGACCCGGGTGCTGTGCCAGGAACTTCAACAGCTCGAACTCCTTGTAGGTGAGGTCGAGCGGGCGCCCCTTCAGCTTGGCGGCGTACGTGTCCGGGTCGATGTTCAGCTCGCCGGCCCGGATGGAACCGCCGGCACCGGCGGTCGCGTTGCTCAGCCGGCCCACCGCCAGCCGCAGCCGCGCCTCCACCTCGGCCGGCCCGGCCGAGGCGAGGATGACGTCGTCGACGCCCCAGTCGGCGTTCAACGCGATCAGGCCGGCCTCGGTCACCACCGCGACGAGCGGCACCCCGAGCCCGGTCGCGTGCAGCATCCGGCAGGTCGCCCGTGCCTCGCTCAGCTCCGACCGCGCGTCCACCAGCACCGCGTCGGGGCTGGGCCCGGCGACCAGGGTGCGGACGTCGCGTGGTGCGGTGCGGACCGAATGCGGCAGTAGGTCGAGTGCCGGCAGCACAGCGGACGGTTCCCCTGCACGTGCGGTCACCAGCAGCAGGATTTCCACGATCACCTCCGTCCCGGCGGCGCGTGGCCGCACGCGACCAGACACACTCACGGGGGAGTGCGCTGAGAAATTGCGTGGTCCCGGCGTCGCTGACGGGCGGGTAACGCGTTGAGCGTAACCGATCGCCCCGGCTGCGCCCTCAGGCCACTTCCCGTTTGTCTAGCTTGCCCCTGATCGTGGCACAGTTTTTAACGTTGCCGAAACCCTTGACCGCCGCATCGGCGGGTGGGTCTGGCACGATCGGGGCGTGTTTCCCTCCACCTCGCCGGACGCCGGCCGCGAAACGTGGCCCGACGGGCCCCGTCCGGGCCCGGCCGCCCCGACCCGTGGCCAACCGCCCGCGCCGCGCACCGGTCCGGCCGTCGTCGACGGCGAACGTCGTGAGCGGGGTGGTCCGCGCCGTGCCCGCCGCTCCGGCGAGCCCGCCCGTCGCTCCGAGGACGAGATCGACGAGCCGGAGGAGGAGGTCGTACCCCCGGTGGAGGTGCGCCGCCCACTGGCGCTGATCATCGCCGGATTCGCCGCGCTGCTCGGTGTTGGTCTGGTGCTCGGCGCGCAGACGTCGGGCCCGGGCCACCGGTTGCCGTTCGCCTTCATCATCTTCGGCGTCCAGCTGTTGTTCGTGCTCGCCTGGACGATGGCCATGCGCCCGCCCGCCCTGCTGCTGGTCGGCGGGATCAGCGCCGTGGTCGCCGCGCTCGCCGACATCGCCGCCGTGCAGACCGACATCGCCGGCCTGGCTCCGCTGGGCTACCTGGCCGCCGGTGGTTTCCTCGCGGCGGTGCTCGGTCAACTGGTCCGCCGGGTCGACCGGGTCCGGGTCACCGACTCGCTCGGCGCCACGCTGCTCATCGTCGTCGGGGTGGTGGCCTTCGGCACCCTGATCGTGCTCAGCCGCATCCCGGCCGGCACTCAGGCGATCACGGTCTGCCTGACCGCGAGCGGGGTCGCCTTGACCGTCGCCCGGCTCACCGACGCCGTGCTGCCCTGGCCCCGACTGGCCCCGCAGGTGCCCCGGGGCGCCGCCGGCGTCGTCGTGGGCGCCATGGTCGGCACGCTGATCAGCGCGCTTCTCGGCAGCTACCTGGTGGCACCCTTCACGCCGACCCGGGCCGCGGTGATCGGCCTGGTCGCGGCGGTCACCGCCGTGCTCTCCGACCTCGCCGTCGGGTACGCGGAGGCGGGGCGACTGATGGCCGGCGAACCGCCCACCATGTGGGTCGCCCGGCACATGCAGGGTCCGCTGGGCGGCTTCGCCCTGGCCGCGCCGGCCGCGTACGCCATGTGCATGCTCTTCCTCTGAGCCCACGGTTGAGCCCGGAGCCGGTCGGGTACCTACGGGTGCGCCGCTCTGCGGCACCGGTACGAACGCCCCGTCGCTCCGCGGCGGGCGAAGACAGGAGGCGGCGTGGCCCAGGACTATCCGGCGGACGAAACCCGGCCTCGGCGGCGCGGTCGCAAACTGCTCATCGGTCTCGTCATCCTGCTTCTGGTGGTGGCCGGGCTGCTGGTGGTAGCCGACCGGGTGGCGGTCGGGGTGGCCGAGCGGGCGATCGCCGACCGGGTCAGCCAGGAGATCACCAAGCAGGGCGCGCAGTCCGCGGCTCCCGAGGTGCAGGTCGGCGGGACGCCGTTCCTCACGCAGGTGATCGACGGCCGGTACGAGCGGATCTCCATCAAGCTGCGGGACGTGCAGGCCTCCGTCGAGGGTGAAGCCGTACGACTGCCGGTGCTGGACGTCGACGCGCGCAACGTGCGGGCCTCCCTGGACACTCTTCGTTCCGGGCAGGGTGACGTGGTCGCGGACACCGTCAACGGCACCGGCACGATCAGCTACGACAGCCTCGCCGCGTTGCTGGACCGGCCCGGGCTCACCCTCGCGGAGCAGGGCGGCAAGCTCGCCGTCACCGCTCCGGTCGACATCCTCGGCCAGAAGTTCACCGTCGCCGGCACCGCCGACGTCACCGTCGCCAAGAGCGGCGCCGTCGCCCTGCGTTTCAACCACCTGGACGCCGATGGCCTGCCGAACCTGCCGCTGGCCCGCACCCTGCTGAACAACTACGCCAAGGGCATCTCCGTCGACGTGCCGCTGCCCGACCTGCCGTTCCAGCTCGCCGTGCGGGAGGTCCGTCCGTTGCCCGAGGGGCTGGCGGTCACCGCCGACGCGAAGAACGTGCCGATCAACTCGGTCAGCTGACCGCTCGGGCCGCCGGTGGGACGTCGAATCCGGCCGGCGGCCCGCCCGATTCCCGGATGGTGGTCGGCTCGGTGGCAGCCCGGTCACAGGCTGGTAGGCTCCGTCACCATGGGGACTCACCTCACCAAACGGCGCGCGGTCGACCTGTGCCGCGTGGCCACCTGCCTGTGTCGCCCCGTCATCTGACGGCGGGGCTGTCCTCGGCCGCCTGACGGCGGCCACCGGCACGCGGGGTTCTCGTACCCCTCCGGTGATCCCATCGAACGCCCGGCAGCGGCGCCGTCGCACGAACCCGTGATCCCGTCCTTCCGCTGGGTCCCGCGCGTGGTGCGACAGAACCACCCATCGATACTCGCGCGTTGGCTCACCATCCATCCTCACCAGGGAGTGATTCGATGAGTCGCGACACCGCACTCGTCTCGGCCGAGTGGGCCGAGAAGAACCTCGACGCCCCGGGCGTCGTCTTCGTCGAGGTCGACGAGGATACGTCGGCCTACGACACCGGCCACATCGCCGGCGCCGTCAAGATCGACTGGAAGAACGACCTCCAGGACCAGGTCCGCCGGGACTTCGTCAACAAGAGTCAGTTCGAGGCGCTGCTCTCCGAGCGGGGCATCAGCAACGACGACACCGTCATCCTGTACGGCGGCAACAACAACTGGTTCGCCGCGTACGCCTACTGGTACTTCAAGCTCTACGGCCACGGCGACGTGAAGCTGCTCGACGGCGGTCGCAAGAAGTGGGAGCTGGACGCCCGTCCGCTGGTCACCGACTCGGTGACCCGCCCGGCGACGCAGTACGTCGCGCAGGAGCCGGACACGTCCATCCGGGCCTTCCGCGACGAGGTCGTCGCCGCGATCGGCACCAAGAACCTGGTGGACGTGCGCAGCCCCGACGAGTTCGCCGGTCGACTGCTCGCCCCCGCCCACCTGCCGCAGGAGCAGGCGCAGCGGGCCGGCCACATCCCCACCGCGATCAGCGTGCCGTGGTCCAAGGCGGCGAACGAGGACGGCACCTTCCGGTCCGACGACGAGCTGCGCAAGATCTACGGGGACGCGGGGCTCGACGACGGCAAGGAGACCATCGCGTACTGCCGGATCGGTGAGCGCTCCTCGCACACCTGGTTCGTCCTCCAGGAGCTGTTGGGCCACCGCAACGTCAAGAACTACGACGGTTCGTGGACCGAGTACGGCTCGCTGGTCGGCGTGCCGGTCGCGCTCGGCGACGAGCCCGGGGAGGCCTGATCCGTCATGACTGCTCCCACCGCTGCGGGTTGCGCCGCACCCGACCAGGCCGCCCCGCTGCCGGCCAGCCTGGACCTGGAGAAGGAAACCGTGATCACCGGCATCGTCCGCTCGGCGGCGGATGAGGCCGTGCCGGGCGCGTACGTCCGGCTGCTCGACTCGACGGGTGAGTTCACGGCCGAGGTGGTCACCTCGGCCGCCGGTCAGTTCCGGTTCTTCGCCGCGCCGGGTTCCTGGACCCTGCGGGCGCTGTCCCGGCACGGCAACGGCGACACCGCCGTCACCGCGGGCCGGGGCATCAACGAGGTGTCCGTCACCGTCGCCTGACCCACTGCTCTGATCGACCGGGGCCGGTCACCCGCGCGGGTGACCGGCCCCGGTCGTCTCCGGATGGTTCAGATGCCGGTGGCTTTCGTGCCGCACGAGACCGGGTCGAGGGTGACGTCGACGGTGGTCACGAGGCCCGCCGGGATCCGGGTGCGTCGCACCTGGGGCGCCCAGCTGTCCCGGGCCACGACGACGTCGTAGCGGCCTTTCGGCAGCCACCAGGCGTACCTGCCCCGGGCGTCCGCAGTCAGGGTGTGGCCGGTGGCCCTGCCCCTCGGGTTCACCCTCACCGTGGCGGGCACTCCGACGGTCGCCCCGCCGCAGGTCACACCGGTGATGGTGCCCTGAACCCGGCCCCAGTTCGCCGGCGGTGACACGGTCATCGTGACCGCCACGGTGGGCACCGGGTACGGCGTGTCCGAGGCGATGGCCAGCTCACCGGAGTAGGTGCCCGGTTGGAGGACGCCGGCCGCCGCGGTGGCGCTCAGCGTGACGGTGACCGCCCGGGACCTCCCCGGTGCCAGGGTGAAGCCGCTCGGCGCGATGGACAGCCAGGGCAGGTCCGCCTCGTTGGCGCACAGGTCGAGGCCGTCCAGCCGCTCGCTGTCCGCCGACCCCACGAACGGCGAGGGCGAACCACCGATCTTGTACGCGCCGCAGGCGGCGGCGCCCCGAAACCGTCCGAACTGGACGTTGGGCAGGTCGCGCCAGCGTCCTTCCGCCGGGTCGTACGCGATGGTCCGGTTGGTCACCGCGGTCGACGCCGCGGTGACCCCGCCACTCAGGACCAGCAGGCCGCCGGCGGCCGTGTACTGGGAGCCCCACAGGTCGATCGGCAGGTCCGGCAGGGGACTCCAGGTGTCGGCCGCCGGGTCGTACCGGTAGGCGTCGGTGTGTTCGGTGCTGCTGGTGCCGCCGGCGCAGTACACGGCGCTGCCGATTCCGCCGCAGGAGAGCCAGGCGACCGGGTGCGGGTAGGCCGCGCCGGTGCGGAACGTGCCGGTCGCCGGGTCGAACACGACCAGCCGGTCGGAGTCGGTGCAGTCGTTGTCGAGGCATCCGCCGACCAGGTAGACCTTCCCTCCGACCACGGCCTGCCCGGCCGCGGCTGCCGGGAACGGGTTGGTCGCCCCGGCCACCGTGCTCCAGGTGCCGGCGCCCGGGTCGAACACGTCCACCGAGGCGACCGTGAGGTCGTCGGCGCCCCAGCCGCCCAGTACGTACAGCTTCCCGCCCACCGCCGCCGCGACCGGCTTGGACCGGGCGCTCGGCAGGTCGGGCAGCGTGGTCCAGGCGTCGGTCGCGGGGTCGTACCGCCAGGCTTTGCGCTCCAGGCCGGAGCCGCCGCCACCGCCCACCGAGTAGACCGTGCCGTCCAGGTTGGCCGCCGCGTTGTCGAAGACCGCCGCCGGCAGGTCGGCGATCCCGGCCCAGGCGTCCTGGGCGTGTGGCGCGACGTCGGTGCCCGCCCCGCCGTACGCGGTGCCGGTGCGGGCCTTGCTGATTCCCTTCATCTTCTGTTCCCGCAGCGGCGCACCGGCCCGGGACAGCAGGTCGAACCGTCCGTTGCGCTCGACCAGGTTGACGGTGGCCGGCGCGGTGCCGGTGTTGCGTACGGTCAGCTTCGTGCTCCGGGTACGGCCGTAGCGCTGGTACGACTCGATGTCGGTCGTGGTGACGGTGAGTCGGCCGGCGGCCAGCGCGAGGTCCGCCCGGCGGGCGCCGTCCGCCGCGATGGTCGCCGTCCTCGTCACCGTCCGGTACGGGGATCGGCCGGCGGTGAACCGGTGTGCCCCGGTCAGGCCGGAGAATAGCCAGTAGAAGCCGTCCGACAGGGTCGGGTCCTCCGGTGTGGCCGCGGAGACCCCTCGGTCCTGCGGCCGTTCGACGCTGGCGACGGTGACGCCGTTGAGCGGGGCGCGGGTGTTGCGGTCGGTGGTCACGCCGAGCAGCAGCCCTCCGGGTGTCGGCGCGCAGTCACGGTTGACGAGCTGTACGTCGTCCACCTCCCACCACCAGGCGTACGTGCCCTGGAAGCGGAACCGGACCTGGACGCGGTCGGCGCCGGCGGCCGGGTCCAGGGGCACCTCCTCGGTCCGTGGCCCGCGCCGGCTGTCGGTCTGGTGCCAGACGGTGGTCCAGTTGGCACCGCCGTCGGTGGAGACGTCCACGTCGGCCGTGTCGGTGACGCCGACCGCCCGCCGGTCGCTGCGGAAGCGCAGCACCGGTGCCGGTGCCGCGCTCAGGTCGACCGTGGGGCTGATCAGGTTGGTGTCCTGGGTGCTGTCGGAGCCGAGCCGGTCGCTGTCGACGATCGCGAAGGTGCCGCTGCCGCCGGTGAGGTTGCCCCGTTCCCCGGGGTCGGTGAAGGTCCAGCCGCCGTCGCCGGTGCGGTCGCGCACCGTCCAGCCGGCCGGCGTACCGGCTGCGTCGAAGCCTTCGTTCAGCAGAGGAGTGGCGAAGCTGCCGCTGTAACCGGCTGCCGTGCAGGCCGGCTCGACCGGCACCGCGATGTCCGCCGTCACCGGCCCCGTGCCGGCCACCACCTCCCGGGTGAGGGTGCGGTAGCCGGGGTATCGGGCGGCCACGGTGAGCCGGTAGGTGGCGTTGCCCGCGACGGTGAGCGAGTACCGCCCGGTGGTCGGGTCGGTGAAGATCGGTGCGCCGGGTCGCCCCTCGACGTCGATGCGGGCGTACAGCGGCCAGCCGTGTCCCGAACCGTCGGTGACTCGACCGCGCACGGTGACCAACGGGCTCGCCACCAGGGCGAAGTCGTGGGTGACCGTGCCGCCCTCGGTGACGGTGACGGTGGCCGACTGCCGGGCGTACCCGTAGGCGTCGACGGTGACGGTGGTCTCGCCGGCCGGCACGGCGAGCGTGTACCGGCCGTCCGCGCCGGTGGTGACGCTGCGGGTGCCGTCGCCGACGGTCGCGCCCGCGACCGGTTCGCCGGCCGCCGTCACTGTTCCGACGACCCGTCCGGCCGGCCCACGCGGCGCGGACCGCACCGCCTCGTACGCGTCCAGCCGGCCCTCGCCGAAGACGTTGTTGTCGGCGGCGGTGCCCCCGCAGGTGGTGGCGTCGACGTCGCGGGCGGTCCGGTCCAGCAGCTCCTCGGTGGCGGCGATGTCCCCCTTGAGGGTCGGTGCCGCCGACCAGACGAGCGCGACCGTGCCGGAGACGTGCGGGGCGGCCATCGAGGTGCCGCTGAAGGCGGCGTAGGCGTTGCCGGGGACACTGGAGCGCACGTCACTGCCGGGGGCGGCGACGTTCGGCTTGTAGGCGTGCGGGTCGGTGGCGTCGCCCCGGCCGGAGAAGTCCGAGATGGCGTTCTGCACGTCGTACGAGCCGACGGCGTACGCGTCGGCGTTGTCGCCGGGGGAGCTGGCGCTGCCGCAGTCCGGGCCGTCGTTGCCGGAGGAGAAGACCGGGAACATCCCGGCCGCCCGCCAGGCCGCGATGGTCTGCTGGAACCACGGGTCGCCGCCGGCGCCTCCCCAGGAGTTGTTCACGACGTCGGGGCGCAGGTCCGGGCGGGGGTTCTGCCCGTTCAGGTCGGTCGGGGCCAGCACCCACTGACCGGCGGCGAGCAGCGAGGCGTCCGAGCAGTCGGTGTCCTCGCAACCCTTCGCGGCGATCCATTTCGCGCCGGGGGCGACGCCGATCTGGTTGCCGGCGCCGTCGTCGCCGACCATCGTCCCCATCGTGTGGGTGCCGTGGCTGTTGTTGTCGCAGGGCGCGGCGTTCGGGCAGACGTGGGCCGGGTCGTACCAGTTGTGATTGTGGTCGACGGAGCCGCCGCCAAGATTCCCCCGGTACGCCCCGACCAGCGCCGGGTGGTCGTACTGGACGCCGCTGTCGATGTTGGCGACCACCACGCCCTCGCCGCGGTCGCCGAACTCGTTCCACACCTGCGGCGCGTTGATGTTGCTGAGGCCCCACTCGGCGCCGGCGGCACTGGCACGGCTGCCGGCGGTCGGCTTCGGACGCACCAGCGGGTAGCTGCGGCTGGGTTCGATCCGGGCCACCTCGGGTCGCTTGGCGATCTCGTCGGCCAGCGCCCGGTCGCCGGTCACCCGTACGGCGTTGGCGATCCAGTAGGCGGTGTGCGGCGCCTTGCGGGCCGCCAGCAGCGAGCGCAGCCCCTGCTGGGTGCGTTCGGCGGTCGTGGTGAGCAGCCGGTGCACCTCCCGGGCCCGGTCGTCGGGGTCGCGCAGCCTGGTGGTTCGCGCCACCGGTGCGGTGTCCCGCAGGTAGACCAGGAAACTTCCGCTGCCCGTCGCGCCGAGCTGACTGAGCAGGCGTTGGTCCACGCTGGCTCGGGCGGGCGCCGGTTGGGGACGGGCGGCGACCACGGGTTGGGCGGTGACGCCCAGCCCGACCGCGGTGCACGCCAGTGCCGCCCGCCAGAGGGCGGTCCTTGTGGCTGATGCTCGGAACACTCTTCCTCCCCACGTCAGGAATCCCGACGGTTCGGGACCCGTGCGCGCACCGCGCGTCGACCCGGTGCTGAATGGTTAACGCCGGTCGGTGCATGGTCAGTGACGAAACGCGATCCCAAGCCGAGCGTGGACCCCGAAATCCATCGGCATGCGCCACTATCAACGGGTGGAATTTCCGGGTGGAGGCGGCGTCTCCGGAGCAGAGGTCCCGATCGTCGTCTGCGTCAGCGCGGACGTCTCGGTGCGGGAGCGGGTGGTCCGCCAACTCGGCGGTGTCGGCCCGGTGGTGAGCTGCGCCGACCTGACCGAGCTGCGCACGCTGCTGTTCCCCGCAGCCCCGCCCGGCCACCCGGCCCCGCCCGCCGCGACGATCGTCCCGCCGGTGGTGCCGCAGGGGCCGGTCAGCTGGGGTGAGCTGGTCGTCGACCGCGCCGCGGACCTGGTCACCTGGTGTGGTGACCCGCTCCCGCTCACCCGCACCGAACGGGAGTTGCTGGCCCGTCTGATCGGGCCGCCGCTGGTGGTGTGGAGCTACGAACAGCTCTTCGCCTCCGTGTGGAGCGGCACGTACCCGGGCGACGGCGCGATCCTGCACTCCGCGATCAGGCGACTGCGGCACAAGCTGCGGAGCCTGCCGGGTGGGCCGAGGGTGCACACCGTGCGGGGCGTCGGCTACCGGCTCGACCCGCCGCCCCGACCGACCTGACCGCAGGCCCGCCGACCGGTTCCCGACCGCCGCCTCCGCCGCCGGGCCGGAGGACCGCCCGTGACACCATGGCCGGGTGAGCGGTGCTGTGCGGACGGGGTGGGTTCCGTCGACCGGTCCCGCCGCGCCGGCACCCGCACGGCGTCGGCGGCGCTGGCTGCTGGTCGCGACCGTGCTCTGGGCCGTGCTGCTGGCCGCGCTCACCTGGACGTCGGTCCGCCACGATCCGCCCACCGTGCGGGAGCAGCGCACCCTGGACCAGGCCGGCCCGGTGGTCGACCGCGCGGTCGGCGAGCTGGCCCGGGCGGCCGGCGCGGCCGGACTGCTGGAGCTCGGCCCGGCGCGTATCGCGGCGGGCTGCCGGGTCACCCCGTTCGCCGACGGTGCCCGGCTGCGCCGTGAGGTAGGTGTCCTCGCACTCGACGGCACCGAACGGTCCGTACTGGCCGGGCTCGCCGAGCGACTGCCGGCGAGCTGGCGGGCCGGGGTCGGTTCCGGTCTGAACGGCCCGGAGCTGCGGGCCGACGCCGGGGAGTTCGTCGCCGTGCAGGGTCGACCGACCGGGGACGGCCGGATCCGGCTGACCGTCGACACCGGCTGCCGGCCGGTCGGCGCGGGTTACACCGCACCGCCGGCCACCGGTGACGCCGGTGCCGTCGCCGCCCTGACCGCCGCGCTGCGCGCACTCGACCGGCCGGTCGAGGCCGCGCCGGAGCTGATCACCGCGCCCTGCCCGGGTGGCGCGCTGGCCCGAACCGCACGCTCCGCCGCCGGCCCGGCCACCCCGGCGGCCGTGCTCGCCCCGCTGGCCGGCGGCATCCCACTGCTGGACAACCCCCCGGTGTACGCGTACCGCGCCGGGACGGTCAACGTGCTGGCCGACCTCACCCCGGACGCGTCCCGGCTGACGGCCACCGTCGGCTGCCCCGACTGATCCGGGCTCAGCCGTCCCGCCCGTCCTGCGGACCACGGCTGCGCCCCAGCGCGTCGACCCGGCCCCAGCGACCCGGAATGTCCAGCAGCTCGATCCGACCCATGCCCGACGGCACCGCCGGATCGATGATCAGGTGCTCGCCCTGCGGCTCCAACCCCAGCATCACCCGCAGCAGCAGCAACGGGGTGCCCGCCGACCAGGCCTGCGGGCTGCACGCCGTCGGATACTCCACCGGGTATTCGGTGAGGGTGCGGGCGTACCCGGCGAACGCCTCCGGCAGCCGCCCGTCGAAGTAGCGGGACGCGGCCAGCATCGCGTCGCAGATCAGCCCGGCCTCCTCCCGGAATCCGTACCGCCACGACCGCCTGGGCCTCCCCGACGATCAGCCGGTCGAACAACTCCGTACTGCTGTACCAGATGGCGTCTGCCGGTCCCCGGCTTCGGTTGACCTCCACCGACCCCCGGTCGCATCCGGATTCGCCAGTGCTCGGTCTGGTTCTCGGTGCCCAGGTCGATCTGGAGGGTTCCGTCGGCCAGGCCGCGCAGGACGCCGGGGGCGCGGACCGGCAGTGATTCGAAGAACCTCTCCGTCGCCTCGGTCACATCCGAATCGTAGGCAGCTGTCCGGGTTGTCGGGTCGGTATCCGCACTCCGCCCGTGGCGGCCGGCCGTGCCGCCGCGGAGGTCAGTAGACGAGTGCCTGCGTGCCCTCGGCCAACGCCTCCTCGACGAAGGCCGCGGCGCCCGCGATCCGTACCCCCGGCAGGACGTCGTCCGGGCCGATGTCCCGGCGGGCCGCGCACTGGGTGCAGGCGGTCACCCGACCGCTGGTCAGGACGATGTGCAGCAGTTCGGCCAGCGGCGCGGAGTGCGGCAGCTCGAACTCCTGGGCGCGGCCGGGCAGTGCGAACCAGGTCGACTCCCCGGTCAGCCAGAGCGACACGTCGGCGCCGGCCGCGACCGCCGTCGCGGCGACCGTGAACGCCTGCGCGCACCGCTCCGGGGCGTCCGCCCCCGCGGTGGCCTTGACGACGAGATTGCGGGCCATGTGGCCCAGCATAGGATGGTCGGGATGGTTACCGAGATCGGGTTCGTCAGCCTGCTGGTCGCCGGCCTGGGCGGGCTCGCCGGTGGCCTGGTCTACCTTGCCGTACGCATATCGAGAGGACGTTGGTGAGCGCGAGGAGTGAGCCGGGGTTGCGAGCCCCGCAGTCGCGAACGAAGGTTGCCCTGTGAGCGAGGACAACCCGCTGCAGCCGCCGTGGCTGAACGCGCCGCCCGTCGAGGAGTACCCGTACGAGGAGAGCTACGACCTGCGGGTCGGGCCGAAGCTGCACCCCGCGTTGGACGGCCTGCTGCCCTACATCGGTCTGTGGCGTGGCCGGGGCAAGGGTGGTTTCCCCACCATCGAGGACTTCGACTACGCGCAGGAGATCCGGATCAGCCACGACGGCCGACCGTTCCTGCACTACGAGTCCCGTGCCTGGATTCTCGACGAGCAGAGCCGGCCGGTCCGCCCCGCCGGGCGGGAGGTCGGCTGGTGGCGGCCGGTCCTGGTGGACGGCCGGGCCACCGACGAGCTGGAGGCCCTGCTGACCACGCCGACCGGCGTGATGGAGCTGCACCTTGGCAAGCGCACCGGCACCCAGGTCGAGTTCGCCACCGACGCGGTCGTCCGGACGCCGACCGCCAAGGAGGTCACCGCCGGGCACCGACTGTTCGGCATCGTCGAGGGTGCGTTGCTGTACGCCCAGGAGATGGCGGCGATGGGGCACGGGCTCAGCCCGCACCTGTCCGCCCGGCTCATCCGGGTCGGCGGCTGACCGTCAGCCGACGGGAAAGCCCAGCACGGCGTGCAGGGCGGGGGTGCGCGGGCAGTGGTCCCGACGCACCCCGTCCAGCATCCGGACCTCGGTGAGCCCACGGACCGACGAACTGAACCAGACCCCGTCCGCGGCGTGCAGCTCCGCCGGCGTGACCATCCGTTCGGCGGCGCTCAGGCCCAGCTCGTCGGCGTGGGCGAGCAGCCAGGCCACGGTCGTGCCGGGCAGGATGCCGGTGGTGGCGGCCGGCACCGTGCAGAGCGTGTCCCCGGTGAGCCACACCACGTTGGCGGTGGGCCCTTCCAGGGCGTACCCGTCGGAGGAGACCCAGAGCACGTCGTCCACCCCGGCCCGCTGTGCCCAGCGGCGGGCGGCGCTGTTGACCGCGTACGAGGTGGACTTGATGCCGGCCGGCAACCAGTCCAGTCCGGTACGCGCGTCGGCGGGCACCCCCAGCGGCAGGACGGCCACGGTGATCCCGTTCCGCCGCGCCGCCCGGGACGACGCCGGCACCTCGGTCAGCGTGGCGTAGACGGTCGGTGCCCCACCGGCCTCCGAGCCCCGGGTGCAGACCAGCCGCAGCGCACCCTCGATCTGGGCGGGCCAGCCCGCGCGGACCGTGTCGAGCAGGTCGATCAGCGTGTCGGTGGGGGGTAGCTCCAGGTCGACGGCCGCGGCCGCCGTGGTCAGCCGGGCCAGGTGCTCGTCGCGCAGCCACGGCCGGCCCTGACGCAGGTGCATGGACTCGAAGAGCCCGTCGCCGCGCAGGACGCCCAGGTCGTCGCCGCGGAGCACCGGCTCGTCGACCGGGATCAGGCCCCGCCCGAGCACGGCGATCCGTGCGGCCGGGACCGTGCCAGCGGAGGAGGTCACCATGACCGTGCAGCGTAGCGGCGCGCAGGGGGGTGGCGCGATCGGCGAACTATGATCGGACGGTGTCCGAATCCTCCCTCGCGGAAATGCTCCGGGCCCGTGGGCTGCGGCTGACAGCCCAGCGGCAGCTCGTCCTCCAGGCGGTGCTCGATCTGGGCCACGCCACACCGGAGCAGGTGCACACCGCTGTCCGGGAGGTCGCCGCCGGCGTCAACATCACCACCATCTACCGCACGCTGGAGCTGCTGGAACGGCTCGGCCTGGTGACCCACACCCATCTCTCCCACGGCTCGCCGACCTATCACGCGGCGGGTGAGCACCAACACGTCCACCTGGTCTGCCGGGAGTGCGGCGCGATCGACGAGGTCGATCCGGAGCTGTTCCGTCCGCTCAGCGACGAGTTGGCCGCCCAGCGGGGTTTCCGGGTGGACATCGGGCACGTGTCACTCTTCGGCGTCTGCGCACGCTGCGAGAACGGGGACCACAAATGATCGACATCGCGGGTGCGGTGGCCGTCGAGAGCATCGACGAGGCCAGCCGCGACCAGCCCGATCCGGCGCACGTCGCGGCCGGGGTGCGGGGGGTCGCCGCGCACTATGGCGACCCGCTGCGCGAGCAGCGCACCCTGGACACCGAGGTCGGACTCGTCGACCGGTCGCACCGGGGCGTCATCGCGGTGCCCGGGGAGGACCGCGCCGGCTGGCTGCACACGATCACTTCGCAGCACCTGACGGCGCTGGCCGCCGGTGACGGCACCGAGTTGCTGGTGCTGTCCCCGCACGGGCACGTCGAGCAGCACGCCCTGGTCGCCGAGGACGGCGAGACCGCCTGGCTGGACACCGAGCCCGGCGCGACCGAGGGCCTGTTGACCTACCTGGAGAAGATGCGGTTCTTCAGCAAGGTCGACCCGCGCGACGCCACCGCCGAGCGGGCGCTGCTGTCGCTGGTCGGCCCCGCGGCCACGGAGGCGCTGGGCACGCTCGGGGTGACCGGGCTGGCCGAACCGGACCTGGTCGCGGTGCCCGGTCCGAAGTTCGCCGCCGGCGCCGTCCCACCGCGGGCGAGCGTTCGGTACGACGTACGACCGCTGCCCGTCGGCGGCTGGGCCCGGCGCGGGCCGCTCGGCGTGGACCTGCTGGTGCCCCGCTCGGCGATGGACCAGGTGGTGGCGGAGCTGCGAGGCGCGGGCGTGCCGGTGGCGGGCCTGTGGGCGTACGAGGCGATCCGGGTGGCCGCCCGCCGGCCCCGGGTCGGGGTGGACACCGACCACCGGACCATCCCGGCCGAGGTGGATCTGATCGGCCCTGCCGTGCACCTGGACAAGGGCTGCTACCGGGGTCAGGAGACGGTGGCCCGGGTGCACAACATGGGCCGGCCGCCGCGTCGCCTCGTACTGCTGCATCTGGACGGGGTGACCACCGACCAGCCGCCGACCGCCGGTACGCCGGTGACCCTCGACGGCCGGACGGTGGGCTTCGTCGGCACCGCCGTGCTGCACCACGAGTTGGGCCAGGTTGCCCTCGCCGTGCTGAAGCGGAACGTTCCGGACGACGCCGCCCTGCGGATCGGCGAGACGGCGGCGGCGATCGACCCGTCCTGACCCGGCCGTCTAGGATCGCCGGCATGACGACAGGGACGTTGATCACGGTGGCCCCGACCGGGGCGGAGTCGGCCAAGGCGGAGGTGCCGGCCCTGCCGGTGACCCTCGACGAGCTGCTGCGCACCGCCAAGGAGTGCGAGGCGCTCGGTGCCGCCGTGATCCACGTCCACATCCGTGACGACGCGGCACGGCCCACCCTCGACCCGGCACGCCTGGCCGAGACGGTGGCGGCGTTGCGGGAGACCACCGACCTGATCGTGCAGCTGTCCAGCGGCGGCGCGGTGACCGACCCGGAGTCCGCCCGACTCGCGGTGCTCGACGCCCGACCGGACATGGCCTCGTGCACGATGGGCACGGTCAACTTCGGTGAGGACGTCTTCCTCAACCGGTGGGAGTTCATCGTCGACCTGCACGGCCGTATGCAGGACCGGGGGATCGTGCCGGAGTACGAGATCTTCGACCTCGGCCACCTTTCCGCGTTGCAGCGGCTGCTCGGCAGGTACGGGCTGCCGGCCGGCGGGCACGTGCACGTCGACTTCGTGATGGGTGTGCCGGGCGGCATGCCGGGCACCACCGAGACGTTGGTCGCGGCTCACCGGATGCTGCGGGACCTGCCGGAGGGCACCACTTTCTCGGCCACCGGAATCGGTCGCAGCACCATCCCGGTCATGCTGGCCGCACTGTCGACCGGTGGGCACCTGCGCGTCGGCATGGAGGACACGGTGACGTACGCGAAGGGGCGCCCGGTGGAGTCCAACATGCAACTGGTCGCCCGCGCGGTCGGCTTCGCGCAGCTCGCCCAGCGCCCACCGCTGACCACCACCGAGGCCCGCGAGCTGCTCGGACTGTAAGGACGCGGCCGTCCCGCGCCCCTGTCACCCGGGCGGTGGACGTCCTGGTCACCCCGCCGCCGGTGCCCCCAGAAGCGTCGGTACCGTCCAGCACGTGGTAAAGACGTACGAGGGCGGCGCGCCGCTCGCCGAGGTGGTCCGGTCCGGGTTCGTGGAGGGCGTGCATCGCGGCTCGGCGGTGGTGCTGGACGCCGCCGGTGTGCCGGTGGCCGTCGCCGGGGACGTGGCCTCTCCGGTCTTTCCCCGTTCGGCCAGCAAGCCGATGCAGACGATCGGGATGCTCCGTGCCGGCCTGCCGCTGACCGACCCGGCCGATCTGGCGCTGGTGTCGGCGAGCCACGCGGGCGAGGACTTCCATCTGGCCCGGGTCGGCGCGCTGCTGGACCGGGCCGGGCTCGATGCCGCGGCCCTGCACTGTCCGCCCGATCTGCCGGTGGGCGCGGCGGCCCGGGAGGCGGTCCTGCGCGCCGGTGGCGGCCCGAGCAGGGTGCAGATGAACTGTTCCGGCAAGCACAGCGGGATGCTGCTGACCTGCCAGGCCGCCGGGTGGCCGCTGGACGGCTACTGGCGACCGGAGCACCCGTTGCAGCAGGGGTTGCGGGCCGCCATCGAGGAGTTCACCGGCGAGCAGGCGGCGGCGGTGGGGGTGGACGGCTGTGGCGCCCCGGTGCTCGCGGTGTCGCTGACCGGCCTGGCCGGGGCGTACCTGCGGCTGGTCGAGGCCGAGCCCGGCTCGACGCCTCGCGCGGTCGCCGACGCGATGCGTGCGCACCCGGAGATCGTCGGCGGCACCCGTGCCGATGACACCAGGTTGATGCGCGGCGTCCCGGGCCTGCTGGCGAAGATCGGCGCCGAGGGTGTGATCGCGGTCGGGCTGCCGGGTGTCGGCGCCGTCGCACTGAAGATCGACGACGGCGCCGACCGCGCCCGGATGCCGGTGTTGGTCTCCGCGCTACGCCGGCTCGGCGTGGACGCCCCGGTGCTGACCGAGTACGCCGAGGTGCCGCTCTTCGGCGGCGGGGTGCCGGTGGGCGCGGTCCGTCCGCTCTGGTAAACCGTGTCGCGGCGTGGCTGGCCCGGCGGCCTGAGGCCGCTGGCTGGTGGCGGAGCCGGCTGGATGGGGCCCGGCGGCCTGCCGGGTGGCCCACTCGTCATGACGGTGATGCCTCAGAGTCATCAATATGACTCTGAGGCATCAGGCTCGTCCGACCGCCGACCGCCGACCGCCGACCGCCGACCGCCGACCGCCGACCGCCGACCGGGGGTCGATCAGGCCAGGAAGTCGAGCAGGGCGGCGTTGACCGGCTCGGGGCGCTCCAGCGGCAGCAGGTGCGCGGCGTCCGGCACGTCGGGCAGTCGTACCGCGTTGGGCGCCTCGGCGGCGATCCGGTCGGCGAGCCGGCTGATGTCCGGCACGTCGGCGGCGCCGGCGGTGACCAGGACGGGCATCCGCAGTTCGCCGAGGCGGCCGATCGCCGGCGGCGACAGTTCGCCCACCTCGACCGCGCCGAGCGCCAGCTCGGCGGCGAGCGCCCGCTGGTCCATCTCCTGCGCGAACGCGATCAGCTCGGGGTCGACGTCGGCCGGCTGGCGGCCCGGACCGACCACCCAGAACCGCACCTCACCGGCGGCCCCGGCGACGAAATCGTCCGGGTCGACCTCGCCGACCAGGCTGTCCCAGAGGTCGTTCGCCTCGTCGGACCACTCGTTGCCGGAGACCGCCGTGTCGAACAGCGCGAGCGCGCTCACCCGGTCCGGGTGGGCCAGCGCGGTGTCGATGGCCACCGATCCACCGAACGAGCAGCCGACCAGGGCGGCCCGGGGCAGGTCGAGCGCGTCCAGCAGGCCGGCCACGTCGTCGTGGTGCGCGAACGGCGTCGGGGGCAGCTCGGAGTCGCCGTAACCGCGCAGGTCCGGAACGATCACCCGGTGCCGGGCGGCGAGCGCCGGGACCTGTCCGCGCCACATCCGGCGGTCGGTGATGCCGGCGTGCAGCAGGACGACCGGCGAACCGGTGCCGACCTCGTCGTACGCGATGGCTGATCCATTGACTGTGATCTTGTGCACGGAGGGACCGTACGGACCGGAGGGGCGGCACGCAAATGGGACGTTGAGACCTTGCTAACTCTGGTTAGCGTTTTGCTTGCAGGAGCTAGCAGGGCCGTCTAGCGTCAGTCTCATGGCCACACCGAAGGACCTTCCCGACGTCGGCGGGTTCATCCGCGATCTACGGCGCAACGCCAAGATCTCGCTGCGGCAGCTCGCCGAGCAGGCGGGAGTCAGCAACCCGTACCTCAGCCAGATCGAGCGCGGCCTGCGCAAGCCCAGCGCCGAGGTGCTCCAGCAGCTGGCCAGCGCGCTGCGGGTCTCCACCCCGGCGATGTACCTGCGGGCCGGGCTGCTCGACGACAAGGAGGGCCACGGTGTGCTCGCCGCCATCGCCGTGGACACCGACCTGACGATGGCCCAGAAGCAGTCCCTCAGCCAGATCTACGAGACGTTCCGCCGGGAGAACGCCCGGCTGACCGAGGCTCAGGCCGCCGCCGAGACCCCCGGCGCGACCGCCACCGGCAACACGGCCGGGACGACGACCCCGACCGATGTCGCCGACCAGCCGGCCGACGTGGCCAACCTCGCCGCCACCGGCCCCACCACCGCAGGCGGCACTCCGACCGAGGCCGTGCTCGAGTCGGTCGCCGTCACCGAGGCGGGCACCGCTCCCGCCCCGGGCAGCACGAACACCCCCGAGAAGAAGGCCGCCGGTCCGGCGGTCCGGAAGGCCGCCGAGGCGGCCGAAGAGGAGACGTCATGACCGAGCCGAAGACGAACCGCATCCCCGCCCCGATCTACGCCGCCGCCGGCGCCGGAGAGCTGGCCCTCGAGCAGCTGCGCAAGCTGCCGACCGTGGTCGGTGTCCTCGGCACCCGGGTCGTCGCCGACCTGGGCGGGCGGGCCGTGCTGACCGGCTTCGAGCTGCGCCAGAAGGCCACCGAGACGCTGCGCACCGCCAACGAGACCGCCGGCACCCTGCGCGGCCGGGCACAGGCCGAACTGGACCTCGCCAAGCTCCGCGAGTCGGCCGATCTGGCCAAGCTGCGCGAGGTCGCCGACCTCGACAAGCTGCGCGCGGCCGCGACCCGCAACGCCGCCGTGGTGGTCGCGAGCGCCCAGGCCGCACAGGAGCGGGCGTTCGCCGCGTACGGTGCCCTGGTCGCCCGCGGTGAGCGGGTCGTCGGCGCCGGTGTGCTGGAGGCCGCCGAGACGGTCAACGCCGACATCGAGGCCACCCAGGCCGTGACGTCGACCACCAGCCCGGCCGAGACCACCGCCCCGGCTGCCGGCGAGGTGTCGACCCCGACCGAGGTGTCGACCCCGGCGGAGGTGGCCGAGATCGCCGAGGCGAAGCCGGCCGCCGTCAAGAAGGCCGCCCGCGCCCCGAAGGCCGCCACGCCCGCCGCCACCCCGTCGGCGAAGCTGCCCCGGGCCACCAAGCGGACCCGCCCGGCGGCCGAGTAGTTCGCCGCGTCGACGACCCCGACGGCGTCCTTGTCGGACGTAGTCGGGGTCGTCGACATAAGCTTGCCGGCATGGCCAACGCCGCGCCGATCTTCGCCTTTGAAGTCCGCTACGTGATCGAGCTGATCCTGCTCGTCTTCGCGCTGATCATCCAGGGTGTCGCGCTGGTGCACGCCGTGACGCAGCGCGCCGACGGCTTCCCCGCCATCGGGACGCTGCCCAAGGGTGGTTGGATCGCCATCCTCGCGGTCTGCCTCGTGCTCACCCTGCTCGGCTTCGGTCCGATCAGTCTCTTCGGACTGATCGGCATCGCCGCCGCGCTCATCTACCTGCTTGACGTCCGGGTCGGCCTGCGCGACCTGAGCGACGGCAAAGGGTTCTGGTGAGAGGTTTCCGATGGCCGCCCCCACCGGACAGCGGGCCCCGCACCTCGGGGCCCGGCCCGGGCGGGCCGCGAACCGGTCGACCCGCACTGCCCGAGCCGGAGACCGAGCTGGTCACCACCCCGCACGGCGTACGACTGGAGAGGCTGGTCACCGGCACCGGTGATCCGGTCACCGTGTTCGCGCACGGGCTGGGCAACGGCATCGCCACCACCCGCCCGTTCGGCAGCGGGGTTACCGGCCGCAAGGTGTTCTTCCAGTTCCGGGGGCACGGCCGATCCGACGCGCCGGACGGGTCGTGGACGTACCTCGACCTGGCACGGGATCTGCGCGCCGTCGCGGATCTCGGCGGCGCCAGCCGCGCGTTCGGGGCGAGCCTCGGCGCGGGTGCCCTCTGCCGGCTGCTGACCGAGAGCCCGGAGCGCTTCGACAAGCTGGTCTTCTTCCTGCCCGCCGTGCTCGACGAGCCGCGTGGGCCGGTGGCCCGGCAACGCCTCACCGACCTGCTGGAGGCGGTGGAGAGCGGCGACGCCTCGGCGGTGGCCGACGTCGTCTCGCTGGAACTGCCGCCGCCGGTGCGTAACACCCCGGCCGGCTGGGCGTACCTGCGGCAGCGGCTCGACCAGTTGCTCCGCGACGGCCTCGCCGACGGTCTGGCCACCCTGCCGGAGCAGGCGCCGCTGCACGACGTCGCCGCCCTGGCGGCGGTCAACGCGCCGGCGCTGGTGATCGCGTGTGCCGGCGACGACCTGCACCCGGTCGAGGTCGCCGAGCGGCTCGCCGCCGCGTTGCCCCGGGCCACCCTGCACGTGTATGACCGGCCCGGCGTGCTCTGGTCGGAACGCGCCGACCTGCGGGAGCGCATCTCCGGCTTCCTCAACGAGTAGCCTGCCCTGTCATGGGCGTCACACAACACGGCCGGACGCACCGGCTGGACCTGGCGGACCCGACCCTGCGCGAGTGGACGTGCACGGTTCTGCACGCCGATCCGGAGCAGGGCATCGTGCTGGACCGTTCGGCGTTCTACCCGGGCGGCGGTGGCCAGCCACCGGACCACGGCGTCCTGCTGTGGCAGGGCGTGCAGACCCGGATCGTCGGCACCCGCAAGGGCGACGACCCGTACCTGATCCCCGCCGAGGGTGACCCGTTGCCGCCGGTCGGCACCGAGGTCGTCGGGGCGGTGGAGGACGAGCGCCGTACCCGGCTGATGCGCACCCACTCCGGCCTGCACGTGCTCTGCGGTGTGGTGTTCCGCGACTTCGGCGCGCTCGTCACAGGCAACTCGATGGAACCCGGCGAGGCCAGGATGGACTTCAACCTTCCCGAGGTGCCTCCCGACTTCAAGAGCCGGATCGAGGAGTTGGTCAACGCCGAGGTGGCCGCCGACCGGTCGGTCGCCACCCGGGTGCTGCCGCGCACCGAGGCGCTGGCCCTGCCGGACATCATCCGCACCCAGTCCAACCTGATCCCGCCGGACGAGCAGGAGGTCCGGATCGTCGACATCGTCGGGCTGGACGTGCAGGCCGATGGCGGCACCCACGTCGCGTCCACCGCCCAGATCGGCAAGGTGCAGGTGGTCAAGGTGGAGAGCAAGGGCCGCGCCAACCGCCGGGTACGCGTCAGACTGGTGGACTGACAAATTCGGACCCCGGTTGTCAGGTATCGCTGACAACCTCGCAGGTATGACACAACCGCTCGCAGGAAAGATCGCGCTCGTCGCCGGGGCGACCCGGGGAGCCGGCCGGCAGATCGCCGTTCAGCTCGGCGCGGCCGGTGCCACCGTGTACGCCACCGGTCGCAGCAGCCGCGCCGGCCGTTCGGAGATGGACCGACCGGAGACCATCGAGGAAACCGCCGAGCTGGTCACCGCGGCCGGCGGCACCGGCATCGCCGTCCGGGTCGACCACCTGGTGCCGGAGCAGGTCCGCGACCTGGTCGCCCGGATCGACGCCGAGCAGGGCCACCTCGACGTGCTGGTCAACGACATCTGGGGCGGCGACCCGCTGGTCACCTGGGACAAGCCGGTCTGGGAGCAGCCACTCGACGCCGGTTTCCGCACCCTGCGGCTGGCCGTCGACACGCACATCATCACCAGCCACTTCGCCCTGCCGCTGCTGATCCGCAAGCCCGGTGGCCTGGTCGTGGAGATCGGCGACGGCACGAAGGCGTACAACGACGAGAACTACCGGCTCTCGGTCTTCTACGACCTGGCCAAGGTGTCGGTCAACCGGCTCGCCTTCACCCAGGCGCACGAGCTGAAGCCGCACGGCTGCACGGCCGTGGCGCTCACCCCCGGCTGGATCCGCTCCGAGTCGATGCTGGAGCACTTCGGCGTCACCGAGGAGAACTGGCGCGACGGCGCCGCCACCGACCCGAACTTCCTCATCTCGGAGACTCCGGCGTTCGTCGGCCGCGCGGTGGCCGCGCTCGCCGCCGACGAGGAGAAGGGCCGGTGGAACGGCCAGTCCGTCGACGCCGGCACGCTGTCCAAGGTGTACGGGTTCACCGACGTCGACGGCAGCCAGCCGGAGGCGTTCCGCTACATCGTCGAGGTCGTCGACGCCGGCAGACCGGCCGACGTCACCGGCTACCGGTAGAGGTCGCGCAGCCGGTCGGCCGCGTCGGCGAACCGCGTCCGTAGCTCGGGTGGATCGACCGCCTCCACCTCGGGGCCGAGGCCCAGCAACTGGTGGTACGCCACCTCGACCGACTCGACGGGCAGCCGGGCCACCACCCAGCCCTGCCCGTCGGGTTCGCCGGCGGCGGCGAGCACCTCGTCGTACACGAACGGGGCATCGACCAGGTGTCGGAGCTGGCGCAGGCCGGCGGGGCTGAGCCGGACGGTGACCTCGGCCCGCAGCATGGTCCGCAGGAACGACCCGGCCTGCTCGCGCCAGTGCCCGGCCAGGTCGAAGCCCTCGTCGCGGTCGAAGCTCTCGTCGCCCACCTCCACCCCGGCGACCCGGTCTCCCGGAACCAGCCCGGCACGTCCAGGTGGAACCGTTGGCCGGTGCGGGCCGGCGCGTCCCGCAGGGCGGGCGGCAGCGCGGCCAGCACCCTCAACTCGGCGGACGCGACCGCATCGGCGAGCCCCATGTCGCCGGCCGGGCCGGGCAGACCGGCGAGGAAGAGCGCCTCGGCCTCGTCCCGGGTCAGCCCGGTCAGGCGGGTCCGATACCCGCCGAGCAGGCGGTACCCGCCGGCCCGGCCCCGGTCGGCGTAGACCGGCACCCCGGCGGCGGAGAGCGCCAGCACGTCCCGGTACACGGTCCGCTCGGAGACCTCCAACTCCCGGGCCAGCTCGCCGGCCGTCATCGACCCGCGCGCCTGCAACAGCAACAGCAGCGAGAACAGTCGGGAGGCGCGCACCCGCCCATCCTGCCCCGTGCCGCTCGCCGCCCGGCGGATTCGATCACCGGTCGTTAGGCTGCTCGATCGTGGACGTCAGCAGAATCGCCAGCCCGGTGACCGGGGTCGTCGGACGCTTCTTCGCCGGCGCGGGGCTGCTCCTGCGTGGGCTCGGCCTCTACGTCCGCAGCCCGGGGCTGATGCTGCTCGGCATCGTGCCGGCGCTGATCTCCGGCGCGCTCTTCGTGGCCGCGCTGGCCACCCTCGTGTACTTCGTGGACGACCTCGCCGCCCTGGTCACCCCGTTCGCCGACGACTGGTCGACGTCGGCCCGCAGTCTGGTCCGGGTGATCGCCGGGCTGGCCTTCCTGGGGCTCGGCGGGCTGCTCGGCGTGCTCACCTTCACGGCGGTGACGCTGGTCATCGGCGACCCCTTCTACGAGAAGATCTCCGAGCGGGTGGAGGATCGCCTCGGCGGCACTCCGGGTGCGGTGGAGGTGCCCTTCTGGTCGTCGCTGCGCCGCAGCATCGCCGACTCCGTACGACTGGTGGCGCTCACCGCGTTGGTCGGCATCCCGCTGTTCCTCGCCGGCTTCATCCCGGTGGTCGGCCAGACGGTCGTCCCGGTGATCGGGGCGGCGGTGGGCGGCTGGTTCCTCGCCGTGGAGCTGGTCGGTGCGCCGTTCTACCGGCGCGGGATGCGGCTGCCGCAGCGCCGGACGATCCTCAAGGCGGACCGGCCGGCCGCGCTCGGTTTCGGGGTGGCGGTCTTCCTCTGCTTCCTCATTCCGCTGGGCGCGGTGCTGATCATGCCGGCCGCGGTCGCCGGTGCGACCCTGCTGGCCCGCCGATCGTTGGGCCAGTCGGCCGAGGAGCGCTGACATGGAGATCACCCTGGTCGAGGGGGACATCACCGCCCAGG
The DNA here is from genome assembly GCF_040654415.1 of Micromonospora sp. NPDC050695. Lineage (NCBI taxonomy): Bacteria > Bacillati > Actinomycetota > Actinomycetes > Micromonosporales > Micromonosporaceae > Micromonospora > Micromonospora sp. NPDC050695. Next base: position 70,096 of record NZ_JBFAHZ010000011.1, read on the forward strand.
CGGTGGACGCGGTCGTGAACGCCGCGAACTCGTCGCTGCTCGGCGGCGGTGGGGTCGACGGTGCGATCCACCGGCGCGGCGGTCCGGCGATCCTGGCCGAGTGCCGGGCGCTGCGGGCGTCCCGTTACGGCAGAGGGCTGCCGACCGGTCAGGCGGTGGCGACCACGGCCGGGGACCTGCCGGCCCGCTGGGTGATCCACACCGTCGGGCCGGTCTGGTCGGCCACCGAGGACCGGTCGACACTGCTACGCGACTGCTACGCCAACAGCCTCCGGGTGGCCGACGAGCTGGGTGCGTCCACGGTGGCGTTCCCGCTGATCTCCGCCGGGATCTACGGCTGGCCGGTCGACGATGCGGTCCGCCAGGCGCTGTCGGTGCTCCGTCGGGCCACGCCGGCGACGGTCAGCGAGGCCCGCCTGGTGCTCTTCGGCGCGGACACCCACGCTGCGGCCTGCGAGATCTCTGCGGTTTAGTCGTCGTCCAGAGAAGACGTTAGAGACAGTGCGATTGCATAGTCGGCCGACGGGCCGTTGACCAGGAGTTCGGGACGAGTTCGGCCTCTGTCGAGGTGCAGGAGGCGGGTGAGGCCGCGCGGTGAGCAGGCCGAGGCGGTACCGCACGGTCATCGCGATCGACGGCAAGGCTACCCGCCGGCCAGGCCCAGCCGGTCGATCTGCAAACCTGGATCCGCCGCCACTGGCACATCGAGAACTGCCTCCATCACGTACGCGACGTGACGTTTCGTGAAGACCTCCACCAGGCCCGAACAGGCACCGGACCCGCCGTCATCGCAACCCTGCGTAACACCGCGATCGGCTGGCACCGCATCACCGGCGCGACCAACATCGCCCGAGCCACCCGCCAAGCCAACCGTCGCTCACACGACCTGATCACCGCCGTGACCAGCAGTTGCCCGACAACGCAATGACCCTGGGGCCCTGGCCCTGCTGGCACACCTGATCACCATCGGGCACTTCGACCACATCCATCGATGGTTACGATGGCAACGCCGACACCAGCACCGCGCCGAAATCGCCTACTATCAGTGAAGACTCCATCTCCGCCAGGTGCGGCTGGAGTGCTAGGCAGCCGAGTTTGACAATGTCGGAGCGGCAGGTCGCACCATGTCCGACTCGCCACAGCCGAGCGTGCGAACCCAATCTGCAAATCCTTCAGAGAAAAGAAAGAGCCAGGAGATACGCTCCACTTTGGAGCATTCCCTTCCCCTGTGTGACCGCAAGGGCCTGAGTGAGTATGCCTTGTAGGGATCACGCCGCTCGCAGGGATCACGCGGGGGATCACAGCCACCAGAGGAAGGACCGTATGACGATCAAGACCTTACTCAAGAGTGTCACGGCAGGTGCCGCCGTGGCGGCCATGCTGTCGACGGCGGCACTCACGGCAACTGCCGCCCCTGCAGAGGCGTCCATGGGCAAGGGCCGGTATCTGCTTTGCTCGCAGGCAAACTATTGGTCGTACGTCAGATTCTATAAAACTCCCACGAACTTCAACTGGTCTTCGATTGCCTCGATCCCGGTCGAGCCGGGCACGTGCAGAAAGGGTAATATTCCTTCGTCCACGTCACGGATTGAAGTCGTGGGGTGGAATCCATTCCCAGAGCTGAAAATCCTCAAGTCCGTTGACGTGTCGGCTGCGAGCAATACGGGCATCAAGTTCTTCAGCAAGGGCAACACCAGCCGTCCGTACGCGACCTACTCGTACTAGTTCGAGGCGTGTCACCGAGCTAGTTGTACTGCCCGGGGATGTTGGTCGAGGTTGTGTGACGACACGACGTAGATAGACGTAATGACGAAGGCCTCCGGTTGTGGGGTGGAGCTGTCTAGGAACCGCTCTGCCAACCAGGAGGCCTTCGTGTCCCGCGCTAACGCTGCTTCGACTCCTCGTGCACGTCTTCGGCTTACGCGCCTGATCGTGGACGAGGGCCGGCGGGTCAGGGCTATTGCGTAGTGGAGTTGCCCTGAGGTTCCCCCTGCGGACCGGACACCCTGAGCCCAGACAGTGTTCTGGGGAAGGATGGCCTGGTGCCACGTCCATCGAAGTACCCCGAGCAGTTCCGTAGGGACGCTGTTGATCTGGTCCGCTCGTCGGGCCGGTCACTGCGTGAGGCCGGTCAGGAACTCGGCGTCAATCATGAGACGCTGCGGAACTGGGTCAACGCGCTCGCGCGGGAGGCGTTCGCCGACGCGCTGAGGCTGGGCCTGCGGCCGGACCCTGCGGTGTACGTCGGGCGGTTCCTGGAGTGGACCCTCCCGCGCGGCGACAACCACGCCGACTGATCAGCTCACATCGGCCAGGCAGGTCCACTGCGACGCCACCGGCCGGTAACCCAGCCGGGCGTTGATCGCCAGCATCGGCGCGTTCGACTCGTCGTTCGAGGTGTACGCGATCCGTACGCCGTCCTCGGCGGCCCGGTGCAGCGCCGCCGTCTTGGCCATCCGGGCCAGTCCTCGACCCCGGTACGCCGGGACGGAGCAGGTGTAGTCCGACCACATCCGTGCACCGTCCCGCTTGACCAGGCTGAACGCGGCCACGTCGCCGTCGACCTCCGTGGCGGTGCTGGCGGCCTTGTCCAGTCCGAGGTTGTCCCACACGTCGTACCGCCAGTTCTCGAAGGTGACCGCGTCGACGGGTACGTCGCCGGGTTCGTCGAGGGCCGAGGCCACGTCGGCCTCGTAGAGCAGGCGGGGGTCCAGCTCCGCGACCGGCCGCAGCCGTACGCCCGGGGGTGGCTCGGGCAGCGCGGGTGGCGGGTTCAGGTCCAGCGCCGAGTAGCGCACCTCCCGGCTGGGCGTGAAACCGTGCCGGCGCGCGAAGGGCAGGGAGTCCGCCGTGGCCATGGTGCGTACGCGCCGAACTCCGAGGAGGCGGAGGTGGTCGATCGCGGCGGTCAACAGCGCCGCTCCGATCCCGCTGCGGCGGCGCTCGGGGTGCACGTGCAGCATGTTGACGTCGCCGAAACCCTGCACCGATGTCGAGGCGTTGGGCTCGGCGGACGTCCAGCCGACCAGCTGACCGTCGACCTCGGCCACGAACGCGGTCCAGCCGTCGTGCGGCGGTGGTTCGGCGATCATCTTGCGGGTCGACTCGACCCCGCGTACGAGGTACGGGTGGACGACCGCCCGCAGGGCGACCACGTCCGCAGCGTCGTCCGGCTGCGCCACCCGGATGCGCATCTCAGGCCACCGCCTGCCGCGACGACGCCACGTACATGGTGGTCTTGACGACGTCGGTGAGAGCGGGTACTTGCAGCAGCGCGACAGGATCCGGCATGCCGGCGAGGCTAACCACGATCCCCCACCGAAGCGACGCAATAACGCGACGCCTGCGCGGCCGCAGGCAGCAATTTCAGGGTTATTGCTGCCTCCCGACGCCGGGAAGCAGCAATAACACCGAAGTTGTGCGGATCTTGGAAGTGAACCTTGCGACGGCGGTCAGGCGGAGGCGCGGATGATCAGCTCGGTGTCGAGCATGACCGCCGGCTCGACGGTCTCCCCGGCGGCCAGCCGGAGCAGTTGCCGGGTCATCCGCCGGCCGAGTTCCACGATGGGCTGCCGGACGGTGGTCAGCGGTGGTTCGGTGTAGGCGGCGGTCTCGATGTCGTCGAAGCCGACCACCGCCACGTCCTCCGGCACCCGCCGGCCGGCCTCGCGCAGCGTCCGCAGGGCGGCGTGCGCCATCAGGTCGGAGGCGGCGAAGACGCCGTCCAGGTCGGGGTGTTCGGCGAGCAGTCGCCGCATCGCCGCGCCCCCGGACTCCCGGGTGAAGTCACCGACGGCGATCAGTTCGGGCAGCCCGGCGGCGGCCACGGCGGTGCGGTAGCCGGTGAGCCGTTCGATCCCGGCGACCATGTCCTGTGGCCCGGCGATGGTGGCGATCCGTCGGCGACCGCTGTCGATCAGGTGCCGGACGGCCGCGGTCACCCCGCCGACGTGGTCGACGTCGACGTACGGCACGGGCACGTCGCCGAGCGGTCGACCACTGACCACCACCGGTATGCCGAGCCGGGCCAGCGTGCCGGGCAGCGGGTCGGCGCCGTGCAACGACGCGAACAGCACCCCGTCCACGTGCCGGCCGGTGGTGTATCGCTCGACGCGGTGATGCCCGGCCGGCGAGCCGGCCAGCATCAGCACGAGTTGTTTGTCGGCCGCCTCCAACTCCTGGCTGACGCCGCGAATGATGCCGGGGAAGACCTGGTCGTCGGAGAAGACTCTTGTGGCCGCCTCCGGCATGACCAGGGCGATCGAGTCGGTGCGCTGGGTGACCAGGCTGCGGGCGGCCAGGTTGGGGACGTACCCCAGCTCGGCGACCGCCCGGTTGACGGCCTCGCGGATCGGCTCGGCGACGGTGGTGGAGCCGTTGACCACGCGGGAGACGGTGGCCCGGGAAACCCCGGCCCGTGCCGCCACCGCCTCGAGCGTCGGCCGGTGCGCCGTCGTCATCGCGACTCCCCCCGCTCGTCACAGCCCGTTCCGGGAGATCACCTCCTGGTACCACCGGGCGCTGGCCTTCGGTGTGCGCCGCTGGGTCAGGTAGTCGACGTGCACGATCCCGAACCGCTTGCGGTAACCCTCCGCCCACTCGAAGTTGTCCAGGAATGACCATACGAGATAACCGCGCAGGTCCACGCCCCGGGAGATCGCCTCGTGCGCGGCACGCAGGTGCCCGTCGAGGTAGGCGATCCGATCCGAATCGATCACCTGCGTCGGGCTGTCGGGCGAGTCGGTGCCCGGCTTGTCGGGGAACGCCGCACCGTTCTCGGTGATCAGCAACGGCACGCCCGGGTAGTCGGTGGCGATCCGCTCCAGCAGCCGGGTCAGACCGGCCGGTTCGATCATCCAGCCCATGTCGGTGAGCGGCCCGGCCGGCGGCAGGAAGTGCACCGCGCCCTCGGTGCCCGGGTACGCGCCGTTGCCGGCGCCGTCGGGCCGACCCGCGACGTAGCTGGGCGCGTAGTAGTTGATGCCGAGCAGGTCGATGGGGGCGGCGATCAGCTTCTCGTCACCGTCGCGGATGAACGTCGGCTCCACGATGCGCGCCACGTGCTCGCGGACGTCGTCGGGGTAGCCGCCGGCCAGCAACGGGTCGAGGAAGATCCGATTGTGCAGGCCGTCGACCAGGCGCACCGCGGCGGCGTCCGCCGCGCTGTCCGGGTCGGCCGGCCGTACGTCCGCCGGGTTGACGGTGATGCCCACGCTGCGCGCGCCGGCCGCACGCAACGCCCGCGCCGCCAGGCCGTGCCCGAGCAGCAGATGGTGTACGGCGGCGAAGGCCGCCGCCGGATCCTGCTCGCCCGGTGCGTGGATCCCGTTGCCGTAACCGAGGTACGCCGAGCACCACGGCTCGTTGAGCGTGGTCCAGACGTCGATCCGGTCGCCGAGGCGCGCGTACACCGCGGTGGCGTACGTGGCGAAGTGCTCGGCGGTGTCCCGGTTGGTCCAGCCGCCCCGGTCGCCCAGGCTCTGCGGCAGGTCCCAGTGGTACAGGGTGACGATCGGGTCGATCCCCCGGTCGAGGAGCGTGTCGGTGAGCCGGTCGTAGAAGTCCAGTCCGCGCGGGTTGGCCGGGCCGGTGCCGTCCGGCTGGATCCGCGGCCAGGACACCGAGAAGCGGTACGCCCGCAACCCCAGCTCGGCCATCAGCGCCACGTCGTCGGCGTACCGGTGGTAGTGGTCGCAGGCGACGTCGCCGGTGTGGCCCTGGTACACCTTGCCCGGCGTACGGCTGAAGGTGTCCCAGATGGACGGACCGCGGCCGTCGTCGCGGGCCGCGCCCTCGATCTGGTACGCGGCGGTTGCCGCCCCCCACAGGAAATGCTCGGGAAAACGGAGTTCACTCACGCCTTTACCGCACCTTCCATGATCCCGCCGATGATCTGACGGCCGAACAGCACGAAGACCAGTAGCAGGGGCAGCGTCGCGATGGCTGTCCCGGTGAACACCTGCGACATGTCCTGGTAGTACCCGTCCGACAGCGCCCGCAGGGAGAGCTGCACGGTCGGATTTGCTGGGTCGTTCAGCACAGCGTACGGCCACAGGAAGTCGTTCCAGGTGGTCATGAACGTGAGCAGGCCGAGTACGGCGGCGGCCGGACGCAGCGCGGGCAGCACGACGTGCCACCAGGTCCGGGCGGTGCCGCAGCCGTCCATCCGGGCGGCCTCGATCAGTTCGTCGCTGATGGCCTGGCCGGCGTACTGCCGCATCATGAACACCCCGAACCCGGTGACCAGCACCGGCACGATGACCGCGGGCAGCCGGTCGTTCCAGTGCAGTCGGGTCATCAGCAGGTAGAGCGGGATCACGCCGAGCTGCGTCGGCACCATCATGGTCGCGATGATCACCAGCAGCAGCGCGTTGCGTCCACGGAACCGCAGCTTCGCGAAGGCGAACCCGGCCAGGCTGGAGAAGAACACCACGGACACGGTGACCGTGGTCGCGACGATCACCGAGTTGATCAGACCGGTCAAAAAGTACGCGTCGGTGTTGTCGAACAGCCGGGCGATGTTGGCGCCCAGGTTGCCGCCGGGCGTGATCGGGGGCGGCAGTTGTCCCATCGCGTCGCTGGACCGGCTGGCGACCACGAACATCCACCAGATCGGAAAGATCGACAGGGCCGCGGCGGCCACCAGGGCCAGGTAGGTGAGCGGGCTGGCCCGCCAGAGCCGGCTCATCGTGCCGCTCCCTTCCGAGGGCCGGACCCGCCGCCGAGGCGACGCAGGACCAGCACGTTGACGGTCGCGACGATGGCGATGAGCGCGAAGAGCAGCCAGGCGACCGCTGATCCGTACCCGAAGTTGTAGTGCGGTGCGAAGGCGTTCTCGAACATGTACATGGTCAGGGTCTGCGACTCGCGCAGCGGGCCGCCCCGGATCGGGTTGGTGCCGGAGTGGAACATCCGGGGCTCGGTGAACAGCTGCAACCCGCCGATGGTGGCGATGATGGCGCAGAAGATGATCGTCGGCTTGAGCAGCGGCACGGTCACCGACCAGAACTGCCGGACGCGGTTGGCGCCGTCGATCGCCGCGGCCTCGTACAGGTCGCGGGGGATGGCCTGCATCGCGGCCAGGAGGATCAGCGCGTTGTAGCCGGTCCACCGCCAGTCGACCATGGCGGAGATGGCCACCCAGGAGGCGATCCGGTTGGATTTCCAGTCGATCGCGTCCAGCCCCACGAGGTCGAGCAGCCAGTTGACCATGCCGAACTCGCGGCCGAAGAGCACCCCGAAGACGATCGCCACGGCGGCGGTGGAGGTGACGTTCGGGACGAGCACGGCCATCCGCCAGCCGGTGCGGGCCCGCAGCCCCCGGTTCAGGAGGTTGGCCAGCCACAGCGCGGCGAGCAGCTGCGGCACGGTGGAGATCACGAAGATGCCCAGCGTGTTCACCAGCGCGTGCCAGAAGTCGACGTCGGCGAGCAACCGGGTGTAGTTCTCCGCGCCGACGAACGGATGGTCGGTGCCGAGCAGGTCCCAGTCGTGCAGGGAGACCCAGAAGGTGTACGCCAGCGGGTAGACCCCGAAGACCGCGAAGAGCAGGAAGAACGGGGCGATGTAGAGGTACGGCGAGAAGCGGGTGTCGAGCCGGCTGAGCCGACCCGAGGATGGGCGGTGGTTGCCGGATGCCGGTGCGACCGGCGGGCGGGCGTCGAGCTGGACGGTCATGCCCGGGGACTCCTTTCCGTCGTGCGGGCGGAACTCCGGCTCCCGGAGCCCGCCCGCACGCTGGCTCGGACTACTTGGCGGCGGCCTTCTTCGCGTTGGTCACCGCGTCGGTCCAGCCCTGCCCCGGGTTGCGCTGGCCGAGTTCCACCGTCCGTACGGCGTTCTCCACCTCGGTGCGGACGGCCTGGTTCTTCGGGCCCATGTAGACCGGCTTGAGGCTCCTCGCGCCACTGCCGAAGATGGTGCCGACCGGCGCTCCGGAGAAGTACGCGTTGGAAGCGCCGGTGATCGCCGGGTCGTCGAGTGCCTGCGGGGAGGAGGGCAGCGGGCCCTTGGCCTTGAACGCGCCGATCTGCCCCTTGGCGCTGGTGAGGAACTTGGCCAGCTCGATCGCCTCGGCCTGGTGCTTGCTCTGCTTGGGCACGGCGAGGTGCGATCCGCCCCAGTTGCCGCCGTTGCCGGGCACCCGGGCGATGTCCCACTTGCCCTGGGCGGCCGGGCCGGCGTTGCCCTCGATGACCCCGGTCATCCACGCGGGGCAGGCGATGGTGGCGAACTTGGACTGCTTGAAGGCGGAGACCCACTCCTCGGACCAGGATCCGTACTTGCCGGACAGCCCCGAGTCGATGATGTCCATGGTGGTGTCCCACGCCTGGCGTACGGCCGGGTTGCTGTCGACGACGAGGGTGCCGCTGGTGTCGTAGTAGCTGTACCCGGTGGTGTTGCCGGCGGTCTGCAGCAGGATGGTGTTGAAGGTGTTGGTGGCCGCGTCGAGGAAGGACGCGCCGGTCTTCGCGGCGACGAAGCGTTCCCCGGTGGCGATGTAGTCCTGCCAGGTCGGCCAGAGTTGGGACACCGCGTCCCGCTCGGTGGGCAGGCCGGCCTTCTCGAAGAGGTCCTTGCGGTAGCACATGGCGATGCCGCCGACGTCGGTGCCGAGGCCGATGAGCTGCTTGCCGTCGGCGGTCAGCCCGGCGTCCCACTTCCAGTCGAGGAAGTTGCCCTTGAGGTCGGCGGCACCGTGGTCGAGCAGGTTGACGAAGTTGCCGGGGTTCGCCTTGTACTCGACCAGCAGACCCTCCTCGATGGCCACCACGTCGCCGGCGCCCCGGCCGGCGGCCAGCCACTGGGTGAGCTTCGGTGAGTACTCGTCGAGGTTGGTGCCGGTGCCGCGTTCGACGATCTTCACGCCGGGGTGCGCGGACATGTACTCCTGGTAGAGCTGCTCGTAGCCGAACTGGCCGAAGACGTCGACGGTCAGTGTGACCTGCCCGTCGCCGCCCTGCCCGTCGCCGCCGCCGCAGCCGGCGGTGACGAGCAGGGCGGTGGTGGCGGCGAGGGCCACCGCGGCGAGGCGGCGGCGCGGGAAGACAGCCATGGGATGGGGACCCCTCTCGAGGTGGTCGATGGCGGCGGTGCTGAGAGAGCGCTCTCACATGAGGGTGGGGGGTGCGTCCGGTGCTGTCAAGAGAGCGCTCTCTCGACGTTGCCGACCGGACCCGGACGCCAACGAGGGCGTCACCCCAGGGGGTGACGCCCTCGCCGCGAAGGACCGGTCAGCGGCCGGTGCGCAGACCTTCGAGCAGGCTGCGGTCGCCGGTCACGTCCAGCGTCTCGAAGCTCACCCGACCCCACAGCGCCAGCAACAGATCGCTCGCCGTGCCGGTGACGTGCGCCCGGGCGTGGTGGTCGTCGTGGTCGAGGATCGTCGCCGTGTCCAGCAACGCCACCCCCTCGCCGCGCAGTCGCAGATACCACTCCTGATCCGCGTCGGTCGCCGCGAGCTGCACCACGCCGTGCCAGTCGCCCGGCACCCGCCGCCGCCCGGCGGGCAGCCAGGTGTCCAGCACCTCGCTCACCCCGTCGGCCGCGAGCTTCGCCTCGACCGGCTCACCGGCGGCGATGGCGAGCTGAGCGTCCCAGCGGTGCACCGCCGTCTCGTGCGCCATCCGCCGCGGCCAGAAACCCGCCCGCTTCGGCTGCGGAGCCCAGTTCCACGCCGGCGCCTCCGGGTCGAGCCCGTCGAAGAGGGTCATCAGCTTGTCGTAGCCCTGCTGCCAGAGCTGCAACGGGCTCACACCGGGCTCCGCGTCGGTCCGATCCGGGCGGGCCGGTACGGTCGTCAGGCCGGAGCCCGCGAACGAAGAAACCCAATGGTAGATACCGGCGAGGTGCAAAGTGAGATCGTTGACTGTCCAGCCCGGACAGGACAGTACCGGTGTCTCCGGCGGGGCCTCGGCCACCGCGGCGGCGAAGGCCGGCCCCTCCGCACGGAGCGCGCCGATCCAGAAATCCTTGCTGCCCTGCAGTCTGCTCATCGCCATCCTCCCGGGGGTGCCGAGCCACCATTGGGTGCCACGGCTACTCCTCAGCCTAAGGTGAAAGACGTGTCAGACGCCTACGCCCAGCCGACAACCGAAACCGATCGTGCCATCCCCGGTCCACTGGCCGGCTACACCACGCTGCGGATGGGCGGCCCGGCCGGGCGGATCGTGGCCGCGACCAGCCCCGACGCCATCGTCCAGGCAGTTCGGGGGGCCGACGAGCCGATCCTCATCCTGGCCGGCGGCAGCAACGTGGTGATCAGCGACACAGGCTTCGCGGGCACGGTCGTCCTGGTGCGCTCCCGCGGCCTGCGCGTCGTCGCCGAGGACGCCGCGTCCGTCACGGTACGGGTCGAGGCCGGCGAACCATGGGACGACCTGGTCGCCGCCACGGTGGCCAACGGCTGGTCCGGGCTGGAGTGTCTCTCCGGCGTCCCCGGCTCGACCGGCGCGACCCCGATCCAGAACGTCGGTGCGTACGGCCAGGAGGTCGCCGAGACGATCACCGGAGTCGAGGTGTACGACCGGACCGAGGACACCCGTTACGCCATCCCCGCCGCCGACTGCGGCTTCGCCTACCGGGGCAGCATCTTCAAGTACCGGGACCGCTGGGTGGTGCTGTCCGTCGACTTCCGGCTCACCAGATCCCCGCTCTCCGGCCCGGTGCGTTACGCCGAACTGGCCCGCGCGCTCGGTGTCGACGTCGGCGACCAGGTTCCGCTGGCCGACGCCCGCGCGGCGGTGCTGCGGCTGCGTGCCGGCAAGGGCATGGTGCTCGACGCCAACGACCCGGACACTCGCTCGGTCGGCTCCTTCTTCACCAATCCGGTCCTCGACCCGGCGACCTACGAGTCGCTCCGGGAACACGCCGCCGACCTGGGCGAGCCGCCGAACTGGCCCGGTGCCGACGGCATGGTCAAGGTGAGCGCGGCCTGGCTGATCGACAAGGCCGGCTTCGCGAAGGGGCATCCCGGCCCGGACGGCGTGGCCATCTCCGGCAAACACACCCTCGCCCTCACCAACCACAGCGGCAACGCCAGCACCACCGACCTGCTCACCCTGGCCGCCACCATCCGCGACACGGTGCACACCCGCTTCGGCGTAACCCTGCACCCCGAACCAGTCCTCATCAACTGCACCCTCTAACCCCACCCCACCCCACCCCACCCTCCCGCCCCTGGCCGGGTCGATCATGGAGTTATGGTGGGAGACATTCCGCTCTTCCGTGGCCAAAGCGCCCACCACAACTCCATGATCGACGTGGGTCAGGGGCGGGAGGGGTGGGTCAGGGTGGGTCAGGGTGGGTCAGGGGTGGGGTGGGTCGGGGTGGGGTTAGGGGAGGGGCCAGGGGAGGGGCCAGGGGAGGGTTAGCTCGCCCTGGCGCCAGCGGGTGGGGGTTGCCAGGACGGGCCAGCCGGTGTTCTTCAGGTGGGTGACCGCCCTGAGCCAGCGTTGGCGGGGACCGAAGGTGGCGTACGGGGCGGCGGTCTGCCAGGCGCCGTCGAGGGCCCGGATCAGGTCGTGGACCGGTTCACCGGGGACGTTGCGGTGGATCAGCGCCTTGGGCAGCCGCTCGGCCAGCTCGGCGGGGCTGCCCAGCGTGGTGAGTTTCGCGGCCAGGGTCAGCGTCCGGGGGCCGTCCGCGTCGATCAGCAGCCAGCTGGCGAGCCGACCCAGCTCGTCGCAGGTGCCCTCGACCAGCACGCCGCCGGGGGCGAGCGCGGCGGTCATCGTCCGCCAGGCGTCGGCGACCTCGCTCTCGTCGTACTGGCGTAGCACGTTGAACGCGCGGACCAGGACCGGCCGGAGCCCGGCCAGTTCGAACCCGCCGCGGGCGAAGGTCAGCCCGGGTGGGTCGGCGGCCGGTGCCGCGGCCGCCACCCGCGCCGGGTCGATCTCCAGCCCGACCAGCCGTACGTCGGGGCGTACCGCCGCGGCCAGCCGGGCCCGCAGCTCCACCGCGGTCACCGGGGTCGCGCCGTAGCCGAGGTCGACCACCAGCGGGTCGGCCGCCGCCACCAGCCGGTCGGCGCAGGTGGCGACGATCCAGTTGTCCACCCGACGGAGCCGGTTCGGGTTGGTGGTGCCCCGCGTGACGACGCCGAGCGGCCGGTGCCGGGCTGCCCCGCTCATGCTGGCGTCACTGGCCGATTCGGTGCACCTTGTGCTGGGCTGCCTGCGCCCGTGGCCGCACCACCAGCCGATCCACGTTGACGTGCTGGGGACGGGTGGCGCACCAGGCGATGCAGTCGGCCACGTCGTCGGCGACCAGCGGGTCGGGCACCCCGGCGTAGACGGCGGCGGCCCGGTCGGCGTCGCCGTCGAAGCGGACCAGCCCGAACTCGTCGGTCTTCACCATGCCCGGGTCGATCTCGATGACCCGCAGCGGTCGCCCGCACAGCTCCAGCCGGAGCGTGCCGGCGATGGCGGTCTGCGCGTGCTTCGCGGCGGTGTACCCGCCTCCGCCCTCGTAGACGGTCAGGCCGGCGGTGGAGGAGACCACCACGATGGTGCCGGCGCCGGACGCCTCCAGCGCTGGTAGCAGCGCCTGGGTGACCCGCAGCGTGCCGAGCACGTTCACGTCGTACATCCACTGCCAGTCGCCGATCGAGCCGGACTCCACCGGGTCCAGTCCGCGTGCCCCGCCGGCGTTGTTGACCAGCAGGGTGACCGGTCCGGGTGCCTGCGCGGCGGCCTCGGCGAGGGCGGCGACCGACTCGTCCGAGGTGACGTCGCAGGTCACCGCGGTGGCCTGGCCGCCGGCGGCGGTGATCTCGGTGACGAGGTCGGCGAGCCGGTCGGCGCGGCGGGCGGCGGCGAGTACGTGGAAACCCTCGGCGGCGAGTCGGCGGGCGGTTGCCGCGCCGATCCCGCTGGACGCTCCGGTGACGATGGCGACAGAGGTCATCGGGTCATTGTCACCCGCACCGGGCGGCCGATCCCGACCGGGCGTGCGGGCCGCGTCGGTGCGGGCGCGGTGATGAGGTCGGTCACCCCGGCCGGCCGCGCTGACGCATTTCCGTAGCCCGATGGGGAAGATGACATCCGGCGTACAGGTTGACCGAGAAGCGCCGGTCGTGCGAGACGACATCAACCGTGACAAAGGAGCGGACGTGGCGGAAATGCACACCGGCGTCGGTCGTCAGCGAGGTGCCCGACCGTGGCCCCAGCCACGCCGCATCGCCACCCTGTCGGTGCACACGTCCCCGCTGCACCAGCCCGGCACGGGTGATGCCGGTGGGATGAACGTCTACATCCTGGAGGTCGCCCGGCGGCTGGCCGAGGCCAACGTCGAGGTGGAGATCTTCACCCGGGCCACCTCCGGCGATTTGCCCCCGGTGGTCGAGATGGCGCCCGGCGTGCAGGTCCGGCACATCACCTCCGGGCCGCTGGAAGGGCTGACCAAGGAGGAGCTGCCGGGTCAGCTCTGCGCCTTCACGGCCGGGGTGCTGCGGGCCGAGGCGTCCCGTCCGCCCGGCCACTACGATCTGATCCACTCGCACTACTGGCTCTCCGGGCAGGTTGGCTGGCTGGCCAAGGAGCGCTGGGGGGTGCCGCTGGTGCACACCGCGCACACCCTCGCGAAGGTCAAGAACGCTCAGCTCGCGGCCGGCGACCGGCCGGAGCCCAAGGCCCGCGTGATCGGCGAGGAGCAGGTGGTCGCGGAGGCGGACCGGCTGGTCGCCAACACCCGCGTGGAGGCCGCCGACCTGGTCGACCGGTACGACGCCGACCCCGGCCGCGTCACGGTGGTGCAGCCGGGTGTGGACCTGGACCGCTTCCGGCCCGCGCCGGGTGAGCGGTCCGCGGCGACCCGCGACGCTCGTCGCCGGCTGGGCCTGCCGGTCGAGGGGTACGTGGTGGCGTTCGTCGGTCGGGTGCAGCCGCTCAAGGCTCCCGACGTGCTGATCCGGGCGGTCGCCGCGCTGCGGCAGCGCGATCCGGTGCTGGCCGCTCAGGTGACCGTGGTGATCTGCGGTGGCCCCAGCGGCAGTGGGCTGGACCGGCCGACCGCGCTGATCGAGCTGGCCGCCACGCTCGGGGTCACCGACCGGGTGCGGTTCCTGCCGCCGCGTACCGGCGACGACCTGCCGGCGTTGTACCGGGCCGCCGATCTGGTCGCGGTGCCGTCGCACAACGAATCGTTCGGGCTGGTCGCGCTGGAGGCGCAGGCCTGCGGTACGCCGGTGCTGGCGGCCGCCGTGGGTGGGCTGGTCACGGCCGTGCGGGACCAGGTGAGCGGGGTGCTGATCGACGGGCACGACCCGGTGGACTGGGCTCTGGCGCTGCGCCGCCTGCTGCCCGACCGGGCCCGTCGCGCTGCCCTGGCCCGGGGGGCCGAGCAGCACGCCCGCAACTTCTCCTGGGATCGCACGGTGGCCGGCCTGCTCGACGTCTACGGCGAGGCGATCTCCGCGCACCGCACGCGGCTCGCCGCTAACCTGGCGGGCGATCCCGCGCTCTCCTGCTCCTGGTGACCGCTGCCGTCGGTCGTCGCCGGGTGCGTGGGCCAGGTCGGTCGTAGAGTGGCCCGGTGAGCCCGAAGAGCGATCTTGCGAGTCTTATCGAGTCGGTCTGCGACGAGCGGGACCTGGCCTGGGAGTCGACCGGTCCCGGCTCGTACGCGGTGACCCTGCCGGGCACCCACAAGCTCAAGACCATCTGCAACCTGATCGTCGGTGAGCACGCGCTGCGGGTCGAGGCGTTCGTGATGCGCCAGCCGGACGAGCGGCGTGAGGAGCTGTGGGCCTGGCTGTTGCAGCGCAACGCCCGGATGTACGGCGTCTCGTTCTCCACCGACGCGGTCGGCGACGTGTACCTGACCGGGCGGGTCAACCCGGCGGGGGTGGACGCCGACGAGTTGGACCGGCTGCTCGGGGCGGTGCTCACGTACGCCGACGAGTCCTTCGACACCATGTTGGAGATCGGCTTCGGCAGTTCCATCCGGCGCGAGTACGAGTGGCGGGTCAAGCGCGGTGAGTCGACCGCGAATCTGGCCGCGTTCGCCCACCTGTTCGAGCCTTCCGGTGCCGGCCCCGACCCGTCCTGACCGCATCTGGCCTGCGGCTGGTGGTTCGGAGTGCCCCTGACGGGTATGCCGCACCGCGCGGTGCGGCAAGGGACCCCCGCGTGCCGATGGCGGAGTGTCAAGGAGCGGAGCGTCCCATGGCTCAGCGGAACAGCTCAGGTCGCGGCGCAACGGCGACCAGGACGAAGCGACAGACGGGCAACCAGACGCCGGGTACTCCCGGCGTCTCCGAGACGGAGATCTCCCGGATGCGGGTGGACGACATCCGCGGGCAGCTACGCAAACGCGGGGTAACCGGGATCTCGGCCCTGCGTAAGCCCGACCTGGTGAAGCAGTTGGTGCGCTCGTTGCGTTCCGGTGCGGGCCGGCGCAGCACCGGCCCGGCGGGTCGGGCCACCGGCAGCAGGGCGTCGGCCGGTCGTGCCGCCGCGACGAAGAAGGCGGCGGCACGACCGGCGCCGAGTCGCGCGAAGGCCGCGCCGGCGAACAAGAGCGCCCCCGCGAAGCGGGCCGCGGCCAAGAAGACGGCTGCCGCCAAGAGAACCACGGCGGCCAAGACCACGCCGGCCAGGAAGACCACGGCGGCGAAGAAGACCACGGCGGCCAAGACCACGCCGGCCAGGAAGACCACGGCGGCCAGGAAGACCACGACGGCGTCCAAGACCACGCCGGCCAGGAAGACGACGGCGGCGCGGAAGAGCACGACGTCGGCGGCTGCGCGCAGGTCGACGGCCGCCCGGAAGACGGCTGCCGCGCGCACGACAGCGACGGCCCACACCGCGCCCGCGCGGAAGGCGCCGGCGAAGAAGGCCCCGGCGCGGCCGGCGGCGAAGCGG
Organism: Micromonospora sp. NPDC050695; assembly: GCF_040654415.1. Lineage (NCBI taxonomy): Bacteria > Bacillati > Actinomycetota > Actinomycetes > Micromonosporales > Micromonosporaceae > Micromonospora > Micromonospora sp. NPDC050695. The sequence continues at coordinate 85,962 of NZ_JBFAHZ010000011.1, forward strand.
GCGGCGCCGACCCGGTCGACCGGCGCAACGGCAGCCGGTGGGATCCGGACCGGGCGGGGTACCGGCCGGTCGGTCCGTAGTTCGCAGGTGATGGCGTCGATCGCGGATCGACCGGAGCGGCCGGGGCGTAGCCTGATCACCGCGAACCACGAGGTGATCCAGCGTTGGGCGCGGGAGCGCGGGGCGAAACCGGCGACGATTGCCGGCACCGAGCGGGATGGCCGGGCCGGGGTGCTGACGTTCAACATCCCCGGGTACCGGGAAAGCAGCCGGATCCGCGAAATCACCTGGGATGAGTGGTTTTACACGTTCGACCTGCGACGGCTGAACCTGATCTATCAGGAGCAGATGCGTGACGGTCGGCAGAGCAACTTCTTCCGTACCGAGTCACCCGATCGGGAGGACGGCTGAGGTGTTTGTGGGAATGCCGCAGGGGTATGCGGCTGTTGCCGGAGACCGAGGCTCGAACTGGGGATACCCGCCAGTTGTGATGGGCGAGACAGCCATTCTGGGTTGAATCCAGAATCCGGGCGAACTAACTTTATTGCACCGCGCCACGCTTGGAAACGTTCGGGGGAGCGGCGGATCGAACAGATCCGCGCACCAGGCGAGGTGCGAGGGGACGGGTGGACAAACCGTTGGGGGACGGTGCCCACCTGTTTGGACCGGCGGCGTGAGCGGGCGATGCTTACGGGGGTGAGTGTTGCCCGCCGCCGCCGGCCCCACCGGCGGGCGCCCACCATGACCTTCGGGACGTGGTGGGCGCTTTGCGCTGTGCGTACCCCAATGGCCTGTCTGGTCGGTTCATCCGGCCGGGACGCGGTCGGCGGGTGCGCTCGGCTCCCGGCCGGCGGCCCGGCGCAGCGCGGCGACGTGTCGCTCCCGGGGTGGTCCGGCGAGCAGGTGGCCCAGTGCGGCCAGCAGGCCCAGGCCGCCCACGATCAGCCAGTGCCGGTCGCCGAGGTGCTGCAGGCTGACGCCGCCGAGCGTGGGTGCGACGAACGCGGCCGCCGGAAACGTCAGGTAGAAGACCGACTGGTAGCGAGCCCGTAGGTGCGGCGGTGCCAGGTCGGCGTTGATCTGGGCGTTGGGTGGGGCGGCCAGCATCGACCCGACCGTCCAGACGACGGCGGCGCCGAGGTAGACCGCGAGGTCGTCCGCGACAGCGAGGACGCCGAAACCGAGCGCGAGCAGAGCGGTGGAGACCGCCAGCACGACGTCCTTGCGGTGCCGGTCGATCAGCCGGGGCACGAACAGTTGCCCGAGCACGATCAGCGCGCCGCCGAGTGCGACCACCATTCCGTACGCCGACGGGCCCAGGCCGTCCGACCGCATGGCCAGCGGCATGATCGTCGAGGTCTGCAGGGTGAGTACGGCCAGCACGAAGGTGAGCCCGACGAAGACCAGGAACGTCCGGTCGGTGAGCGCGGTGTGCAGGCCGGGACGCCGCCACCGGCCGGACTCGGCAGGTGGCCCCAGGTCGACGGTCGGCGCGGCGCGGCGCAGGGTCTCCGGCACCTTCCAGCCGATCACGGCGGCGGCGGTCAGGGTGGCGCCCGCGTCGACGAGGAACAGCGCGGTGAAGCTGGCCTCGGCCAGCACCCCCGCGAGCAGCGAGGCGACCGCCATGCCCAGGTTGAACGCCCAGAACTGGAGGTTGAACGCGCGGGAGCGGCGCTGCGCGGGCACCACGTCGACGATCGCCGCGACGAAGGCCGGGCTGGGCATCGAGTGCACGACACCGACCAGTGCGGAGAGCACCGCGATCAGCACGAGGGGCCGGCTGAACGCCAGCGCCACCATCAGGCCGGCGGTGACGAGGTGCGCGGCGAGCAGGGTGGCCCGACGGCCCCACCGGTCGGCCAACACCCCGCCGAGCAGCACACCGACCGCCCCGCCGGCCCCGTACGCGCCGACGACCGTGCCGGCCACCGCCTCGCTGGCTCCGCGCGCGTCGGTGAGGTAGAGCGACAGGAAGAGCATCGCGAACGCGCCGGCACGGTTGATGAGCAGGCCGGACCACAGGTACCAGAAGGTGGCGGGGAGTCCACCGGCAGTGTCGTCCCACCAACGGCGTAGGGCCCGCACCCGACCTCCTGACAGTTCAGCTTCCTAACAGTAGCCGGACCGCGGTCAGGCGACCGCTTCGGCGGGCTGCGCCGCCCGGGTGCGGACCGGTGCCAATGCCTCGCCCGAGCGGCGAAGTTCGGCGGCGCGCCGCTCCCGGGCCGGCCCCGACACCAGGTGCGCCACCGCCGTCAGGGCGCCGATCACGGCGCAGGCGAACCAGAGCGTGTCGTTGCCGGCGTGCTCGCGCACCAGGCCGCCGAGGATCGGCGCGCCGGCGCCCGCGATCTGCCAGGAGAGGGAGATGACGCCCTGGTAGCGACCCCGCAGTTCGGCCGGTGACAGCTCGGCGATCAGGGTCGAGTTGGACGGCGAGTTCAGCATCTCGCCGACCGTCCAGATCAGCACGGTCAGGCCGTAGAGCCAGGGGGTGCCGGCGAACGCGGTCAACCCGAAGCCGACGCCCATCACCACGGCGGCCAGCGCCAGCACGTGCGAGCGGCTCCGGCCCCGGATCAGTCGAGGCACGAAGAGTTGGCCCGCCACGATCAGGACGCCGTTGAGCGCGATCACCGAGCCGTAGGTGGTGGGGCTGAGACCGTCGTCCGCCATGGCGATCGGCAGCATCGAGATGTGCTGGAGGAAGACCAGCGAGGCGAACAGGTTCAGCGCCACGAAACCGAGGTAGACCCGGTCGGTGAGGATCGTCCGCAGGGCGCCGCGCGGGGCCTGCGTCGTCGCCGCGGCGGCCGGCCCGGTCTGCCGGGTCTCCGGCACCCGGGTGAAGAGGATCAGCGCGGTGATCAGCATGGTGCCGGCGTCGACCACGAACAGCAGCAGGTAGTCCGCCTGCGCGGCGAGGCCGGCGAGGACGGCGGCGCAGGCGAAGCCGAGGTTGATCGCCCAGTAGTTGAGCGAGAACGCGCGCAATCGGTCCTTCGCCGGCACCACGTCGATCATCATGGCGCTGTACGCGGGCCGGGCCGCCTCAGCGAACATGCCGAGCAGTAGGGCGCCCAGCGCGATTGCCCAGAGGCTCCGGGCCAGCCCGAGCGCGAGCAGCATGGCGGCAGCGCCGACGTGCGCGGTGAGCAGCGTGGGCCGGCGGCCCCACCGGTCGGCGAGGGTGCCGCCAGCGGTGGTGCCGACCGCGCCGCCGACGCCCCACAGCCCGAGCACCAGGCCGGCCTGGGAGGCCGAGAAGCCGCGTTCCTGGGTCAGGTAGATGGCGAGGAAGACGAGCACGAACGAGCCGAGCCGGTTGATCAGGGTGCCGGTCCACAGGTACCAGAAGGTGGTCGGCAGGCCGCCGGTGGTGTCCCGGAACCAACTCCGCATCGTCCGCATGTGGTGCCCCCGCTTGCAAGTAATGACCGATGTGACTACAGCGCCTTACAACCCTAGTGCTGGCCGGATTCGCAGGTCATCAGCTTTTTCACGTGGTGGTCGTCACGACGGGTGCCCGCGTGTCCCGCGCGCGGTTGGTGCAGGATGATCCGCATGACTGCGAGCGAGGGGCCCACCGTCGGGACGCTGGTCCTGCTGCGGCACGGTGAGAGCGACTGGAACGCCAAGAACCTCTTCACCGGCTGGGTGGACGTCGACCTGACCGAAAAGGGCGAGGGTGAGGCACGGCGCGGCGGCGAGCTGCTGCGCGAGCACAGCCTGCTGCCGGACGTCGTGCACACCAGCGTGATGCGCCGGGCGATCCGCACCGCCGAGTTGGCGCTGAACGCCGCCGACCGGCACTGGATCGCGGTACGCCGGTCGTGGCGGCTCAACGAGCGGCACTACGGCGCCCTGCAGGGCAAGAACAAGAAGCAGACCCTGGACGAGTACGGCGAGGAGCAGTTCATGCTCTGGCGTCGCTCGTACGACACCCCGCCGCCGCCGATCGCCGACGACGACGAGTGGTCGCAGGTCGGCGACCCGCGGTACGCGCTGCTGCCGACCGAGCTGATGCCGCGTACCGAATGCCTCAAGGACGTCGTCGAGCGGATGCTGCCCTACTGGTACGACTCGATCGTGCCGGACATCCTGGCCGGCCGGACGGTGCTGGTGGCCGCGCACGGCAACTCGCTGCGAGCCCTGGTCAAGCACCTCGACCAGATCTCCGACGAGGCGATCGCCAAGCTGAACATCCCGACCGGCATCCCGCTGCGCTACGACCTCGACCCGCAGCTGCGTCCGCTCACCCTGGGCGGCACCTACCTCGACCCGACGGCGGCAAAGGAAGCGGCCGCCGCGGTCGCCAACCAGGGCCGCTGAGCGCAGCAGAAAGGGCCTCGGCAACCGCCGAGGCCCTTTCTGCTGTTCGGGTCAGATGCTGGCGGGCTTGTTCTCACCGGTGATCAGGAAGATCACGTGCTCGCCGGCGTTGACCGCGTGGTCGGCGAAGCGCTCGTAGAAGCGGCCCAGCAGGGTGGCGTCGATCGCCGTCTCCACCCCGTACGGCCAGTCGTCGCCGAGCAGCACCGAGAACAGGCTCTTGTGCAGCTCGTCCATCGCGTCGTCGTCGCGGTCCAGCTCGCCGGCGAGGTCGGCGTCGGGCTTCGCCAGCACCGAGCCGATCTTCGCCGCCATCCGGTCGGCGATCTCGGACATCTCGGTGAAGACCGTCCGCAGCTCCGCCGGTACGGCGGGGGAGGGGTGCCGGCGCAGAGCCGTCTTCGCCACATGGTCGGCGAGGTCACCCATCCGCTCCAGGTCGGCGGCGACGTGCAGTGCGGTGATCATGGCACGCAGGTCGGAGGCGACCGGTGCCTGCCGGGCGAGCAGGTCGCAGACCCGCTCCTCGACGTGTCGGTAGAGGTCGTCGATCTCGGCGTCCCGCTCGATGACCGTCTCGGCGGCCTGCCGGTCGGCGGTGAGCAGGGCCCGGGTGGCCTGGCGCATGGCGGCGCGGACGCCCTCCGCCATGTCCACCAGCAGTTGGCTGACGATCTGGAGGTCGGCCCGGAACTCGTCGCGCATCATCACGTCCTGTGGTCGGTCACCGCCGACGAGGTGCCGGCGCAGTGGTGAGCAGGTGCGACGCCAACGGTAGGTGGCGCGGACGGACCACGGATGAACCACGGTGAACGACGCCAGACGTGGGGGTGAACATTCCTCGAAGTGCGGGTGGTTCGTCCCGGTCTGTGTGGTAGCCAGGTTAACAATGACCCTACGATCGCCGGGTGGAGTGGGCGGTGGCGGTCGTGGTGGCTGTGGCGTTGGTGGCCGGGTTGGCCGCCGGGCTCGTGCTGCCCCGGTTCCTGCCGGCGCGGGAGCGTTCCACGTCGACGGGGAGCGCAAGCTCTCGCTGGAGCAGGGGGAGGCTCGCGATAGCCGACGAGCAGCAGGCCGGGCTCGGCCGCCGGACGATCGACTCACTCCGGGCCGGTGTCGTGGTGCTGGACAACGATGACGTGCCCGTGCTCATCAACCCGGCCGCCCGCGCGATGGGTCTGCTGCGCACCGGCAGCGCCCCGGGCACGATCGCCGCGCACCCGTTGATCCGTACCCTCGCCGGCCAGGTGCGACGCACCGGCGTCCGGCGCGAGATCGAGCTGGACCTGCCCCGGGGCCGCGACAGCGCGGGGGAGAACCCGCTCGGCGTGCACCTGCGGGCGATGGGCATCGGCAACGGGTTCATCGCGGTGGAGGCGGTCGACGTGACCGAGTCGCACCGACTGGCCCGGGTGCGACGTGACTTCGTGGCCAACGTGAGCCACGAGCTCAAGACCCCGATCGGTGCGCTCCAACTGCTCGCCGAGGCGTTGCTGGACGCCACCGAGCCGGCCGAGGCGGCGGCACCCGACCTCTCCGAGGACCTGGTGGCCGCCCGCCGGTTCGCCGAACGTATCCAGCACGAGTCGACCCGCCTGGGCCGGCTTGTGCAGGAGTTGCTGGAGCTGACCCGGTTGCAGGGCGCCGAGCCGCAGCCGCCGGCGGAGCCGGTCGCGCTGGACTGGGTGATCGCCGAGGTGGTCGACCGGACCCGCACCACGGCCTCCGCCCGGGGCGTCGAGGTGACGGTGGACGGCGAGCGCGGCCTCACCGTGTACGGCAGCGAGACCCAACTCGCCACGGCGGTGGCGAACCTGGTGGAGAACGCCATCAACTACTCGGGCGAGGACACGGTGGTACGGGTCACCCTGCGACAGGGCGACGAACACGTCGAGATCGCGGTCGCCGACCAGGGCATCGGTATCGCCCCGACCGACGTGGACCGGATCTTCGAACGGTTCTACCGGGCCGACCAGGCCCGCTCGCGTTCCACCGGTGGCACCGGGCTCGGCCTGGCCATCGTCAAACACATCGCGAGCAACCATGGCGGACGGGTCGAGGTGTCGAGCACTCTTGGTGGTGGATCGACGTTCACCCTCCGGTTGCCCGCAAGTCCACCGGACGACCTGCTGGCGACACTGCCGCCGGTTGGGATCGAGCCCGGTCCGGCCGAGCTACGGCAGGTCTGACAGCACATGGAAAGGAAATCCCCCTTGAGCCGCGTTCTCGTGGTCGAGGACGAGGAGTCGTTCTCCGACGCCTTGTCGTACATGCTCCGCAAGGAGGGCTTTGAGGTTTCGGTCGCTGCGACCGGCACCGATGCCCTCACCGAGTTCGACCGGACCGGTGCCGACATCGTGCTGCTCGACCTGATGTTGCCCGAGATGTCGGGGACCGAGGTCTGCCGGCAGCTCCGGCAGCGGTCGGCCGTTCCGATCATCATGGTCACCGCCCGGGACAGCGAGATCGACAAGGTGGTCGGCCTGGAGATCGGCGCCGACGACTACGTCACCAAGCCGTACTCGCCCCGTGAGCTGGTCGCCCGGATCCGGGCGGTGCTGCGCCGGCAGAGCCCGGAGGTGGCCGACGCGGGCGCACCGACGCTCGCGGCCGGGCCCGTCCGGATGGACATCGAGCGGCACGTGGTGACCGTGGACGGCGGTGCCGTGCAGTTGCCGTTGAAGGAGTTCGAGCTGCTGGAGCTGCTGCTGCGCAACGCCGGCCGGGTGCTGACCCGTGGTCAGCTCATCGACCGGGTCTGGGGCGCCGACTACGTCGGTGACACCAAGACGCTGGACGTGCACGTCAAGCGCCTGCGTTCCAAGATCGAGCCGGAGCCGTCCGCACCGCGTTTCATCGTCACCGTGCGGGGTCTGGGCTACAAGTTCGAACCGTGATCCGCGTACCTCTCAGCGGACGACCTTGATGTTGAAGATCGCGGTGTCGAGCCGGCCGTAGAGCCGGAGCCAGAGCGGCAGCAGCATCTCGGTGCCTCGTGCGGTGGAGAGGTCGCCGAGGTCGATCACGTCGGTGTGCCCGAAGCTGATGAGCAGCCCGGTGACGATCCGCTTGGCCTCGGCGTCGTCGCCGGACACGAAGACGCTGTGCGCGCCGTCGGCGAGCTGCCGCGGGTGCACCATCAGCTCGGCGGTCATCGTGTTGAGCGACTTGACCACCTTGGCCTGCGGAAACTCGCGGTTGGCGATGTCGAGCAGGACCTTGCCGGCCAGGTTCGGTGCGCCGGCCGCGGTCAGGGCGGGGAGCGAGCCGTTGCCGTTTGTGGCGTTCACCACCAGCTCGGCGGCGCTGGCGGCGTCGGCCAGGGTGGCTAGGTCGACCTCGGGGTGCTGCGCCACCCAGGCGGCCTGTGCGCCGGTCCGCAGGGCCGCGACGTCGCGGGTGCCGATGGTGACCTGGTGGCCCAGCTCCGCCGTGCGAGCGGCGATCGCCTGCCCGACCGAGCCGGTTCCGAGAACTGCGATACGCATGTCGATCGATCCTCCGTCGGTGTGCCGAGTGGACTCGTGTCGAGTGCCAGCAGGCTAACAGACGGGTCTGTCTACTGCTGCCTCGTGAGCAGCATCGTGCGCATCAAGGCCACGTGCCGTGCCGTGCCGTGCCGTGCCGTGCCGTGCCGGGTGGGGTTATGGCCGACGGCTGGGGTGGTGCCCTCCGCGGCCTGTAGAGCTGCCCCAGAAGTGGGGCGGGTCACGTGTGTGGCTGCTCCAGGAGAACTGGAGCCCGTGCTGTCCGTGCTGTCCGTGCTGTCCACGTCGAAGGGTCCGCCCCATATCCGGGGCAGCTCTACAGGCTGCGGGGAGTGCACCCAGGGCCGGACAGTGGACGCGCCAAGGGCGGTGGAAAGCCAGGCGAGCCACGCCCGGGCGTGGTCGGCCGTTGACGCGGTGGGATTTACAGACGGAGCTGTCTATAGGATCGGCCCGATACCAGCAGATCGAGGGAGAACCGATGCCCGCGCCCCGCACCCCGGCCGGCTCGGCCCGGGACCGGATCCTGCACACCGCGTTCCGGCTGTTCTACGCGCACGGGCCGCGCGGCGTCGGCGTGGACACGGTGATCGCCGAGTCGGGCGTGGCGAAAGCGACGCTCTACAAGCACTTCCCGCGTAAGGACGATCTCGTGCTGGCGTACCTCGATCGGGTCGACCAGACGTGGTTCGGCGCGTTGCGGGCGGCGGCCCGGGACGCCGGCGACGAACCGCGCGACCAGTTGGTCGGGATGTTCGACGCGTTGGTCGGCGCCTGTCGCCGGGACGGATACCACGGCTGCGCGTTCATCAACACCGCCGCCGAGTCACCTGCGGGCGGGCCGGTGCACGCCCGGACGGTCGAGCACAAGACCGTGGTCCGCGCCTGGGTGACCGAGCTGGCCCGGCAGGCCGGCGCTGCCGAACCGGAACTGCTCGCCCGACAGCTCACCCTGCTGCTCGACGGCGGGCTCGCCAGCGGCGTGCTGGACGGCGACCCGGTGATCGCCGAGGTGGCCCGGCGCAGCGCCCGCACGCTGGTCGACGCCGCCCTGCGCTGACCCACCGCGCTCAGAACAGCTTGCGCACCGCGACGGCGATCTCGGCGACCTCCGTCACGCGACTCTCCGCCACGCTGATGACCAGGTCATACGCCACGTCCTGGTCGGTCTGACCGAGTTGGGCGACGGTGATCGCGCGATTCTGGAGCAGAAAGGCGATGGCCACGATCCAACCGATGCGCTTGTTGCCATCGATGAACGGGTGGTTGTTGACCAGTGAGTGCAGCAGCGCCGCCGACTTGGTCCACAGATCGGGGTAGGCGTCATCTCCGAACACACTCGTCTTCGGTCGAGCCACCGCGGACTCCACGAGGCCGACGTCCCTGATCCCGACGCCGAGCTTGCGGGCGATGCCCGCCACGTCGGCGAGTGTGGGGTAACGGACCTCGGTCATCATTCGGCCAGGCGGGCGAGCAGTGTCGAGTGGCGCTCGATGATCTCGTCCGTGAGGTCGCCGAACTCTTTGGCGTTGCGCCGGGCCAGGTAGTCGTCGATCGCGGTGACAACGACGGCGTGCATCGACCGGGCCTCCTCGTCCGCGACGAGGCGGAGTTGCCGTTCACGATCGTCGTCGAGGCGGAGCGTCATGGCCATACGGCGAATGATAGCAACCTTGCTACCAAGATCGGTTAGACGTCGTCGGCGGGGTGCGGGGCTACCATGCCCTGCTTGACCCGGGCCGCGCACAGCTCGGCCAGCCGCTCGTACGCCGCCGCGCCGATCAGGGCGGTCAGCTCCGGCCCGTACGACAGGTACATCGGCTCGGTGCCGACATGCGCGTCCGTCGAGGAGGTGCACCACCAGTCCAGGTCGTGCCCGCCGGAACCCCAGCCGCGCCGATCGAACTCCGACAGCGTGGAGACCAGCACCTTGGTGTTGTCCGGTCGCTTGACCCACTCCTGGTCCCGCCGGATCGGCAGCTGCCAGCAGACGTCCGGCTTGTACTCCAGTGGGTGCACGCCGTCACGCAGCGCCTGGGCGTGCAGCGCGCAGCCGCCCCCGCCGGCGAAGTCGGCGTCGTTGAGGAACACGCACGGCCCCTCGGTGCCCTGGGTGGCGGTGCGACGGGCCGGGTTCTTGCCGTCGATGGTGTCCTCGTCGGTCCAGCTCTTGAACCCGCGCCGGAAGTGCTGCCAGGTCGACGGGGTGAGCAGCTTGACGGCGTTGCGGACCCGCTTCTCGTCGTCCGAGTCGGTGAAGAACGCCCCGTGCGAGCAGCACCCGTCGGCGGACCGACCGGCGATGATGCCGTGGCAGCCCTTGCCGAAGATGCACGTCCAGCGGGAGAGCAGCCAGGTCAGGTCGGCCCGGATCAGGTGAGTCTCGTCCGCCGGGTCGGCGAACTCGATCCACTCCCGGGGAAAGTCCAGTGGCACCTCACGGCTGCGCGGGTCGCCCGGATCGTCCACCAGCACGCGGAGCTCCATCGTCACCCGGCCCAGCGTACGCGCGGTGACGTCCGCGGGCCGGCGAGCCGCGCAAACGAGTTGCACCTAGGGTCTTCACCATGCGGCTGGGAGTACTCGACGTCGGATCCAACACGGTGCACCTACTGGTGGTGGACGCGCACCACGGCGCACACCCGTGGCCGGCGCACTCGGAAAAGGTGGTGCTCCGGCTGGCCGAGCAGATCGGCCCCGACGGAGCGCTCACCGAGGCGGGTGCGGACGGCCTGGTCAAGGCCGTGGGCATGGCGAAGACGGCCGCCGCCGGACTGGACGCCGACGACCTGATCGCGTTCGCCACCTCGGCGGTGCGCGACGCCACCAACGCGGCCGACGTGCTCGCCCGGGTCCGTGACGAGACCGGCGTACGTCTCGCGGTGCTCTCCGGCGCGGACGAGGCGCGGATGACCTTCCTGGCCGTGCGGCGCTGGTTCGGGTGGTCGGCGGGGCGGCTGCTGGTGCTGGACATCGGCGGTGGCTCCCTGGAGATCGCCGCCGGGATCGACGAGGACCCGGACGTCGCGGTCTCGCTGCCGCTCGGTGCCGGGCGCCTGACCCGGGAGCGGCTGCGGGTCGACCCGGCCAGCTCGGCGCCGCCGTCCGCCGAGGCCGTCGACAAGCTGCGGGAGTACGTCGACGGCCGGCTGGACAAGGTGGTCGACCAGATGACCGAGGTGGGCTGGGATCGGGCGGTGGCCACCTCGAAGACGTTCCGCACCCTGGCCCGACTGGCCGGGGCGGCACCGTCCGGCGCGGGCCTGTGGGTGCGGCGGAGCCTGACCCGAGCCGGCTTGCGGCAGGTCATCGGCTTCATCCGGCACATCCCGCCGGCCCAGTTGATGGAGCTGGAGGGGGTCAGCACCGGCCGGGCGCACCAGCTGCTGGCCGGTGCCGTGGTCGCCGAGGCGGTGATGCGTCGCCTGGATCTGGACTCGCTGGACATCTGCCCGTGGGCGCTGCGTGAGGGCGTCATCCTCCGTCGACTCGATCAACTCGAACCGATCTGATCGCGTCTCCGGGCTACCCTGGCTGATGTGACTTCCCGCGTTCCGGTGCTTCTGTCCAGCTCGTCGGTCTTCCCCGAGCCGACCGCGGCGGCGTTCCAACTGGCCGCGGCGCTCGGGTACGACGGTGTCGAGGTGATGGTCTGGACCGACGTGGTCAGCCAGGACGCGGGTGCCCTGCGCGGCCTGTCCGCGCACTACGGCGTGCCGGTGCTCTCGGTGCACGCGCCCTGCCTGCTGGTCACCCAGCGGGTGTGGAGCCCCGACCCGTGGGAGCGGCTGCGCAGGGCCGCCGAGCTGGCCGAGACGCTGGGAGCGCCGACGGTGGTGGTGCACCCGCCGTTCACTTGGCAGCGCGACTACGCGCGGGGCTTCACCGAGGGTCTCGCCACGGTCGCGGACCGGTTTCCCGGGCTGCGCTTCGCGGTGGAGAACATGTACCCGGTGCGGATGGCGGGCCGGCAGTTCGTGCCGTACGTCCCCGGTTGGGATCCCACCGACACCGGCTACCCGTCGTACACCCTGGATCTGTCGCACTGCGCGGCCTCGCACAGCGACCCCCTCGAGATGGCCGACCGGATGGGCGCGGGGCTGGCCCACGTGCACCTCGGCGACGGCACCGGCGAGGGCCGCGACGAGCACCTGGTGCCCGGGCGCGGCACGCAGCCCTGCGGTGAGCTGCTCTCGTCGCTGGCCGGGCGCGGATTCACCGGGGCGGTGGCGGTGGAGGTCGCGACGCGGGGCGCGAAGAGCCGCGCGGTACGCGAGGCGGACCTGCGCGCCGCGCTGGAGTTCGCCCGACAGCACCTCACGGCACCGTCCCCGGTCGACGCCTGACCGCCCGGAACGGGCCGGGCGGCGGCGTCAGCTGACCGTGGTGAGCGAGTCGGCGCCGGCGGTCGGCTGAGCGGCCACCGTCACCTGCTCGCCCACGGCGGCCCGCTTGCGGGCCCGGTGCGCCGCCACGTGCGAACGGGTCGCGCAGCGCTCCGAGCAGAACCGCCGGCAGCAGTTGGACGACGTGTCCAGGTAGACGTTGCCGCACCGCTCGTCGGCGCACACCCCGAAACGGGCGCTGCCGTACTCGCAGAGCCACACCGACAGCCCCCACACGGCGCCGGCCAGGTATTCGGCGCTGACCGACGCGCCTCGGCTGGTCACGTGCATGTGCCAGTCGCTGGAGTCGTGCCCGGAGATGCGCGGCTGGACCGGGAACGCCTCGAGCAACGCGTTCAGCTCGGTGACCGCCTGGGCGTCGCGCCCCGAGGTGCCGTACTCGAAGACGTCACGCAGCCGCTTCTGTGCCCGCCGGAAAATCACGACGTCCCGTTCCGCGACCTCGTCGCGCATCCAGGCGTTGTCGTCGGGGAAGAGGGCCCGCAGGTCGTCGAGGTCGTCCAGGCGGGCGTTGACCAGGTCAACGCCGGTCCGGGCGTACGCGTCGAAGTTCACGCCCCCAACGGTAGACGACTCACGGGGCGCGTGGCGCGTCGATGTAGTGCGGCAGGAACCGCGCGTAGCCGTCGGTGATCAGGCTGGCGCTCTCCCGTACCCCCACGCCGGCCGACTCGCCGTCGACGATCCAGCTGCCCAGCACCATCCGATTGCCGGCGAACTGCGGCAACGCCCGGAACTCCTGGTAGCACCAGCCCTCGTCGCCGTAGATCCCCGGGTTGGTGATCTCTTCGTCGGCGGTGACGATGCGTACCGAGCCGCCCTCCCGGCCGAGCAGCGGCTTGGCCACGTACTCCGTCATGCCGCGCGGCGAGTCGAGGTACGCCGGGAGCAGGTACTCGTGGCCGGGGTACAGCTCCCAGAGGACCGCGAGCAGCGCCTTGTTGGACAGCAGCAGCTTCCAGGCGGGCTCGATCCAGGTGGTCGGCGTGCCCGGGGCCAGCGCCGCCGGCCCGTACGGCTCGGCCAGCATCCACTCCCACGGGTAGAGCTTGAAGCAGGTGGTCACCGGGCGGTCGTCGGCGTCGACGAAGCGCCGGCCGTCCCAGCCGATCTCCTGGATGGGCTGGAGCTCGACGCTCAGTCCGGCCTGCCGGGCGGTCTCGGCGAGGTAGCCGGCGGTCATGTGGTCCTCGCCGGACTCCTCCTCGTTCGACCAGAGCACGTGCACCCGGGGGTCGTGCAGCCCGGCCCCGATCTTGGCCCAGGCGCCGACCAGCCGCTCGTGCAGGCTGTTCCACTGGTCCAGCTCGGGTCGGGTCTGCTCCAGCCAGTACCACTGGATGATGCTCGCCTCGACCAGTGCGGTGGGGGTGTCCGCGTTGTACTCCAGCATCTTCGGCGGCCAGGTGCCGTCGTACGCCAGGTCGAAGCGCCCGTAGAGGGTGGGTGGCGCCTCGCGCAGCGACCGGGCCACCGCCTCGGCCGCCCACTCCGGGATACCGAATTCGGCGTACCGGCGCTGCGCCACGACGTGCTCGGCGGCGGCCACCGACATCCGGTGCAGTTCCTCGGTGGCCTCCTCCAGCCGCAGCACCTCGTCCAGGTCGAAGGCGTACGCGGCGGTCTCGTCCCAGTACGACATGATCCCGCCGTCGGGCAGCTCGGTGTCGACGTAGACGAGCCCCTGGGACCGGATGGTGGCGTCCCAGTCGGGTCGCGGAGTGACCGTCTCGCGGCGCACCTCAGCCGCCGCAGGAGGCGAGGTGGGTGCCGAACCCGCCGCGCTCGGGCAGGGCCGCGGTGGTCGGCTCCGGGGCGGCTCTGCCCCCGGCCGGCGCGGCGACCAGCATCGCCAGCGCGACCGTCTCACCGCCACCGACCGGCCCGAGGGCGCAGTCGTCGTCATCGTCGTCGTCCGAGGTCATATTGCAGCCGGAGAGGGCGAGCGCGAGAGCGGTGAGCGCGCCGAGCTGCACGGAGGCCGACCGGAGCCGGCGGCGGGGGCGTTGGTCCACGGCATCGTTGTAGCCGATCGACGCCACCGCCGCCGCCCCGCCCCGCTGCCGAGGTGCCTCGGCTGCCCCTCGGCGGGGCCCCTGGCAGGGGCGATACGCTCGGTTCATGCTCCGTTCCGTCATCCTCGCCGCCTCCCGGTCATCCCAGGTCGAGCGGCTCGTCGCGACCGCCCCGTTCACCCGGGACGTCGTACGCCGGTTCGTCGCCGGCGCCGCCACCGACGACGCGTTGCGCGCGACCCGCGGGCTCGTCGACGACGGTCTGGCGGTCACCCTCGACCACCTGGGCGAGGACACCGTCACCCCCGAGCAGGCCACCGCCACCCGGGACGAGTACCTGCGGTTGCTCAAGATGCTCGCCGGCGCGGGTCTCACCCCGGCGGCCGAGGTGAGCGTCAAGCTGTCCGCCCTCGGTCAGCTGTTCGACGAGCAGTTGGCGTACGACAACGCGCGGGCGATCTGCGCGGCCGCCGACGCGGCGGGCACCACCGTCACCCTGGACATGGAGGACCACACCACCACCGATTCGACGCTGGAGGTGCTGGGCAAGCTGCGCAAGGACTTCCCGTCGACCGGCGCGGTGCTCCAGGCGTACCTGCGCCGGACCGAGTCGGACTGCCGGGAGTTGTCCTCCGCCGGTTCGCGGGTCCGGCTGTGCAAGGGCGCCTACAAGGAGCCGGAGTCGGTGGCGTACCAGTCGACCCGTGAGGTGGACAAGTCGTACGTGCGCTGCATGAACATCCTGATGTCCGGCGACGGCTATCCGATGCTGGCGACCCACGATCCCCGGATGATCGCCATCGGTGAGGACCGGGCGCGCTGGTTCGACCGGGGGCCGGAGCGCTTCGAGTTCCAGATGCTCTACGGCATCCGCCCGGAGGAGCAGGCCCGGCTGGCCGGCGAGGGTTACACCGTGCGCACCTACGTCCCGTACGGCGACGAGTGGTACGGCTACCTGATGCGCCGCCTCGCCGAGCGCCCGGCCAACCTGGTCTTCTTCGGCCGCGCCCTGATCTCCAAGAAGTAACCCCGACCGATCGGCTGACGGGCCGGCGGCGACCCCTCGGGCCGCCGCCGGCCCGTCGCGTAGGTCCGGGGCTTGACGGCGTTGGCTAAGTGGAATAGCTTTATGGCTATGACAACTAGCTTGGTCCGGCGGGACGGTGGACACATCGCCTACGAGGTGCACGGCGACGGGCCGCTCGTCGTCCTCGCGCACGGCATGGGGGAGAACAGGGCGAGCTTCCGCCACCTCGTGCCCCTGCTGGTGGCCGCCGGTCACCGGGTCGCCTCGGTGGACGTCCGGGGGCACGGAGAGTCCAGCGTCGGCTGGCCCACGTACGCCCCGGCGGAGGTCGGCGCCGACCTGCTGGCCGTCGTCCGCGACCTGGACGCCGGGCGGGCCGTGCTGGTCGGCAGCTCGTCGGCCGCGGCGGCGGTGGTCTTCGCCGCCACCGACGCTCCCGAGCTGGTCTCCGGCATCGTGCAGATCGGCGCCTTCGTCGGTCAGCCGAAGCTCAACCCGCTGCTGCGGTTGGCGATGGGTGCCGTGCTGCGCAGCCCGCGACTGTTCGGGATGTTCCACAAGACGCTCTTCCCGGTGCACCGGCCCGACGACGACGACGCGTACCGCCGGTCGATGGTGGCCAACCTGCGCGAAGCTGGCCGGATGGCCGCGACGCGCGGTGTGATCGGGCCGGTCGAGCCGCACTGGACCGCCCGCGCCCCGCAGGTGCGGCAACCGGTGCTGGTGCTGATGGGCGACAAGGACCCGGACTTCCCCGATCCGCGTGCCGAGGTGCGGGCCGCGCGCCGGCTCTACCGCACCGCCGAGGCCCGGATGATCGGGGAGTCCGGTCACTACCCGCACGCCGACCGGCCACAGCGGACGGCCGAGGAACTGATCGGTTTCCTGGCGGTGTGCGCCGATGCCTAGGGTCGGTCTCAACCAGCAGACCCTGGTCCGGGAGGCGGCCCGGCTGGCCGACGAGGTCGGCTACCAGCAGCTCACCCTGGCGGCGCTCGCCAGTCGGCTCGGTGTCGCGCTGCCCAGCCTCTACAAGCACATCCGTGGTGCCGACGCACTGGCCCAGAAGCTCTCCGCGCTGGCCACCGCCGAGCTGGCCACCGAGCTGACCACGGCCGCCGCCGGTCGGGCCGGCGGGGACGCGCTACGGGCGATGGCCGACGCCTACCGCGACTACGCCCACCGGCACCCCGGCCGCTACCCGGCGACCCAGCGGGTGCCCGACCCGGCCGACCCCGAGCACGTCGAGGCGGGGACGCGGGCGGTCGCCGCCATCTATGCGGTGCTGCGCGGGTACGGGCTCACCGACGACGACGCGGTCGACGCGACCCGGGCACTGCGCAGCGCCCTGCACGGATTCGTCGCGCTGGAGGCCGCCGGGGGTTTCGGTCTGCCCCGCGAGGTGGACCGCTCGTACCAGCAACTGGTCGCCGGCCTGGATGTGGCATTCCGATCGTGGCCGTCCGCCGCCGGGTGAGCCGTACCCGTCCGGACGGGGTCGGCCTCGCTCGATGGGACGAATGGTCGTACCCTTCGGCGAGTGATTGACGGGGTGCAGCGCCCGGCACCGCGGCGGCTCTGGCCGCTGTGGACGGCGTTCGTGGTGATCGTCCTGGTCCTGGGCTGCGGCCTGCCGGCGTTGCTGGTGGTGGGGGTGGTCCGCGAGGCCGGTGGCCGCCCCACGATCAGTCGGATCGGGGCCCCGGCGACAGACGATCCGGCCACCGCGGTCGCCCGTGGGCTGTCCGACCGGATGACCGCCCAGCTCCGGCGCCAGTCCTCCGCGTTGCTCGGCGGTGATCGGGCCGGTTACCTCGCCGTCGCCGAACCGGCCGCGCACACCGACCTGCGTCGCCGCTTCGCCGCGCTGCGCGCCCTCAAGGTGACCGTCTGGCGGGCCGAACCGAGTGGCCTGCCCGTGCCGGTCGTCGGCAAGGCGGGCGAGTGGCGGCTGCTGGTGCGCTTCCAGTACTGCTTCGTGGCCCCGGGCTGCCAGCCCAGCCCGGTGCTGATCGGCACCCGCTGGCGGGAGAACGGCGACCAGCCGCTGCTGGTCGCCTTGGAGGAGTCCAAGTCCGCCGAGACCGGCACCCGGCCGTGGGAGATCAGCGACCTGGCCGTGGCGGTCGGCCCGCGCACCATCGTCGCCACCACACCGGCGCTGCGTGCCAAACTGCCCGGCCTGCTCACCCAGGCGGAGGCGGCGGCCAGGGTCGCCGACGGGTACGTGGCCGCCGGCTCACCACCCGATCGCTACCGGATCTTCTACGCGGGTCGCACCGAGTGGCAGCGCTGGTACGGCGGCGGTCGACCACAGTGGACCGGCGGTTACGCGGTGACCGTGGGCGGCGGCCACCACGAGGTCGTGCTCAACGCCGAAGGGCTGACCAGCAGCGGTGCCGACGAGCTGCTCCGGCACGAGTTGACCCATGCGGCGTCCCTGCCGGAGCGCGGATACCCGGGCAAGCTGACCTGGTGGCTCGTCGAAGGGCTGGCCGAGTTCGCGGGCGCGGGCGGCCGGCCGGTGGAACGGTACGAGGGGCTGGCCGAGGTACGGAAGCTGGTCCGCGGCGGGTGGGACGGCCAACTGGACGGAGTCACCCCCGCCGACGACGCCTCCGCCGAGCGGGTCGGGGGCAGCTACGGCATCGGGTACCTCGCCGTCCGGCACCTCGTCGACCGGTACGGGTCGCAGCGGGTGCTCGCCTTCTTCAAGACCGTGGTGCACGAGCGCAGAACGCTCGACGTCGCCGCCAGGCAGGCGTTCGGCGAGCAGTGGTCGACGCTGCACGACGAGTGCGTGGCGTACGTCCGCGCCACCGCCGCCTGACGCCTGCGGGGCCGCGGTGACGGTGCGCCGTACGATCGATGGGTGCGCCGCCCTCAGTCACCCCGGCCGGCCAGCACCATCCGGCCCCGCCTGCTCATCGCCCTGACCGCCGTCGCCGTCCTCACCGCCACCACGGCCGCCTCCTGCGGCGACGATCAGCCGCCCGTCGCGCTGGCCTCGGCGGCCCGCAACCCGGTGACCGAGGTGATCGACGCCCCGGCAACGGTGACCGCGCGGGCCGCCGCCACCCTCACCGCTTCCTCCGACGGCACCCTGGCCAGCCTGCGCGTCCAACCCGGACAGCGGGTGAAGCGGGGTCAGGTGCTGGCCGTGGTCGATTCGCCGTCCGCGCAGCAGCGACTGCGCCAGGCGAAGGAGGCGCTGGACGCGGCGAAGCGTGCCGGTCGCGGCGCCTCCACCGGAGACCTGACCGGCAGCCGGCGCGGCACCGACAAGGCCGCCGACGAGGCGTTCGACGCCGCCCGCACGGCCGCCGAGAAGATCGCCGACCCGCAGCTGCGCGACGCGCTGCTGACCCAGGTGACGTCGGCGCAGCGCCAGTACGCCGCCGCCGCGCGCAGCGCCGACGCGGCCGTCCGCGCGGTGCAACGGGGGATCAACGGGTTGAGCTCCGCCGTCGGCGCGCTCTCCGCGGCGCAGCGGCTCCAGGCCCAGCAGGCGTACGACCTGGCGAAGGCGACCGTCGACGCGTTGACCCTGCGCGCCCCGATCGCCGGCGTGGTGCAGCCGGGCGGCACCCGGGCCGGCGGGGGCGCGAACGGTGGCCTCGCCGGGCTGCTGGAGCAGGCGGGTGGGGCCGGGATCGACCCGTCCGTGCTGGCACCCAGCCAGGGCGCGCCACCGGCCGGGGTCGACGACGCGGTCGCGGTCGGCGGTCAGGTCACCGCCGGCACGCCGGTGCTGACCGTGGTGGACACCGGGCAGCTGGGGCTGCTCGCCGAGGTGGACGAGACCGACGTGCTGCTGGTCCGAACCGGTGTGACCGCCACGGTCGAGTTGGACGCCGTCACCGCCGCCAGCTACGACGCCACCGTCCGCTCGGTCGACGTGCTCCCCACCAGCTCCGCGCAGGGCGGGGTCACCTACCGGGTACGCCTCACGCTCGGCGCGGGACAGCTGGCCGAGGGCGAGCCGGCACCGACGCCCCGGCCCGGCATGAACGCGATCGTGCACCTGCGGGTACGCGAGGCCGCCGACGCGGTCACCGTCCCCGCCTCGGCGGTGTTCTCCGCCGACGGCCGGGACGCCGTCTGGGTGGTCCGCGACGGTAGGGCGGACCGGGCACCGGTGACCGTGGGTGTCCAGGGATCGGACCTGGTGCAGATCCTCAACGGCGTGCAGCCCGGCGACCGCATCGTGGTGCGCGGCACCGACCAGGTCCGCGACGGCCAGGAAGTCCGGTGACGGGACCGGTCGGCGACCGGCCGGAAGCCGGGTCGACGGCGGAACGCGTCCCGGCCGTCGAGGCGGTGGACGTCTCCCGGACGTACCAGCTCGACGGTGTGTCGGTGGAGGCGCTGCGCGGGGTGTCGCTGATCGTGCACCCGGGTGACTACGTGGCGCTGGTCGGGCCGTCCGGCTCCGGCAAGTCCACCCTCATGCACCTGCTGGGCGGGCTGGACCGGCCCACCGGCGGTCGGCTGGTGATCGGTGGACGGGACGTCAACGCCCTGTCCCCGCCGGAGATGGCCACCCTGCGCAACGAGACGATCGGTTTCGTCTTCCAGGCGTTCCACCTGCTGCCGCGTACCTCGGCGGTGGAGAACGTGGCGTTGCCGCTGGTCTACCGGGGTGTGCCGGCCCGGCAGCGCCGGGAACGGGCGGCGGCGATGCTCGGCCGGGTGGGCCTCGGGCACCGGCTGGACCACCGTCCCAACCAGATGTCCGGCGGTGAGCAGCAGCGGGTGGCCATCGCCCGAGCGTTGGTCACCGAGCCGACGGTGCTGCTCGCCGACGAGCCGACCGGCAACCTGGACAGCGTCACCGGCGCCGCCGTGCTGGAGTTGCTGGAGCAGCTGAACGCCGAGTCCGGTGTCGCGTTGGTGATGGTCACCCACGACCAGGAGGTGGCGGGCCGGGCCGCCCGCCGGATCACCATGCGGGACGGGGTGGTCGTGACGGACAGCGACGACCCCCATGATCGACCGCTGTCCGTCGACCACGATCGACCTGAGACACTGGTGCCCGCTCCCAGCGCGGAGCCCCGATCCGTTTCCGGAAGCGGCCCGGGGCACCCGTCCGGTGGCTCCGGTGGCGCCGCCGGAGCCACCGGGCGCCTTCCGCAGGAGCCCGCTCCGGGTGGCGCCGAGGTCGGTCGGCCCGGAGGTGTGGCGTGAGGGTCGCCGAGGCGTGGCGGGTGGCGCTGGACGCGCTCCGGGCCAACCGACTGCGCAGCGCGCTCACCATGCTCGGCGTGATCATCGGGGTGGCCTCGGTGGTGCTGCTGGTGGCCATCGGCACCGGCACCAAGCAGCAGGTGGAACAGCAGGTCGAGGGGCTCGGCTCCAACCTGCTGCTGGTCGTCCCCGGCAAGATCGAGGTGGGCACCGCGCCGGTGGTCTCGCCGTTGACCCTCAAGGACGTGGACGCGGTGACCCGGGTGGTCGGCGATCCGGAGCGGGTCGCGGTCACTGTCGCCTCCGGGGCGACCGCGCGCGCCGGTGCCCGCTCCGACTTCACCACCGTGCAGGGCGTGCTGGAGACGACCCCGACGGTGTTCACCCGCTCGCTGGCCCGGGGCCGCTACCTCACCGGCACGGACGTGGACACCAGCCGGCGGGTGGCGGTGCTCGGCGACTCGGTGGCCCGGGCGCTGTTCCCGGACCGGGATCCGCTCGGCCAGCAGGTGACGCTGGCCGGCGTACGGTTCCGGGTCATCGGCGTCTTCGCGCCGCTCGGGCAGAGCCTCGGCGTCGACCGCGACGACGAGGTGCACGTGCCGGTGACGGCCGCGCAGCGGCTCTGGGGCACCCAACGGGTGGACGGCATCGCCGTGAAGGCACCGGACCGGGAGCGGATCGACGAACTGGGCGAGCGGATCGTCGCCGAGCTGAACCGCCGACACCCGGACACCGAGTTCAGCGCCGTCACCCAGCAGCAGATCCTCGGTGTGCTCGGCGACATCCTCGGCGTACTCACCGGCGTGCTGGCGGCCATCGCCGGCATCTCGCTGCTCGTCGGTGGGGTCGGCGTCTCCAACATCATGCTGGTCAGCGTCCGGGAACGGACCCGGGAGATCGGTCTGCGCAAGGCCGTCGGCGCCCGACCCCGCGACATCGGCGTGCAGTTCCTGTTGGAGGCGGTGCTGCTCACCACGATCGGCGGGCTGACCGGAATGGCGTTGGGTGTGGGCACCGCGCTGCTGGTGGACGCGCTGTCACCGATCCCCGCGGCGATCACCTGGTGGTCGTTGGCGCTCGCGTTCGGCGTGTCGGCGGCGGTGGGCATCGTTTTCGGCGTGGTCCCCGCGCAGCGCGCCGGCCGGCTCGACCCGGTGGTCGCGCTGCGCGCCGAGTGAGCGGCAACCGGACGACCGGAGCGGGCGGGGACGTACCGGGAGCACGGATCGGGTGAACCGGCGACCCAAAACATGATCAGTTGTACGAAGGGATCGCGCCGGTCACAGCGGCCCCGCTACCGTACTGGTAACACGCGCGTCGCCGCCCGGCCCGGAGCATCCGTCGGGTTGGCACGCGCCGGGCATGGGATGGGTCGGTGAGCCATGGCCGGGTCGCAGTCCGACGGACGGCTGTCGGATGTCAAGTTCCTGACCGTCGCCGAGGTGGCAACGGTCATGCGGGTGTCGAAGATGACTGTCTATCGCCTCGTGCACAGCGGCGAGCTGACCGCCGTCCGGGTCGGCCGGTCGTTCCGGGTGCCCGAGCACGCCGTACACGAGTATCTCCGGGGCGCGTTTCAGGAAACCGCCTGAGCCACCGGCTCCCGGATCGAGTGCGACGTAACGGGCATCGGTGAGCAGGAGGAGCGCGTTCGCGAGCCCCGCGCTCGCGTACCGAAAGCGGCATCGACGGGGGCGCGTTGGTCCTGCTGACGCTCTGCGGCTACCCTGGAGCCCGACCGAGACCCCACCGGTGCGCCCCGCCGCCCAGACTGGTCCGGTCCGTTGTCCGCAAGCGGTCGCCGTCGCCACCTGCGTGGTGTCACCCGGTCCGCCCCGCACGTTGTATCGAAAGGCTGTCGTATGGGCTCGGTGGTCAAGAAGCGCCGTAAGCGCATGGCTAAGAAGAAGCACCGCAAGCTGCTGCGCAAGACCCGCGTCCAGCGTCGCCGTCTCGGCAAGTGATCGCCGCCGGGCTTCGCGCCCGGCGTCCGGCGTCACTTGCCAAACTGTCGACCTCCGGAGGCTCAGGTGATCAGGCCGTGGTCGTCCCGGCTCGATCCCTCCTGTCGGGGTAGGTGCGTCAGATGACCCCCGGTAGCACCTCAGGTGCTCCGGGGGTCGTCGTCGTCACCGGGGTGAGCCGTTACCTGGGCGCTCACGTGGCGGCCCGGCTGGCCGCCGACCCGCGTATCGAGCGGGTCATCGGGGTGGACGCCCCGGAGGCCGGTGCCGAGTTCAGCGACCTGCTGGACCGGGTCGAACGGATCCGCGTCGACGCCGGCTCACTCGGCGGTCTCCTCGCCGACCTGGACGTCGACGCGGTGGTGCACCTCGCGCTGGTCAGCGCCCCCGACCCGCAGCACGGCGGCCGGTCCGGCATGAAGGAGCAGAACGTCATCGGCACGATGCAGCTGCTCGCCGCCTGCCAACGGGCACCCCGGCTGCGCAAACTCGTGGTCCGGTCGTCCACCGCCGCGTACGGCGTGTCGTTCCGGGACCCGGCCGTGTTCACCGAGGAGACCGAGCCGCGCGAGGTGCCGCGCGGCGGGTTCGGCCGCGACATCCTGGACGTCGAGGGGTACGTTCGCGGCTTCCGCCGCCGACGGTCCGACGTCACGGCGACGGTGCTGCGGTTCGCCCCGTTCATCGGCTCGACGGCCGACACCACGTTGACCCGCTACTTCGCGCAGCCGTTCGTGCCGACCGTCTTCGGCCGTGACCCCCGGTTGCAGTTCCTGCACTTCGACGACGCGTTGGAGGTGCTGCACCGGTCGATCGTGGAGGATCACCCCGGCACCTACAACGTCGCCGGTCCGGGCGTGTTGTCGCTGTCCCAGGCGATCCGGCGCGCCGGTCGGGTGGCCGTGCCGGTGCTGGAGCCGGGGCTGTCGGGTGCCGCCGCGCTGGCCCGCAGCATGGGCTTCGGGAGGTACGGCCTGGACCAGGTCGACCTCTTCGTGCACGGGCGCGTCGTCGACACCACCCGCCTTGAGCAGGAGTACGGCTTCACACCCCGTTCCACCGCCGAGGCCTTCGACGACTTCATCCGCGCCCACCACGGCGGAGTGGTGGTCACCCGGAGTCAGTTGGCCGCTGCCGAGCAGCTGGTCCTGGACGGCATCCGTCAGGTCCGCGCCGCGGTGCGGGAGCGGACGTCGTGAGCGCGAGAAGTCAGCCGGTTGTGCGGGCCCCGCAGCCGCGGACCGAGGTGGCGTCATGACCGGGTCGGGGCAGGGGCGCGACCCGCAGGGGATCGGCCGGTTCGACGTACCGCAGCAGTCGCCCGCGTTGGACGCGGAGCCGGCGCGGCGCAACGGACACCGGCCGGCGGCCGATTTGGCACCGACCCCGACGCCGGCCGACGAGGTCGACACCGCGACCAGCGACGAGGTCGACACCACGGCCAGCGACGAGGTCGACACCACGGCCAGTGGCGAGCCGGTGAGCCTGGACGGCGACCGGGCCGCCGACGGGACGCCCGGCGGCACCGCGCCGGCCGTGCCGGACCGGCCCCGGGACCAGTGGGACCGCAGGGTCGCCGGCGGCCTGGCGTTCCTGCGTCGGCGGCTGTCCGGCGAGTACGAGGTCGACGAGTTCGGCTTCGACCCGGATCTGACCGACGCGGTCTTCCACCCGTTGCTGCGCCTGCTCTACCGGGACTGGTTCCGCACCGAGGTCAGCGGGGTGGAGCACGTGCCCGTCGACGGGCCCGCCCTGGTGGTCGGCAACCACTCCGGCACGGTGGCGTTGGACGCGCTGATCCTCTCGGCGGCGCTGCACGACAAGCACCCCGCCCGCCGCTACCTGCGCCTGCTCGGCGCCGACCTGGTGTTCCGGATGCCGGTGGTGTCGGAGATCGCCCGCAAGACCGGCGGCACGGTGGCCTGCAACCCGGACGCCGAACGGCTGCTCGGCGGCGGTGACCTGGTCGGCGTGTTCCCCGAGGGTTTCAAGGGCATCGGCAAGCTCTACGCCGACCGGTACAAGCTGCAACGGTTCGGCCGGGGCGGATTCGTCTCGGCGGCGCTGCGGACGGGCACCCCGATCGTGCCGGTCGCCATCGTCGGCGGCGAGGAGATCTACCCGATGCTCGCCGACATCAAGCCCCTCGCCCGACTGCTCAAACTTCCGTATTTCCCGGTCACGCCGACCTTCCCGTTGCTCGGGCCGCTGGGCATGGTGCCGCTGCCCAGCAAGTGGCTGATCGAGTTCTGCCCGCCGATCCCCACCGCCCACCTGACCGACTCGGCGGACGATCCGCTGGTCGTCTTCAACCTCGCCGACCAGGTACGCGAGACGATCCAGCAGACCCTGCACACGCTGCTGGAGCGACGTCCGGACCCGTTCGGCCCCTAGCCGCCCGTGGCGGCCGGTCAGCCGGCGCGGCGGCGGCGTTGCAGCGCCAGCCCGGCGGTGACCGCTCCGGCGACCAGCCCGGCCGCCGCGGTCGACGGTACGGCGATCTTGACCGCGCGGCGGCCGGTGCGGAAGTCCCGTACCTCCCAGCCGTGCTGCCGGGCCTGCCGCAACAGGGTGCCGTCCGGGTTGACGGCCACCGCCCGGCCCACGGCGGACAGCAGCGGCAGGTCGTTGGCCGAGTCGCTGTACGCCGCGCAGCGGCTGAGATCCAGCCCCTCCACGGCCGCGAGCTGGGTCACCGCCTCGGCCTTCGCCGGGCCGTGCATCAGATCACCCACCAACCGCCCGGTGTACGCCCCGTCGAGCACCTCGGCCACCGTGCCGATCGCGCCGGTCAGGCCGAGGCGGGTGGCGATCACCCGGCCGATCTCCACCGGCGCGGCGCTCACCAGCCAGACCCGCTGGCCGGCGTCCAGGTGCCCCTGGGCGAGCCGGTGGGTGCCGGCCCAGATCCGGGGGGCCATCAGCTCGTCGAAGATCTCCTCGGTGAGGCGTTCCACGTCGTCCACCCGCCAGCCCTGGACGAAGGCCAGCGCGGCCTCCTTCGCCAGCGACATGTCACCGGCGTGCTCCCGGGCCAGCACCCGGAACCGGAGCTGCTGCCAGGCGAAGCGGGCCAGGTCGGTCGTCGTGAAGTAGTTGCGGGCGGCGAGCCCGCGGGCGAACCAGTAGATCGAGGCGCCCTGCATCATCGTGTTGTCCACGTCGAAGAAGGCCGCGGCGCCCGGATCCGGCACGGGTGCGATCACCGGCGCCAGCTCGGTCTCCGCCCAGCCTGCGGTGTGACCGTGGGCGTCGGTGCTGACCGTCACCTTGCGGCTACGCGCCACGCGACTCCCCTCCTCGCCGGGTACGACGGATGCCCCTCAGCGAGGGTATCCGGCCACCTGGTCGTGGAGTCGGGCACGCGGTGAACTGCGGCGGAGCTGGCCGGACCTGGGGTATTGGGGGTCAGCGGGTGCCGGGGCAGGCGGTGGGGGCGGGGCCGAGGGCGTCGCTGCCCGCCGGTGCCGGGAGGCCGCAGGCGATCGACGCGCGCAGCTCGTCGGAGCGCTCCCGGATGCTGTCCAGCAGCGCCAGCGACTGGCGGGTCCGCTCCCGGTCGGCCCGGTTGGCCCCGTCGAGCAGCTTGCTCACCGCCCGGCGCTGACTGGTGACGAAGGTGTTGACGGTGTCCAGGCTGGCCGGCTCGGCCCGCTGCACCGCCGCCGAGGTCAGCAGACGTACACCCTGCCGGGTGTCGGCGTCCATGTCGTCGAGGACCGTGCTGTAGCCGATCCGGTCACCGCGGAGCTTGGCGGCCTCACCGAGCCGGGTCCGGGCGAAGTCCAGGAAGAGCTGGCCACGGCTGATGTCCGAGCTGGCCAGGGCGAGCTGGGCGCGTTCCGTCGAGCGCTTCATGCCGTACAGCGCGTCGCCGGGAACGGCGTCCTCGCTGGCGGCGGAGATGCCGGAGACGGCGATGGCACCGGCGGCGACGCCGACCAGGATCGCGGCTCGGGCCCTCGCGCGCCGGGCGGTGACCGCCGGCAGCAGCGGCCCGCGGGCGGTGGTGGCGGGACGGGTGGTGGCCGTCTCGCCGGCCGTCGGGGCGTTGCCCAACCCCTCCCGCTCGGCGGTGGCGAGCAGCATCGCCCGCAGGCCGGTGCGGAACTCGGGGTCCGCCTCGATCGCCGGGGGATCGACGCTGAGCCGCTGGCCCACCGCGACGAGCGGCGCGAGTTGACCGTCCACGCGGGACCGGACGTGGTGCCGCCGGCCGCCGTTGGCCTCCTCGAGAAGCTGCGCGAAGCGCTCGGCGCGCCGGCGGGAGAAGAGGATGTTGTCCACCGCAGGCACCTCCTCTCGCTGGTCACGGCCGGTCGGCCGCCGTCGTTGCCAGCGACCGCGCGGCAGTGTGACACCACGGAGGTGAGGTGCCGCCCGGCGTACCGGTCGGACCTCGGTGACCCGGGCCTGCCGGGCAACCACCGGTCGCACCCGGAGAAACGCGGCGGACCGGGCACGGGTTACGGGCCTGGCGGGGCGAAAATCACAGAAAGTGATCGTCGTCACCCGGCGGGACCGACCCTGAGCTGCACGGATGTCGATCGACATCCATCGGTCCCGCCGAAGGAAATTACGGCTGGAAGCCGTCGGGGAGGAGCCGGGCCAGCGCCCGGACGGCCCGGTACTGGAGGGCCTTGATGGCACCCTCGTTCTTGCCCATGGACCGGGCGGTCTCGGCCACCGAGAAGCCCTGGAGGAAGCGGAGCACGATGCACTCCTGCTGCTCCGGATTGAGCTGCTTCACGGCGGTCAGCAGGGCGACGTTGGTGATGTGCTCGACCACCGCCGCCTCCGGGCTGCCCTCCGGGCCCCGGTCCTCCCGGTCGGCGTCGAGCACGTCGCCGGTGGTGACCTCCAGCCGGTACCGGCCGGACTTGAAGTGGTCCGCGACCAGGTTGCGGGCGATGGTCACCAGCCAGGCGCCCAGGTCGCGCCCCTGCCACGTGAAGCTGCCGATCCGCTTGAGGGCGCGCAGGAACGTGTCCGACGTGAGGTCCTCGGCGAGCTGCCGGTTGCCGACCCGGAAGTAGACGAACCGGAACACCGTGTCGACGTACCGGTCGTAGATCAGGCCGAACGCCTCGGACTCGCCAGCCTGGGCCCGCTCGACCAGCGTCCAGACCTCGGTGGCCGGGTCGGACGGGTCCGGGCGGCTCGGGAAGCCCGTCGGCGTCGTGGTGGTGGGCGTCGTGGCGGCGGCCGGCACCGCCGGGATCACCGCCGTCTCACCCGCCGCCGGGTCGGCGGTCGTCGTCGGCGTGTCGCCGGTCCGCCGGCCCTGCGTCGGCATGGTCGGCCGGGACGGTACCGCGACCCGGCCACCGGTCGGCCGGGCGTTCCCGCCGGGCACCGCCGGACGCGGTGGCGGCTCGTTGGTGTGCGGGCGGTTGCGGGTCCGCTGCGCCGCACCGTCGCCGTGGGTGGCGGCGCCGTGCGGTTCGTCCAGCGGAGCGCGGGCGGCCGGCCGCTCGTTGATCTGGGCGCGGGTCGGCTGACCGGTCAGGCCGGCCGGACGTTCCGCGTAACCGAAGGTGGTCACCGTGTCGCCCCCGTCCCGGTGGTCGCCGGGCGGGCCGGTCTGTGGATCGTCGGGGTCGACCGACCGGGCTTCCGGTCGGGCAGGACGGTTCCGGGGTTTGCCGACGGGCGGCAGTACCCCTTGAGGTGCTGGTCCAATGCGCTCACAGGCACGGGGGCCTCCTCGGGCTGAGGGGTGTCGACTCACGGCAAATGGGGTGAGCCGACCCGAGTGATAATAGGGCCAACGTCACCCGCGCGTGGCAAGTCCGTTACACAGGGCGGAAGTATTTCCCGCTCTGCCGCACCGTCGGCGGACCGGTTGTCCGTCGTGTGCGATTGACATTTCCCCGGCCCGGTGATCCAGGATGGATTCCCTGGTCGGGGGTGCATTGCCCGTTCGGGTGACCCTCCCCGGCCGGTGGCCGCCGCGCCCCGGCCGAACCGTCGGTCGGGGGCGTCACTCGTCCCACCGGCAGGACTCGATCGGACCGCCGGTGGCACGGTGACCGTCCCGTACACGGGACGCCGGCCACCGGGTCTGTCCGGCGCTCACCCCGACCGTCGGGCGTGGCCAGTCGCCGCCCGCTGTGCCAGACTCGGTCACCGTGCAGGACGCAGCGGAGAACCCCGCGCCGAACCTCGCCGACCGGGTCCACCGGGCGGCTCTCGAGTACGGCGACCGGCCCGCGCTGCACTGGCGCGAGCAGAGCATCACCTGGTCCGAGATGGACGCGGCGGTGGACGCCGCCGCACGCGGTCTCGCCGCCGTCGCGCCGCACACCCGTCCGGGCGATCCGCCGCCGCGCGTCGCGATCGCGCTGCCCAACACCCCCGACTTCGTCATCGGCCTGCTCGGCGCGCTGCGTGCCGGGCTGGTCGCGGTGCCGGTCAACCCCGGCTTCACCGCCCCGGAGCTACGCCACGTGCTGGCCGACTCCGGCGCGTCGGTGCTCCTCGGCGCCGACCGGATCCGGGGCCTCGCCGCCGAGGTGTCCGCCGGGTTGCCCGCGCTCACCGCCGTGCACGGCGCACCGCCGCGGCCGGCCGCCGAGGCCCCCGAGCCGACACCGCACCCGCGCCGGGGCGGGGACGACCTGGCCGTACTCCTCTACACCTCCGGCACCGAGGGGCACCCCAAGGGCGCGATGCTCTCGCACCGGGCGCTGCTGGCCAACCACGAGCAGGTCGACCGCATCGAGCCACCCGTCGTCGGTCCGACGGACACCGTTCTGCTCGCGCTGCCGCTGTTCCACGCGTACGGGCTCAACTCGGGGCTCGGCGCGGTCGTCCACCATGGCGCGACCGGTGTGCTGCTCGACGAGCCGGGGCCGACCGCCGGGCTCGACGAGATCGCCCGGCACCGGGTCAGCGTCCTCATCGGCGTACCGTCGATGTTCCTGGCCTGGGCCGGCGCGGCCACGGCCCGCACGGCCACCGCGTCCGTGCGGATCGCGGTCTGCGGCGCGGCTCCGCTGGACCCCGCCGTCGCGGCGCGCTTCACCGCGACCACCGGCCACCCCGTGCACGTCGGGTACGGCCTCACCGAGACCGCTCCGGTGCTCACCTCCACCCTGGTCGGCGGGGCCGCCAAGGCCGGCTCGATCGGCCGGCCGCTGCCCGGCGTGCGACTGCGCCTGGTCGACGCCGCCGGCGCGGACCTGTGGCGCGACGGCCTGACCGTTCCCGACGACGACCCGGATGAGCTGGACATCTCCGACATCGCGCCCGGTACCGACCCGGGTCAGATCGTGGTCGCCGGCCCCAACCTCTTCGCCGGCTACTGGCCCGACGGGCGCGACGGCCCGGACGCCGACGGCTGGTGGGGCACCGGCGACATCGCGTACGCGGACTCCGACGGCGACCTCTTCCTCGTCGACCGGCTCGGCGAGCTGATCCTGGTCAACGGGTTCAACGTCTATCCGCGCGAGGTCGAGCTGGTGCTCGCCGGGCACCCCGGGGTGGCCGAGTCGGCGGTACTGGGTGTGCCGCACCCGCGGACCGGCGAGACTGTGCGGGCGTACGTGGTGCCGGCGCCGGGTCGGCCGGTGACCGGCGAGGAACTGCTCACCCACTGCGCACGCAACCTGGCCCGGTTCAAGTGCCCGACCGTCGTCGAGTTCGTCGACGCCCTGCCCCACTCGGCGATCGGCAAGGTACGCAAGACCCAACTCCGGTCGGCGACGCCGGCCGGCCCGCCGGCTGACGCCGACACCCGCACGGAGGTAACCGATGTCCACTGACGCCCGGCTCGCCCTGATCACCCGGCCCGGTTGCCACCTGTGCGACGACGCGAAGGCGGCCCTCGATCGGGTCGTGGCGGTCACCGGCGACAAGTGGGTCGAGTGGGACGTCACCGACAACGTGGAGCTGGAGCGGGAGTACGGGGACCGGCTGCCGGTGGTGATGCTCGACGGCAAGGAGCACGGCTACTGGCGGGTCGAGGAGGACCGGCTGCTGCGGGACCTGACCACGCCACAGCTCTGAGCGCTGCCTAGCTAGGGTGCTCTGATGACCTCCGCGCATCCCCACCTGGTCTGGGACTGGAACGGCACCCTGCTCAACGACCTCAGCCTGGTGGTGTCCGCCACCAACGTCGTGTTCGCGAGCCTGGGCGGGCCGGTCGTCACTCTCGACGAGCACCGGGTGCGGTTTCGCCGGCCGATCGCCGAGTACTACGCCGAGGTGCTCGGGCAGGCCGTGGACGACGACGAGTTCGGCCGACTGGACCGGATCTTCCACGACGCGTACCGCACCGGTTTGACCACCTGCGAGCTGGCCGCCGACGCGCGCGACGCGATGGCGTCCTGGCCGGGCAGCCAGAGCCTGCTCTCCATGTGGTTCCACGAGGAGCTGGTGCCCACCGTGCACACCTTCGGGCTGACCGGCCACTTCACCCGGGTCGACGGGCTGCGGGCCGCGGTCGGTGGCGACCGCAAGGCCGAGTCGCTTCGGCAGCACCTGGCCGAGCTGGGCGTGGACGGCACGTCGGTGGTGCTGATCGGCGACTCCATCGACGACGCGGACGCCGCGCTCGCGGTGGGCGGCCGCGCCGTGCTCTACACCGGCGGGTTCACCGACCCGGCCCGGCTGCGCGCCTCCGGTCACCCGGTGGCCGACACCCTCACCGACGCGGTGGCCCTGGCCCGGGAGGTCAGTTCCGCAGGTAGGTGAGGACGGCCAGCACCCGCCGGTGCTGCTCGGTGTCCGGCGGCAGGGTGAGCTTGGTGAAGATGTTGCGCACGTGCTTCTCGACCGCGCCGTCGCTGACCACCAGGGCGCGGGCGATGGCCGTGTTGGAACGCCCCTCGGCCATCAGGGCGAGCACCTCCCGCTCGCGCGGGGTCAACTCCCGCAGCGGGTCGTCGCGGCGCCGTCGGGCGAAGAGCTGGCCGACCACCTCCGGGTCGAGCACCGTGCCGCCGCCCGCCACCCGGCGCAGGGCGTCCAGGAACTCGTCGATCGCCGCCACCCGGTCCTTCAACAGGTAGCCGATGCCGCCGCCGGCACCGCCGGTGGTCGCCAGCAGGTCATCGGCGTACGACACCTCGACGTACTGGGAGAGCACCAGGATCGGGGTACGCGGCACCAGCCGACGCGCCTCGACGGCCGCCCGCAGACCCTCGTCGGTGTGTGTCGGTGGCATCCGGACGTCGACGATCGACACGTCCGGCTGGTGCTCCACCACCGCCTCGACCAGGGCGTCGCCGTCCCCGACGGCGGCCACCACCTGGTGGCCGCTCTCGGTCAGCAGCCGCACCAGCCCCTCGCGGAGCAGGACGCCGTCGTCGGCGATCACGATGCGCATGGCTGTGGTGTCTACCACGTCCGGCCCGCCGGGCCGGCCCGGCGCGGCATCCGCCGGCTCACAGGGGAAACTCGGCGCGGATCTCGGTCGGGCCACCGGTCGGGCTGATCACGGACAGTTCGCCGCCGGCCGCCCGGACCCGGTCGGCGATGCCGGCCAGCCCGTGCCCCTTGGCCAGGTCCGCGCCGCCCTGCCCGTCGTCGCCCACCCGCACCTGGAGGTGGGCGCCCTGCCGGGCCACGGCGACCACGGCCTCGGTGGCCCGGCTGTGCTTGGCGATGTTGGTCAGCGCCTCGGCCACCACGAAGTAGGCGGTGTTCTCCACGGCCGGGTCGAGCCGCCCGCCCGGTGTGCCGAGCTGCGGGTCCACCTGCAGCTCGATGGGGATCAGTCCTCGACCGGCGAGCGCGGCCAGGGCGCTGGGCAGCCCCCGGTCCACCAGGATCGGCGGGGCGATGCCCCGGGACAGCGCCCGCAGTTCAGCGAGGGTGTCCCTGGTCTGGGTGACCGCCTCGTCGATGGTCCGGCCGGCCGCGGCCGGGTCGGTGGCGAGCTGCATCCGGGCCCGGCTGAGGTCCATCGCCAGCCGGACCAGGCGCTGCTGCGGGCCGTCGTGGATGTCGCGTTCCAGCCGGCGCAGCGCGGACGCCTCGGCGGAGACGGCGGCCCGTTTCTGCTCCTCCAGCACGGTGATCCGGTCCCGCATCTCGGCCACCCCGGTCAGCATGGCCTTGGCGAAGCTGGCCTGGAGTAGCGCGCAGCCTCGGATCACGATCGGCAGCGTGATCAGGAAGAACACGCCGATCGCGGTGTTCAGCCCGATCCGGGCGGTGGTCGAGTCACCGAGGCCGAGCAGTTGGGCCAGGTCGCTGTCGCCCCCGCCGTCGGCCCGGGGGAGCGCCCAGTCGTACGCCCAGTAGAGCGAGCCGGCGACCGCGGCGGCCCACCAGGACAGGGCCACCACGAACGTGAGCCCCGCCACGATCAGCCGCAGCACACCGTGTGCCAGGTCGAGCCAGGACTGGGCGTCGCGCATCGGCACGAAGATCCGCCGCCAGGCGTTGGCGCCCGCCTCGGCCAGCCGGTAGTGCGGCCGGATCCGCGGCTGCCGCAGCACGGCGGGCAGCCGCAGGCGCTCGATGTCGGCCAGCCCGCGGGCGGCGTACAGGGTGCCGCTGAGGATCGGCAGGCCGATCACCGTGACCACCAGCCCGACGCCGACCACGAGACCCACGACGAGGACGACGAAGCTGGCCACCGCCAGGGGCAGGCCGAGCAGCACATAGCCGGAGTCGACGAAGAGTTGGCGGGGGATGCTCGGTGCCAGCGTCGGCTGGTCGCTGGCGGCAACGGCGGTCATGCCCAAAGGCTAGGCAGTTGGGCTCGGTGTCCCCATCCCGAAGCCCCGCCTCTCCCTCGTAGTGCTGCCCCTACCACCGCCGGACGACCTGGGCGAGGCCCGGCGCGGGATTGGTCAGAGAAGTCAGGATTGAGCAATAATCGCCCCGGCGGAGAGCCGACCGAGTCGCTAAATCGATCTTGTGGAATGGAGGTGCTGGTGGAGTCGCGGCGCGCAGCGGCAAGATCGCGATTTGTGCACGTCTTCACAAGCGCCTACTCTGTGAGTCCGACGCGCCCTGCTAGCACAGCCGGCAATCTCGGTCGCCAGCGGGAGTCCATAAGCGGCCGACCAGCGGAGTTGGCCGAGGATCGCACCGCACGGAGTCTCATGAGTCAGCACCGTCACCCAGGCGCGCCCGGCCGCGCCGGTGCCGTACCGGCGCTCCCGGACCTGCCCGAGGCGACCGTCGCTCGGCTCCCCGAATACCTGCGTGCCCTGCACAACCTCGCCGACGCCGGGCACGAGACGGTCTCCAGCGAGGGCCTGTCCGCCGCCGCCGGAGTCAACTCCGCAAAACTCCGTAAGGACCTCTCCCACCTCGGCTCGTACGGCACCCGGGGCGTCGGCTACGACGTCGCCCTGCTGATCGAGCAGATCGAGTACGTGCTCGGGCTCACCCAGCGTCGGGCGGTTGCCCTG
This sequence comes from Micromonospora sp. NPDC050695, assembly GCF_040654415.1. Lineage (NCBI taxonomy): Bacteria > Bacillati > Actinomycetota > Actinomycetes > Micromonosporales > Micromonosporaceae > Micromonospora > Micromonospora sp. NPDC050695. The sequence goes on from NZ_JBFAHZ010000011.1 coordinate 119,759, forward strand.
GTCGGCGTGGGTAATCTCGGTCACGCTCTGGCCGGCTACGACGGCTTCGCCAGCCGGGGCTTCCGGATCGCCGCCCTGCTCGACGCCGATCCCTCCCGGGTCGGCGAGGAGATCAACGGCCTGGTGGTCCGGCACGTCGACGAGCTGCCGGCGGTCGCCGTGGAGGAGTCCATCGCGATCGGCGTGATCGCCACCCCGGCCGCCGCCGCCCAGAGCGTCGCCGACCAACTGGTCGCGGTCGGCGTGACGAGCATCCTCAACTTCGCGCCGTGCGTACTCTCGGTTCCGGAGGGGGTCGACGTGCGCAAGGTCGATCTCGCCATCGAGCTGCAGATCCTGTCCTTCCACGAGCACCGCAAGGCGTCGCTGACCGCGCTGCCCGCCACCGGCGGGTCCGCTCTCACGGCCCTGCCCGGCGGGCTCGCGGCCACCGAAACCCAGGAGGCGATCGGCACGTGAAACTGCTCGTCGTCGGCGCGTCCTATCGGACCGCCCCGGTCGCCACGCTGGAGCAGCTGGCCGTGCCCCCTGCCGACCTCACCCGCACCCTGGACCACCTGATCGCCCAGCCGTACGTGAGCGAGGCGGTGCTCGTCTCCACCTGCAACCGGGTGGAGGTCTACGCCGCCGTGTCCGGTTTCCACGGCGGGCTCGGTGACGTCTGCGCCGTCCTGGCCGAGCAGGCCGGCAGCCCGCCGGCGGCGCTCGCCAGCCACCTGTACGTGCACTACGACACCGCCGCCGTGGACCACGTCTTCCGGGTCGCCACCGGCCTGGACTCGATGGTCGTCGGCGAGGCGCAGATCCTCGGCCAGCTGCGCGACGCGTACCACTGGGCCACCGGCGCCGACTCGGCCGGCCGACTGCTGCACGAGCTGATGCAGCAGGCGCTGCGGGTCGGCAAGCGCGCCCACGCCGAGACCGGCATCGACCGGGCCGGCCAGAGCGTCGTCACCGCCGCGCTGGAGCTGGCCGCCGGGCACCTCGACGGCGACCTCGCCGGCCGCCCCGCCCTGGTGATCGGCGCGGGTGCGATGGGCTCGCTCGGGGTGGCCACGCTGTCCCGACTGGGCGCCGGGCCGCTCACCGTCACCAACCGGGGCACCGACCGCGCCGTCCGGCTCGCCGAGTCGTACGGGGCGAGCGCCGCTCCGATGACCGAGCTCGCCGACACCCTCTCCACAGTGGACATCGTAGTGGCCGCCACCGCGTCCACCGAACCGGTCCTCACCCGGTCGGTGGTCAGCGCGGCGCTGGCCGAACGGGACCCGGCCCGGGGCCCGCTGGTCCTGCTCGACCTGGCCGTGCCGCGGGACGTCGAGGAGGGCGTCGCCGACCTGCCCGGCGTCGAGGTGATCGACATCGACCGGATGGCGGCGCTGCTCGCCGACGGCCCGGCGGCGGCGGACGCCGCCGCCGTCGAGCGGATCGTGCTCGGCGAGGTGGACGGCTTCCTCACCTGGCTGCGCGGCGCCGACGTCGCGCCCACCGTGGCCGCGCTGCGCGGTCGGGCCGACGACGTGGTCACCGCCGAGCTGCGGCGGCTGGCCCAGCGCCGCCCCGACCTCGACGACGACCTGCGTGCCGAGGTCGCCCGTACGGTGCACCGGGTCGTGCAGCGGCTGCTGCACCAGCCCACCGTGAAGGTCCGCCAGCTCGCCGCCGAGCCGGGCGGCGACCAGTACGCTGCCCTGCTGCGCGAGCTGTTCGACCTCCAGGTGCCGCAGACCTCGCCGGTGGACACCGTCCCCGAGGTGCTGACCCCCGACCTCGGCGCCGTGTTCGCCGGCACCGACCCGGTGCTCGGCACGGACAACGCCGACCAGATCCCGCCCACCGGAGGAGCGCGATGACCGCCCCCCTGCGCCTCGGCACCCGGGGCAGCGCCCTGGCGATGGCGCAGTCCGGCCAGATCGCCGAGGCGTTGACCGCCGCCACCGGCCGCCCGGTCGAGCTGGTCGAGGTGGTCACCGCGGGCGACCGTTCCCACGCGCCGGTGCACCGGCTCGGCGTCGGGGTGTTCGTCTCGGCGCTGCGCGACGCACTGACCGCGCGGACGATCGACTTCGCCGTGCACTCCTACAAGGATCTGCCCACGGCCGCCGCCGCCGGGCTGCACATCGCGGCGGTGCCGGCCCGGCAGGACCCCCGCGACGCGCTGATCGCGCAGGGTGGGCGGACGCTCGCCGAGCTGCCGCCCGGGGCCACCGTGGGCACCGGCGCGCTGCGCCGCATCGCCCAGTTGCACGCACTCGGCCTGCAACTGGAGGTCACCCCGATCCGCGGCAACGTGGACACCCGCCTGGCGCGGGTGCTCGGCCCCGACGCCGACCTGGACGCCGTCGTACTGGCCCGGGCCGGACTGGCCCGACTCGGGCGCACCGACGCGATCACCGAGACGCTGGACCCGATGCTGATGCTGCCCGCGCCCGCCCAGGGCGCGCTGGCCGTGGAGTGCCGGGTCGACGACCAGGATCTGGTCGAGCTGCTCGCGACGCTCGACCACGCACCGTCGCGCGCCGCGGTCACCGCGGAACGCGCGCTGCTGGAAACCCTGGAGGCCGGGTGCAGCGCACCCGTGGCCGCCTATGCGGAACTCGCCGAAGGTGACGACGGCGATGAGATCTACCTGCGCGGGGCGGTGATCAGCCCGGATGGCACTCGTGACCTTCGGCTGTCCCGCACCGGAACGCCCGCCGACGCGGCGGAGATCGGTAAGGCACTCGCCGCCGAACTCCTCGAACTCGGCGCCGACTCGATCCTCGGCCACGAAGGACACAACGGCCCGGGGACCCAGCAATTTGGGAGCACAGAATGACCCGCACCCGTAAGCCCGTCGGCCGTATCGCGTTCGTCGGGGCTGGCCCCGGCGACCCGGGCCTGCTGACCCGTCGGGCGCACGACGCCCTGGTCGACGCCGACCAGGTGATCTACGACCGGGGAGTCCCCGAGTCGTTGCTCGCCGTCGTCCGCGCCGAGGCCAGAGAGGACGCCGAGTTCACCCCGGCCGAAGGCGCGCCGGGGGACGTGGCGAAGGTGCTGATCTCCGCGGCCCGTTCCGGGCTGAACGCGGTGCACCTGGTCGCCGGTGACCCTTTCGGTCACGACTCGGTGGTCAAGGAGGTGCAGGCGGTGGCCCGCACCGCCGCCCACTTCGAGGTGGTGCCCGGTGTCGGCCAGGCCGAGGGCGTCGCCACCTACGCGGGTGTTCCGCTGCCGGGTGTGCGTACCGCCGCGGACGTCGAGGACGTCACCGCACTGGACTTCGAGGCGCTCTCCGCGGCCGTCGGCCGGGGCTCGCTCGCGCTGGCCGTGGACGCCGGTGACCTCGCCGCCGTCCGGGACGGCCTGCTGGCCGCCGGGGTCGACGGCACGACCGGCGTCGGGGTGACCGGTGACGGCACCGGCGAGACCCAGTACACGACCACGTCGACGGTGGACAGCTTCGTGGCCGCCGCGCTCGGCTTCACCGGCCGGGTGGTGCTCACCGTCGGCGCCGGCGTGGGCCAGCGCGACAAGCTGAGCTGGTGGGAGAACCGCCCGCTGTACGGCTGGAAGGTGCTCGTGCCGCGCACCAAGGAGCAGGCCGGTGCGATGAGTGCCCGGCTGCGGGCGTACGGGGCGATCCCGTGTGAGGTGCCGACCATCGCGGTCGAGCCGCCGCGTACCCCGGCGCAGATGGAGCGGGCGGTCAAGGGCCTGGTCGACGGCCGGTACGCCTGGGTGATCTTCACCTCGGTGAACGCGGTCCGCGCGGTCTGGGAGAAGTTCGCCGAGCACGGGCTGGACGCCCGGCACTTCGGTGGCGTCAAGATCGCCTGCATCGGCGAGGCGACGGCGGACGCGGTCCGCGCGTTCGGCATCCAGCCGGAGCTGATCCCCGCCGGGGAGCAGTCCTCCGAGGGGCTGCTCGCCGAGTTCTCGCCGCACGACGAGATCCTCGACCCGGTGGGCCGGGTGCTGCTGCCGCGTGCCGACATCGCCACCGAGACGCTCGCCGCCGGGCTCACCGAGCGCGGCTGGGAGGTCGACGACGTGACCGCGTACCGGACGGTGCGGGCGGCGCCGCCGCCCGCCGAGATCCGGGACGCGATCAAGTCCGGCGGGTTCGACGCGGTGCTCTTCACGTCTTCTTCGACCGTGCGGAACCTGGTCGGTATCGCCGGGAAGCCGCACGCGCGCACCGTTGTTGCCGTGATTGGGCCCAAGACGGCGGAGACCGCGACGGAGTTCGGCCTTCGGGTCGACGTCCAGCCGCCGCACGCCTCGGTGCCCGACCTGGTGGAGGCGCTCGCCGCCTACGCCGTCGAGTTGCGGGAGAAGCTGGCCGCCATGCCGGCCAAGCAGCGCCGTGGCTCGAAGGTGCAGGGGCCGACCGCCCTCCGCTTCCGGTAGTCGTCTTCAGGAGGGCCCTTCCATGTCGTACCCCGAGATCCGGCCCCGTCGCCTGCGCCGCACCCCGGCGATCCGCCGGCTGGTGTCCGAGACCCGGGTCGACCCGGCCGAGCTGGTCGTGCCGATGTTCGTCAAGGAAGGGCTCACCGAGCCGCGGGCCATCGCGTCGCTCCCGGGAGTGCTCCAGCACTCCCGGGACTCCCTGCGCAAGGCGGCCGCCGAGGCGGTCCAGGCCGGCGTGGGCGGGATTATGCTCTTCGGGGTTCCCGAGCGGCGCGACCCGACCGGGTCCGGCGGCATCGACCCGAACGGCATCCTGAACGTCGCCATCCGCGACGTGGTGTCCGAGGTGGGCGACGGCACGGTCGTGATGAGCGACCTGTGCCTGGACGAGTTCACCTCGCACGGGCACTGCGGCGTGCTCACCGCCGACGGCGGGGTGGACAACGACGCCACCCTGGCCGCGTACGCCGAGATGGCGGTGGCCCAGGCCGCCGCCGGGGTTCACATGGTCGGGCCGTCCGGGATGATGGACGGCCAGGTGGGCGTGGTGCGCCGGGCGCTCGACGCGGCCGGACACCAGGACGTCGCCGTGCTGGCGTACGCCGTGAAGTACGCCTCGGCCTTCTTCGGCCCGTTCCGGGAGGCGGTGGAGTCGGCGCTCGAGGGCGACCGGCGCGCCTACCAGCAGGACCCGGCCAACCTGCGCGAATCGCTGCGCGAGGTGGCGCTCGACGTCGCCGAGGGCGCCGACCTGGTGATGGTCAAGCCGGCGCTGCCGTACCTGGACGTGGTGTCGGCGGTGCGGGCCGCGGTGGACGTCCCGGTCGCCGCCTACCAGGTCTCCGGGGAGTACGCGATGGTCGAGGCGGCCGCCGCGAACGGCTGGATCGACCGCGAGCGGGTGATGCTGGAGACGCTCACCTCGATCAAGCGGGCTGGTGCCCAGATCATCCTCACCTATTGGGCCGTCGAGGCCGCCGGCCTGCTGCGCCAGCGCTACTGATCGTGCGGGTGGCGCAGTATCGCCACGTGCCACCCCCGCCACCGGTCGACGTCTACTACTGAGCTGTGGCCGCCGCCGGGGTGGCCGCCTCGTTCGTATCCGGCGCGGCGCCCGGAAGTCGCCGGCTGGTCAGCCAGGCGAGCGCCAACAGCACGGCCGACACCGCGAGCGTGAGCCGGGTGGCTTGCGCCAGTTCCGGTGCGAGGCCGAGCCGGCTGGCCGGGTCGAGTCGGTTGGCGGCCGTAATGCCCCCGCCGCCCAGGCTGGGGGCCAGCCGATCCGTCAGCCAGGACAGGACGGCGGCGATGAGCGCCGTGCCGGCCGCGACAGAGGTGTGCGACACCGTGGTGAGCAGCGTGGAGCCGGACGGCAGATCTTCGGGCGGGAGCGACCGGCTGGCCGCGGTCATCGTCGGCATCAGGGTGGCGCCCATGCCCAGGCCGATGACCGCACCCAGCGTGGCCAGCAGCGGGTACGACGTGTCGGCGTCGAGCACGAGCACCCGGGCCACCGTGCCGGCCACCGCGGCGGCGATGCCGAGCCCGACCACCCGCTGCGCCGAGACGCGGTCGACGAGCCGGGTCGCGACCTGGAGCATCAGTCCGGTGGTCAGCGCCTGCGGAATGCCGATCACGCCGGCCAGGGTGGCCGAGTCGCCGCGTACCACCTGCACGTAGGCCGGGATGATCAGGAACGAGCCGAAGTATCCGGCGGCGAAGAGCGCCACCGTCGCGGCACCTCCGGCCATCCCCGGGGCTCGCAGGACGGCCACGCGCAGCAGGGGCTGCCGAATCCGGCCGGCCCGCCAGGCGAAGATCACGACCAGCGTGGCGCCCAGCGCGAGCGGCAGCAGCACCGATGCGCTGACAACTCCGCCCCGCTCGCCGGTGACGCTGAGCCCGTACACCGCCAGCGCCAGGCCGGGGCAGAGCAGCAGCAGACCGACGACGTCCAGCCGGACCGACGGACGTCGCGGGTCGGCGGCCGGCAGCACCGACCGGCCGAGCAACACCGCCAACAGCCCCACCGGCAGGTTGATCCAGAAGATCCATCGCCAGGACGCCTGATCGAGCAACAGCCCACCCAGCACCGGCCCGATCAGCGGCCCGACCAGGACCGGCAGGCCGAGCAGGCTCATCATCCGTCCTCGTCGCCCCGCCGGGACCGCGGCGAGCGCGACGGCCATCCCGACCGGGTTGAGCAGCCCACCACCCAGCCCCTGGAGCACCCGGAACGCGATCAGCGACTCGACGTTCCAGGCGGCCCCGGCCAGCACGGACCCGACGGTGAACAGCACCAGCGCGGACAGGTAGGTGCGGCGGGCGCCGAAGTGGCCGATCGCCCAGGCGGCGGTGGGCATCACCGCGACCAGGGCGAGCGCGTAGCCGCTGGTGACCCAGCCGATCGTGGTGAGGTCGGTGTCGAGGTCGTCGACCAGCTTCGGCAGAGCCACCACGGTGACCGTGGTGTCGATCACCGCGAGCAGGCCACCCAGGGTCAGGTACCAGCCGAGCCGCCGTGCGAGCGCGTCCATGTCCCCGGCTCAGGGCCGGACCTGGCGGGCGACGCGCAGCGCCTCGGCCCACCAGGTCAGCTCGCTCAGGGTGGCGTCGGCGGCCCGCCGCAGCGGCTCGTCGTCGACCAGCCGACCGTTGTCGTCGAGCCGCTCCCACGGTGCCCGGAGGACCACCCCGGAGCGGGTCGTGGCGGCCTGCACCTCGGCGAAGACCAGCCGGAGCTGCTCGACCGCCCGGATGCCGCCGGAACCAGCGCCGTACGACACGAAGGCCACCGGCTTGCGGACCCACTCCTGGTAGTGCCAGTCGATGGCGTTCTTGAGCGCGGCCGGGAAGCTGTGGTTGTACTCGGGCGTCACGACCACGAACGCGTCGGCGGCGGCCAACCGACCACTGATCGGGCTGGCCGAATTGCCGCCCGGCGGGGTGTCGGCGAATGGCAGCGCCACCTCGGCGAGGTCGACGAGGTCCAGGTCGAGCCCGTTGCGCCGGGCCGCGTGGGCGACGAACCAGTCCGCGATCGAGCGGCCCACCCGAGATTGACGGACGCTCCCGACGAGTACGGCGATGCTCGGCGGTGCATTGTTCTCTTGCGGTGTCATGCTCTGGACGCTAGGACTTGAACTAATGGTGAAGTCAATGGCGGCGGGGGAGTGGCGATGGGCACGTTGACGGTCGGCGAGGTGGCGAGGGAGAGCGGGGTCAGCGGCTCCGCCGTACGGTTCTACGAGCGGCAGGGCCTGATCGCGGCGGCCCGCACCGGCGGCAACCAGCGGCGCTTCGACCCCGACGCGGCGTGTCGGATCAGGGTGGCGCGAGTGGCCCAGCGCGTCGGCCTGACCGTCAACGACATCCGTGACCTGCTCGCCACCCTGCCGCCCAACCCCGAGCCGGCCGATTGGCAGGGTCTGCACGATCGGCTGACCGCCGAGGCCGAGCGGCGCATTCGCGAACTGCACGCGGCACTGGACGACATCCGCTCCGGCCGCCGCCTCTGCGAACTCTGATCACGCCCCCAGCCGACGTGCGTCACCGGCCAACCGCTCGGTCAGGGCGTTTGTCCCAGCCGATCGACGACGGCCAACCGCATGACGGCGGTGCTCGAATACAGCGACTGCTTGCCGTCGCGGATCAGAACCCGGCGCGTGCCCAGGTAGACGTGGGTCTCCCGGTCGAAGATCAGGTCGTTGTGCCCGCCGATCCTCCCCGGGGTCCGCAACGCCACCCCTCGCCGGCCGGCAGCGTCCCGCACGTCGCCGGGCACCACCGTGGCCCCGGGCACCTGGGCCATCGCCTGGAACAGCGCGCCGAGCGACTGCGGTGGCACGTAGCCCTCAAGCATCCAACTCCCGTCCGTGAAGACCGTCTGCGGGTCGTTCCTGATGGCCTCCAGGTCGGCGCCGGCGGGCAGATCCAGGGGGATCGGGTGGTCCCGGAGGTACCGGACCATCCGCTCCGGGTCGGTGGGCAGGCCCTGGAAGTAGCCGGGCGGCGGAGCCAGGTGGGACACATCGTCGGTCCGCCACTCGTCCGGGCGGCTCTCCAGCCGCCGCCGCTGCTGCCAGGTCCGATCGTCACCGACCGGCACCCAACGCTGGAGTCGCTCCTCGGTGTACGCGCCGGACATCGGCAGCTCCCGGTGGCTGACCCGCAGCTCGACGAAGAGGAACTGGCCCGGGCGCGCCGTCAGGTCGGGCTGCTGCCGCGCCGTGTCCGCGGCCTCGGTCAGGATCTCGGCCGCGCTCGCCGTCGGTGGAGCGTCGCCCGTCGTCTGGACCGCCAACCCGGCGACGGTCAGCAGGGCGACCAGCCCGCCGACCCCGGCCAGCCGCCAGCCCGGTGTACGCCACCGTGAGCCTCGCCGGGTCGCCCCGACGGCGGTCGGGGCCGCCTCGACGCCCCGGGTGGCGACGTGTTCCTTCAGCTCGGTGAGAAGTCGTTCCTCGAAGTTGCCCAGTTGCGGGGTACGGCTCATGGTGATCTTCCCTCCGATCAGACGAGCGCGGATTCGGACTGCGCGAGCGCGAGGCGTACCGCCCGGCGGGCCCGGTGCACCCGGACCCGGGCGGCCACCGGGGAGATCCCGAGCGCGTCGGCCGCGTCCGCCACGGACAGCCCGTCGACGGCGACAAGTTCCAGCAGGGCGCGCGTGCGCTCCGGTAGGCCGCCGAGCGCCCGGTAGGTGCGGCGGGCCAGCGACTCCGCATCGATGCGCTCCTCGATCCGGGCGATGTCGTCGGCGTCCAGCAGGCGCCGTCCCGCGACCCGTCCGGTCGCCCGCAGGAGTCGGGTCGCCCGGCGATGCTCCGCCGCGATGACGTTGCGGGCCACGCCGAAGAGCCAGGCCAACTCGCTGCCCCGGTCCGCCCGGTAACCGTTGGCGGAGTCGATCACCGCGAGGAACACCTCGGCGGTGAGGTCCGCGGCCGTGTGCGGGTCGTCGACGCGGCGGGCGACGAACCGGCTGATCGTCTCGACGTGCCGCCGGTAGAACTGCTCGAACGCCGCTGGGTCCCTACCAATGGCGGCGAGATCATCGCCGTCGGGGCTCGGGTTGCTCACAGGCCGTCCTCTCGTTGGCCGTCCTTACACCCCTTCATTGGTCCGGCGGGACCGTGACGTTACATCGATGTCCTCGGCGAGATCGTGCCCCAACATGGATGTAGTGGCCTCCCGACCGGCGGAGGCCACTACATCCTGGATCGAGCGCGATCATGCGCTCACGAGAGGGATCACGCGCTCACGCGCGGGATCTCAGTCGTCGTTCGTGATCGTGCCGGTGGCCAGGGGGTCGGCCAGCCTCAGGCCGGGCACGCCGGCCACCAGCAGGGTCAGCCTCTCGTTCGCCTCCCGCTTCCGGTCACCGCGCACGGTCACCGGGAAGGCGACCGACGTCTGCCCGGCGGGCAGCACCTTGCAACCGGCGTACGGCTCGAAGTCCGAACCCGCCTGCGCGGTGATACCAACGGTGGTGGCGCACAGCAGCACCGGCTGGGACAGCGGCCGGGACACGGTTGCGGTGAACGTGAGCTGCCGGTTGCCCTGGTCGCCCTCGACCACCGTCGCGTCGGCGACGGTCAACGACGCCCGCGACCGGAAGCGAGCCACCTGCGGATCGTGGTCGCTGGACCCGCGCGACCCGTCACCGGTGAACTCCGCCGGCCAGTCCGCGTTGATGTGGGCCGCCCGCACCTGCACCAGGTCGCCGTAGAGCGCGTCGTTGACGAACAGGTGGTCGAGCGTCTGCGCCTGCCCCTCGAAGCTGTACGAATAGGCCGACGCCGGCACGTCCGCCACCAGGTTGTCCCACAGGTTGTGCAGGCCCGCCTCGTAGAGCGGGGCGAGCTGATCCGACGGAGTGGGCGCGCTGCCCGTCGCGATCGGATCGTCCGGGCGGGGGAACACGTTCAGGTCGCCGCCGTACACCACCCGGGCGTTCTGGTCGGCCGCCTCGATCGCGGTGACGATCGCCGCGCCGTACGCCGCCTGCTCCCGTCGCTGCCCGATCCGGCTGTCCGGGCCGGAGGAGTAGTGGTTGCTCAGCGCGTACAGGGTGAGCCGCTCGGCCGAGCCGGGTGCCGCGGCCACGGTGAACTTGCCCAGCTGCGGAGCGCGGGTGAAGACGTTGTTGCCGTCCCGGCCCGTCGAGGTGTCCACATCCGATGGCAGCACCGCGTTGAGGGCCTTCGGGTTCTGCACATCGGCGTTGCCCGGCAGCCCCGCAGCGCGGTACTGCACGGTCGGCGTCGAGCCCAGCAGCGGGTCGTCCGCCGTCGCGGCCGCCAACGACAACCGGTCGGTGCGGTACAGGAACGCGGCGGTGATCCCGCGGGCGTCCGCGCCGGTCCGGTCATAGGCCGCGGCGTACGCCGGCCCGCCGGCCGCCGCCACCGCGAGAGCCAACTCCTGGATGCTGTCCGGAGCGCCGTCGGCGTTGTTGGTGTCGCCGCAGGCCAGCGCCGCACCGGAGACCGTGCAGATGTCCTGGTCCTCCGCCTCCTGCACCAGGATCAGATCCGGAGCGTGCAGGTCCTTGGCGATCTGGTCGGCGAGCGACGTGAGGTGCTCGCGGTAGTCCGCCTCGCTGGACGGCACGTAGTCGAACGGCGGGTCGACACCCGGGCAGCCGGCGTTGCCGGTGAAGTCGCAGCCGTCGAATGGATCGTCGCGGTAGTCGTACAGGTTCTCCACGTTGTACGTCGCGACCGCGACCTCCTGCGAGCGGTCGGCCGGCTTCGGCGGGTTGTTCTTCGACGGGTCGGCCCCGGCGTCGAACTCGGCCCGCTCGACCTGCACGCCGTACTTTTCGAACGAGTAGTAGACGCCGCCCACCGCGTCGGCGCGCAGCGTGTCGAAGGTGTGCGCCGGCGGGAGAAGCGCGGTGCTGTCCCCGGCGGTGGCCTTCACGCCCATGCTGCCGAGCAGCACGCGCTGCCCGTTGCCGTCGTCGAAGCGCCGGGTCGGGTCGTTGTCCAGCGGGTGCGAGTCCCGGAAGACCCGCCGGGCGTACGGGTCGGCGCGGTCCAGCAGCGGGTCGTCCCGGTCGACGACCCACAGCTCCGCGTCGGCGGTGGACGAGAACACGTCCCGGCCGCTCACCGCGCCGCTACCCGAGCGAACCCGCAGGCGGGTGCCCTCGTGCCGCTCCCACCAGCGCTGCGCGTCGGTCAGCTCGACCGGCGGCACCGCGTCGATCACCGCGACGGTCGTGTCCACGGCCAGGCCGGTGGCGATCCGACGGACCAGCGAGGCACCGGAGAGCTGGGTGAGGTTGTAGTACTCCGACACCCGGGCCCGCAGCACGACCTCGTCGCCGACCGTCGGCACGTAGCCGCCGATCAACGAGGTGAACGCGCCCATGAAGACGAAGATGCCGTCGGAGCTGGTCGGGTCTTCGTCGGTGTCGCCGCTGCGGCTCTGCAGGAAGAACCCGTTCTGCTCCGCCCCGGCCGCCGTACGGGCCAGCGTCAGCTGGGTGATCACGCCACGAACGTCGTACAGCGTGCTGCTCGTGCCGTTGCCGCTCGCCGGTGCGAGCGGCGACCGGTCGGCGGCGCCGGACTCGGCGTCGGTGGTCGGGCCCTGCACCTCGCCGACGGTCAGCTCCCGGGTCACCTGCACGGCCAGCGCGCAGCTCGCGGTGCCGCCGTCGGCATCGGTCGCGGTCACCGTCACGGTGTACGCGCCGGCGGCGAGGTCGGCGCTCGCGCCGACCGTGGCGCGGGCGGTGCCGCCCACCCCGTCGGCGGGAGTGACCGCGGTACGGGTGATCGAGCCGGCGGCCGGGGTCGGGCTGACCGCGGTCACCGCCAGGTCGGCGATAGTGTCGTCCGGATCGGTGGCGGTGACCTCTCGGGACGCGGCCGTGCCCGCCGCGGTGACCAGCGGGCCGCCACAGGTGAGCGTGGCCGGTACGTCGACCGGGCCGCCACCGTCCACGGTGTGCGCGCCCAGCCCGTCGAAGGTGTCGACGGGGAAGCCGGCCCACTGCGGGGCGGGGTCGAACGCGTCCGACGGGTCGGTGTCACCGGTGGTCACGCTCGGCAGCCGGCGCAGGGTGTTGTCCGCGGTGCTGGTCTCGCCGGCACCCCACTCGGTGCCCGGGTCGACACCCACCTGGCCGATCGAGTCGAGCACGGTGGTGCCCCGGCGCAGCACGATCGCGTCGTCACCGTTGAACAGGCTCGCGCCGGTGGTCTGGTCGGCCTGGGCGAGGACGGCGGCACCGGCCGACGCGCTGGCGAACACGAACACGTCGCCGGCGGCCACGCTCCCGGTCAACGCGATCGTGGTGGCCGTGGTGGAACCGTTGAAGTAGAGCTGCAACTGGTAACCGCCGCCGGTCAGGTCGACGGCGGCGCCGGTGCCGTTGAACAGCTCGATCGCCTTGTTGTTCGACGAACCCTCGACGTACTCCGAGATGAACAGATCGGTGGGCGCGGCGCTGGCCGCGGTGGGTGCGACGGCGAGCGCCGTGAGGGTCACGGCGACGGTGGCGGTCGCGAGCGCGGCTGTTGAGCGGCGCGGGCGCATAGGGCCTCCACGATGGGTGGACGGGGGTCAACGCACGTTAAGGTGCCCGACTGTCCATCGTCCATCCCCCATCGGACAGTTTCGTGAATTCCCTCAGCGCGGCGGATCGAGGCGGTGCACCAACTCGGCGACGTCGACGCTGTATTCGCACCAGTCCCGGTCGGGCCGGTAACCCAGCTCGGCGTTGACCTTCAACATCGCCTCGTTGGCCTGCGCGTTCCAGGTCTGCACCTCGACCAGCTCCGGCTCGGACGACCGCAGCTCCAACAGCATCCGGGCCTTGATCGCCCGGTCGATGCCGTAGCCTCGGTGGTCCTGCGCGACGATCGTGTCGTACTGGTCGGCGCGGGTCGGGTGCTGCGCCGGCACCACCACCTCGGTCAGGCCGGCGACCTCACCGCTCTGCTCGTGCCGGGCCAGCACGATGTACGGCTTCATGCCCCGCCGGTGCAGGGTGTCCAGGCTGTCCCGCAGCCGCTGCGGGTCGTACGAGCTGGGACGCAACTCGCCGTCGTCGACGTCACGCACCTCGGCCTTGGCCCGCGCGTACGCCTCGATCAGGTCGTCCGGTGGCCCGCCGGGGAAGAACTCCAGGTGGTAACCCGCCCCGACGCCGGTGGACATCTCGGCCAGCTCGGCCCAGTCGACCCCGGACAGGTCAAGGACGCTGCGCGTCTCCACGTACTCCCGGGTGAAGCCGAGTGACTCGTAGAAGCCCATCGCCGGCGTGTCGCCGACGACCTCGACCCCGATCGACCGGAAGCCCTCCTGGTAGACCCGGCGGGCGGCACGTAGCACCAGGTCACGGCCGAGCCCGGAACGTCGCACCGAGGGGTGCACCAGCACCTCGAGCACGCCGATGTCGCCGAGGAGCAGCACATGGACCTGGCCGAGGATCGCGCCCGGGTCACCGGCGGCGCTCGGGTCGGCCTGGGCGACCCAGGAGATCCGCCGCTCGCCGGGCATCACCTCGGCGAGGTACTCCCGCAGGGAGTTCTCCCGCCACGAAGGGTCCTGCGGCAGATCGGCCGCAAGAACCGCGTTCAGCGTGTCCAGCAGCGACGCGATCTCGGCGGACGACGCGGTCCTGGGGTCCCACTCGCGCACCATCACCCGTCTAGCTTGCCGCTAACAGCTGCCCGGGGGAAGTGTCCAATTCTCTGATGTATGCAGACGATCACTTCACGGGCGGCTGGCCCGTCCGTACCGATTTGCGGTGTCGTAGACGTCCTGGGCGTACCGGCGCACGTCGTTGTACGACAGGATCGCGTTCCACCAGTCGCCCGGGATGCTCAGGTTGCGGCCGCCCTTGCACAGGTAGTTCCCGGCCGCCAGGGCGGCGTCGTCCAGGTCGTGCGGGTCCTTGACGCCGTCGTTGTCCGCGTCCGCGCCGATCTCCTGCCACGTGGTCGGGATGAATTGCATCGGCCCGATGGCGCGGTCGAGGGTGGCGTCCCCGTCGAGCAGCCCACGGTCGGTGTCGATGATCCGCATCCGGCTGTCCTTGCCGTCCAGCGGCAGCCCGATGATCTTCGGTAGGGCCTTGCCGTCCTGCCCCAGGCGGGCGCCGTTGGCCGAGCCGTGCCCGGATTCGACCTGGCCGATCGCGGCGAGGGTCGTCCAGCTCAACGCGCAGCTGCGGTTGGTCTGGGCGAGTACCAGCTCGGCGTAGCCGTACGCCTGCATGGCGGCCGGCGGTACACCGACCTTGGCGCCGACCTGCTGTGCCCAGCCGGCCAGGGCGTCCGACGGTCGGCCACCGATCGCCGGCGGAAGGGCCGGCCCGGTCGGGAACCCGCCGGTCGGAACCCCGCCCGTCGGCAGCCCACCGGTCGGCACCCCGCCACTGGGCAGGGCGGCGGTGGGCAGACCGGCCGGCGGAACGGCCGGTGGCGGCGTCGCGGACGAATCGGCGGCGACCGATCGGGACGCGCGGATGGTCGCCGGCACGAGCAGCGCGCCCGCCGCGGCGGTCGCGGCCACCAGGGCCAGCAGGAACACGCCGGGCAGGGTGAGTCGACCACTGGGCCGGCGGGCCCAGGCCCGGGTGGCCCGGGCGGCGGTCGTCGCCGCCTGGCGGGGCGGCGGCAGTCGTACGGCGTGGGCGTGCGCGAACGGCACCCGGCGCCGCCGCCCCGCGTCGGCGACCAGCGGGACCGGCTTTCCGTCCACAGTGGCCACCGCGAGGTCGGCCACCGTGGCGTCGGCCGCGGCCTTCGGGGTCTCGGCCTTCGTGACGTCGACCGTGGCGGTCTCGCTCTGCGGCGCGTCCTTGCTCTGCGGCGCGTCGGCCGCCTTCGCGTCACCGCTGCTCGCGTCGGCTGTCGGGGCGTCGGCTGTCGCGTCGGGGGTGCTGTCGCTCAGCCAGGGGCGGCGGGGGCGGGGCACTGCCCGGGGCGCCGGATCCGGCGCGGCCCCCGAGTCGTCCAGCGGACCGTCCAATGGTGCGGACGGTCGGAGCGGTCGCACACGCATCTTGTCCTCGCCGTCCACCACCCGTCGAGTATTACCCATGCCCCGCCGAGCGTCAGGTCCACGTACCCTGGATGCCATGCCCCGGTACGAGTTCCGTTGCCGCGCCTGCGGTGACACCTTCGAGGTCAACCGTCCGATGGCGGCGGCCGGCGAGCCGGCGACCTGCCCGCAGGGACACGCCGACACGGTCAAGCTTCTTTCCGCGGTCGCGGTCACCGGTCGGGGCGCGGGCGGCCCGTTCGGTGGTGCGGCCCCGGCCGGGGGCGGCTGCTGCGGCGGCGCCTGCGGTTGCTGATCCGTTTGATTCGCTGCCGCCTGGCGGGCTGCCCTTGCCGGGAGCGGGTCCGAGTGGCACTTTGAGGCGGCACCTGCCCGGCCGTTCTCACGATGCGTGACCGCTCGGACTCAGGCAGCATGAACCCGACGTCACGGGCGGAGGTTCCACGCATGTCGCCACGGATCCAGCTCCCGAGCGGTTGGGTGACCTTCGTGTTCACCGACATCGAGGGCTCGACCCGGCTGGCCCAACTGCTCGGCTCGGACTACCGCCCGGTGCTCGCCGAGCACCGTCGCCTGCTGCGCCGGACGCTCGCCGGCACCGGTGGCGCCGAACTGTTGACCGAGGGCGACTCGTTCTTCCTGGCCTTCGACGACGCGACGGCGGCGATGACCGCCTGCCTGATCGCCCAGCGGGCGTTGGCGAGCCACGACTGGCCCACCCCGGAGGCGGCGCCCCGGGTGCGGATGGGCCTGCACACCGGCTACGCCGAGCCGCGCGACGGGGAGTACGCCAGCCCCGAGGTGCACCGGGCGGCCCGGGTGGCCGCCGCGGCGCACGGCGGGCAGGTGCTCTGTTCGGCGTCCACGGCGCGGCGGGCCGACCCGCTGCCCTCCGGTGCCACGCTGCTCGACCTGGGCCTGCACCGGCTGCGCGGCTTCGACGACCGGGAACGGCTGTTCCAACTCCTCGCGCCCGGCCTGGAGCGGCAGTTCCCCCGACCGCGCACGGCCGACGCGGTGGCGCACAACCTGCCCACGCAGGTGACCTCGTTCGTCGGACGGCAGACCGAGCGCGTCGAGCTCGGCCTGCTGGTGGAGCAGCACCGCCTCGTCACGGTGCTGGGCGCCGGTGGCGCGGGCAAGACCCGACTCGCGGTGGAGCTGGCCTGCGGCGTGGTCGAGGCGTACCCGGACGGGGTGTGGTTCGTCGACATCGCCTCGGTGACCGACCCGGGGTTGGTGGCGTTCGCCATCGCCGCCGTGCTCGGGCTGAGACCCGAGCCGGGCCGTCCGATGCTGGACACGCTTGTCGAGTACGCGGCCAGCCGTCGGATGCTGGTCGTGCTCGATACCTGCGACACGCAGCCGGCGGCGTGCGCGGAGGTCATCGCGCGGCTGCTCTCCGGTGGCGGGGGCGTGCGGGTGCTGGCGACGAGCCGAGAGTCGTTCAGCCTGCCCGGTGAGGTGGTGTGGCGGATTCCGCCGCTCTCGGTGGACCCGCAGACCGACGGCGCGGAGAGCGACGCGGTGGCGCTTCTGCTGGACCGTACGACGGCGGCGCGTGGCGGCCGGCGACCGGAGGCGGCCGAGTCGGCCGACCTGCGCCGGGTGGTGCAGCGGCTCGACGGGTTGCCGCTCGCCATCGAGCTGGCGGCGGCCCGGCTGCGGGTGCTCTCCGTCGGTCAGCTCGCCGAGCGGCTGGACGACGTGCTCGGCACGTTGGACGCCGGTCGGGAGGATCCGGATCCGCCGCCGGTGGAGCGGGGTTGGTCCGGCAACCAGCAGGACACGGTGGACCTCGTGGCGGCGGCGGCCGGGGCGTCGCCGCCGACGCCGGCGAGCAGGGCGGTGCAGCGTTCGGCCACCGAGCGGCACCTGACCATGCAGGCCACCGTCACCTGGTCGTACCGGACGTTGGGGCCGCGAGCCGCCCGACTGCTGCGGTGGTTGGCGGTCTTCGCCGGCCCGGTGGATCTGGCGACGGTGGAGTGGCTGCTGGGTGACGACCCGCTGGATCCACTGTCGGTGCTGGTGGACAAGTCGATGGTGCTGGCCGAGCCGCGCGCCGCCGGCAGCACGTACCGGATGCTCGATCCGATCCGGGCGTACGCGGCACGGCGGCTGGCCGAGGCCGGCGAGGAGCAGGCTGCCCGGGACCGGCACGTGGCCTGGTCTGCGCACGCGCTGGAGCGGGCGCATCTGGGCACCGACGGGCGGCCGGTGACGCTGTCGCTGTACGCCCTCGACCCGCTCGCCGGTGAGCTGCGGGCCGCGTTGCGCTGGTGTGCCACTGGTGGCAGTGCCCGCGCCGGCCTGGGTCTGGCCGGAGGGCTGGACCAGTGGTGGCGGGAGCGCGGGCTGGCCCGGGAGGGGCGGCTGTGGCTGTTCCGGCTGTACGGGCGGATCGCCGAGACGGGTGAGCGGATTCCGGAGGCGGAGCTGGCGGCGGCGTACCACATGCACTCGCTGCACGCCGGCGCGGACGGCGAGTTCGCCGAGGAGCTGCGCTTCTCCCAGCGGGCGGAGGCCGCCGCCCGGCAGGCCGGCGACGCCGGGCTGCTGGCACGGGTGCTCGCCGGTCGCGCGGCGCCGCTGGTCGACATGGGCCAGTTCGCCGAGGCCGAGCGGGTGTGCCGGGAGGTCATCGACTGGGCGCACGGGCAGGACGTGGTCGGCGAGGCGTTGTTCGCGGTGTTCAGCCTGGCCGAGCTGCTGTGGCGGCGGGGCGCGTTGGAGGAGGCCGCGGACCTGTTGGGGGCGGTGCGTCCGGTGGAGGCGGCCCGGCCGGTGGAGCGGGGTCGACGGTCGGTGGACATGCTGCTCGGGATGGTCGCGCTGGCCCGGGGTGACGTGATCGCGGCGCACGAGCATCTGCTGGTGGCGTTGCGTTCCCGGATGGGCCACGGTTATCACGGCCGGGCGTGCGACACGTTGAACGCGATCGCGGTGCGTTGCGCGGCCGGCGGGGAACGGCTGACCGCCGCTCGACTGTTCGGAGCGGCGCAGGCCACCCGGGCCAGCATGCGGTCGACGCCCGGCATCTACGGCGGCTACTGGGCCGATCAGCAGGCGGAGCTGCGTGCGGCGCTGGGCGACGCGGCCTTCGACGACGCGTACGGCGAGGGTGCGGAGTTGGGGCTGGACGAGGCCGCCGCGCTGGCCCTGGACGTGGAACACCCGGATCTGGCGGCGGATTCGACCCGCTTCAGCACGGGCCTGTCCCAACCGACCCCCCGCCAGCCCGCCGACCCCGACCGCCACCCAGCAACAAGAACCGAACGCGCCTAGCTCGGGTCGATCATGGAGTTGTGGTGGGAGACATTCCGCTCTTCCGCGGCCAAAGCCCCCACCACAAGTCCATGATCGACGTGGGTCAGGGTGGGTTGGGGTGGGGTGGGGGTTAGCGGGTTGCGGCCTTGGCTTCGGCTTCGGCCTTCATTCGGGCGGCGCGGTCGATGTCGGCCTGCTGGACGGCCGCTACCGAGCCGAAGACCTTGACTGCCTGGTAGTAGGTCCAGGCCAGGCTGTAGCAGGCCGGGCGGACGACCGAGTTGTAGGTCGCGCAGACCCGCTTCAGGTCCTCGTAGAACGCGCTGTCGAGGCGGGACTTGTTGGCGGAGAACTGGCCGGCCGCCTTGTAGTTGCGGTAGCCGAAGTCGTGCCGGTAGCAGCCCAGGTTGAAGGTGAAGCCGAGCGGGTTGTCCGGGCTGGACGAGCAGTAGTCGGTGGACCAGTCGAAGTTGTACTCGGCCCAGGGTGCCCGGTTGACCCGGGCGCTGTTCCAGGAGTTGTAGCTGGACACGCTGGTCTGCGTCCAACTGGACAGCACGGACAGCTTCTGTGCGGGGGTGACGGCGGCGGCGGCGGGGGAGGCGATGGCGAGGGTGGCGAGCAGCGCGAGCGCGCCCGAGGCGAGCAGGGTGGCGAGACGTCGGGGCACGGGTTACCTCCGCGGGGGTGAGCGGGTGGGCCGGAAGTTACCGGCGGGTTACCGGATGTCGATGAGTGTCAATCAGCTGATCAACTAGGCGGTATGCGCCTCGCCAACTATTGGTGACATGCGCCGAAACAGACGAATGCCCCGGGCGCGCGAGACGCCCGGGGCATTCGGAAAAGCGGGTCAGCGCAGGGCAAATGCCGGCGGACTGGCCGGGCTCTCGTTGGCCAGTCGGTCCAGCGAGGTCACCTGGTAGGTGTAGCGCCGGCCGGGCTCGGCCGACGTGTCCACCCAGGACTGCGACCCGCCCGGTACGGCCCGGACGGTGTCGATCAGGTGCGCGGCGTCCGCGGTGGCGCACCGACCGGGCAGCGAGGTGCCGTCGAAGCGGTAGATCGCGTACGAGGTGGCGGTGCCCAGCGGGCCGACGCCGTCGGCCGGCTGACGCCAGGTGAGGCGTACCCCGTCGGCCTGTCGGCTGGTCCCGGTGACCACCGGGAAGAGCAGCGGCTTGGCCGGCAGGTGCGGCATGGCCGGCACCAGTGCCGGGCGCGAGTAGTGCTCGGCGGCGTAGATGTCGGTGGCGCCGAGCCGGTTGGCCCGCACCTGCACGGCGGAGAAGTGCAGGTTGCCCTGCACCTCCGGGTACGACCGGTTGAGCGTCAGGTGGTCGGACAGCTCACGCGGGTTCTGCCAGAACGGCCCGTACGCCGGATCGCCGCTCTTGTAGTCGGCCTGGCCGATGTAGAGCTGCACGCGGGTGCCGCGCACCGTCTCGGCCCACCACGGCACCAGGCGCGCGTAGTCGGCGGCCGGGTACTGGCCGATGTACCAGTACAGTTGTGGCACCACGTAGTCGATCCACTCCTGCTTGACCCACTTGCGGGTGTCGGCGGAGATGATGTCGTACGACTGGCTGCCGGTGGTGTCCGAGCCAAGCGGGTCGGCGGTCTGGTTGCGCCAGATGCCGAACGGGCTGACGCCGAACTTCACCCACGGCTTCGCCGCCTTGATCTTGCCGTTCATCTCCTGGATCAGCAGGTTGATGTTGTCCCGCCGCCAGTCCGCCCGGTCGGTGAAGCCCCGGTTGTGGGCGGCGAACGTGGCGTCGTCGGGCACCTGGTAGCTGCCGCTGGGGTAGGGGTAGAAGTAGTCGTCGAAGTGGACGCCGTCGATGTCGTACCGCTTGACCGCGTCCATCATCGCGGTCTGCACGAACTCGCGGACCTCGGGGATGCCGGGGTTGTAGTAGAGCCGGCTGCCGGCGACGCCGGCTGGCGGGTAGGCGAAGGTCCAGTCGGGGTGTTGCCGGGCCGGGTGGCCGGGGGCGAGTTGGGTGAGGTCGGCGCCGGCGCCGCCGGGGGTCGGCATGGAGACGCGGTACGGGTTGAACCAGGCGTGGAATTCCAGGTTGCGCTTGTGCGACTCGTCGACCAGGAAGGCCAGCGGATCCCAGCCCGGGTCCTGGCCGCGGACGCCGGTCAGGTACTCCGACCAGGGCTCGTACGGCGAGGGCCAGAGCGCGTCGGCGGTCGGGCGGACCTGCACCACGACGGCGTTGTGGTGCAGCCGTTCGGCGAGGTCGAGCAGCTCGCGATACTCGGCCTGCTGGGCGGCGATCCGGTCCGGGCTGGTCTGGGACGCCTTGCTGGGCCAGTCGATGTTGACGACCGACGAGATCCACATGGCCCGGAACTGCCGCTTGAGGGTGGCCGGGTCGGTGGTGCAGGTGGCGGTGGTGGTGCTGGTGGTGCCGGGTGCGGCGCTCGCGGGGGTGGTGGTGACGAGCGTGCCGAGCAGGGCTACGGCCAGCCCGGCGGCTCCGAGTCGTGTGGCCTTCATGCGGTGTGTCCCTTCGTTGGGGCTACCGGATGTTCCGCGCGGCACCGTCCGGCAAGATTCGCCGTCGATGTCCGCGTTGCTGGAAGGAAATTTTCACAGTCTGGCCATCGACGCAAGGGTTCGTGGTTGACCATTCCCGCCGCTGGGTAGCAACGCCGGCTACCGGCCGCCACGGTGGTGGTCGCACGGTGGGAGGGCTGAGCGCATGTCCGTGCTGCGAACAAAACCGATCAAGGACGTGATAGCTCAAGGTGAGGCGGACGGCTCCGACGGCCAACTCGGCCTGAAGAGGCGCCTCGGTGCGATCGACCTCACCGGCTTCGGTATTGGGATCGTGATCGGCACCGGCATCTTCACGCTCACCGGGATCGAGGCCCGCGACAGCGCCGGACCGGGCGTCGTGATCTCCTTCGCCATCGCCGGCGTGGTCGCCCTGCTCGCCGCCCTCTGCTACGCCGAGCTGGCCTCCAGTGTGCCGACCGCAGGCAGCGCCTACACCTACGCGTACGCCACCATGGGTGAGATCGTCGCGTGGATCATCGGCTGGGACCTGCTGCTGGAATTCGCACTCGGCGCCGCCGTGGTCGCCCGCGGCTGGTCCGGCTACCTGGCCGAACTGCTCGACCTGCCGACCCGGTGGTTCGGCGAGGAGGGCAGCACGGTCAACATCGGCGCCATCGCCATCGTGCTGATCCTCGGCATCGTCGCGATCGTCGGCATCCGGGAATCCGCCCGGATCACCAACCTGCTGGTGCTGGTCAAGGTGGCCATCTGCGTGTTCGTGGTGGTCGCCGGGCTGTTCTTCGTCAAGGCCGCCAACCTCACCCCGTTCATCCCGCCGGCCGAGCCCGCCGGTAGCGGCGACGACGGCATCAAGCAGCCGGTCACCCAGGCGCTGTTCGGGCTGGAACCGTCGGTTTTCGGCTTCGTCGGGGTGCTCAGCGCCGCCGCCGTGGTGTTCTTCGCGTACACCGGCTTCGAGGCCGTCGCCAACCTGGGCGAGGAGACGCGCAAGCCCAGGCGGGACCTCACCCTGGGCCTGCTCGGCACGCTGCTGATCTCCACCGTGCTCTACATCGGTGTCTCGCTGGTGGTCGTCGGCATGGTGCCGTACACCGAGATCGACCGGGGCGCCCCGATCGCGTCGGCGTTCGAGGCGGTCGGCGCCGGCTGGGCGGCCGTACTGGTCTCCATCGCCGCCGTCGCCGGTCTGACCAGCGTCATCCTCGTCGACCTGGTGGCCATGGGCCGGATCGGCTTCGCCATCGCCCGCGACGGGCTGATCCCGCCGTCGATCGCGGCCGTGCACCCGCGCTGGGGCACCCCGTACCGGATCTCGGCGATCATGACGGTGGCTGTCGCGCTGCTGGCCGGCTTCCTGCCGCTCTCGGCCCTGGCCGACCTGGTCAGCATCGGCGCGCTCTGCGCGTTCGTGCTCGTGTCGATCGCGGTGCCGATCCTGCGCCGCAAGCGCCCGGACCTGGAGCGGCCGTTCCGGGTGCCGTTCTCCCCGGTGCTGCCGATCTTCTCCGCGCTGGCCTGCCTCTATCTGATGCTGAACCTGTCGGTGGAGACCTGGCTGCGGTTCCTGGCCTGGATGCTGCTCGGCGCGATCATCTACTTCGGCTACGGCTACCGCCGCAACCGGCTGGCCCGCCACGAACCGGCCGTCGCCCCGGCCCCGCGCGAGCCCACCGCCTGAGTCGACGCGTGCGGAGGGGCCGAGCGCCCCTCCGCACGATCGGCTCAGGGACGCGACTGCGACGTACCGGTCGGGCCCTTGACGACCGGCTTGCCGTCGACCCACGTCACCTCGTCGAGCCACACCTGGCGGCTCGGGCTCTCGCAGACCGCGTAACCCTCGGCGTACTCCGCCCTGTCGTACGCGTTGGCGGCGAAGAAGAGCAGTAGCCGGTCCGCAAGGGGTGCCACCTTTCCTCAGTGCCGGAGCCGGTTGACCGCTGTCACGGTCCGCCCGGTGTCCCTCGTTTCTACAACGTTGTAGGCAACGTTGTAAAGGGCTGATGACGAGGTATGGTGCGCTGGGTTACATCGGGGAGGTTGCGGAGTGCGGCACAGGCTCAAGGACGTCGCCGAACGGGCGGGCGTCTCGGTGAAGACGGTCTCCAACGTGGTGAACGGCTACGTGCACGTCCGGCCGGACACCCGCGCCCGTGTCGAGGAGGCCATCGCCGAACTCAACTACCGGCCTAACCTCTCCGCCCGACACCTGCGTAAGGGCCGCACCGGTGTGATCGCCCTGGCCGTACCGGAACTGGACATCCCGTACTTCGCCGAGCTGGCCCGCTACGTGGTGACCGCTGCCGCCGACTTCGGCTGGACGGTGCTGATCGACCAGACCGGCGGCGGACGCGAGCAGGAACGGGTGGTCGCCTCCGGCATCACCGACCACCTGATCGACGGGTTGATCTTCAGCCCGCTGGCCCTCACCGCGGAAGACCTGGCCGGCCTCGACGGCACGCCGATGGTGCTGCTCGGCGAACGGGTCGACCACGGCCCGGCCGACCGCGTGGTGATCGACAACGTGGGCGCGGCCCGGGAGATCACCGCCCACCTCGTCGGCCTCGGTCGACGTCGGATCGCGGCCATCGGCTCGCAGCGCACCGACGAGGGCGCCAGCGCCCGACTGCGCCTGGCCGGCTACGCCGACGCGCTGCGCGCCGCCGGCCTGGACTACGACGAAGCCCTCGTGGCGCCCGCGCCGGCCTGGCACCGCGCCGACGGCGCGGCCGCGATGCGCGGCCTGCTCACTTCCGGGGTACGCCCCGACGCCGTCTTCTGCTTCAACGACACGCTCGCCCTCGGCGCCCTGCGGGCCCTGCACGAGGCCGGCCTGCGGGTGCCCGAGGACGTGGCGGTGGTCGGCTTCGACGACATCGAGGACGGCCGGTTCTCGATCCCGACCCTGAGCACCGTCGCCCCGGACAAGGCACAGATCGCCCGCCTGGCCGTGGAACTCCTGGCCAACCGCCTGGACGGCGACCGCACCGCCCCGGCCCGGGAGCTGTCCGCCCCCTACCGCCTGGAGCTGCGCGAATCCACGCAGACCCCCTAGTCGAAGAAGCGGGCCAGGTGGGACTTGGACGCCGGTTCGGCGTCCGGGGGAAGGGGAGTCAGGTCGGCGAAGATCGAGGCGCCGTCGCAGCCCGCGTGCAGGGGATACCAGCGCGGTGTGCCCGGTGGCCGGAGCTGACAGATCCCCTTGAACGTCTGCACGTCCATCAGCCGGACGTGGGTCGGGTCCGCCACCGCGTTCACATGCCCCCACCAGGGGCTCATGACGTGCAGTACGCCGCCCGGGCGGAGCACCCGGTGGCACTCGTCGACCAGCGGCAGGAAATCGATCAGGTGCTCCAGGATGTGCACCGCGAAGAGGACGTCCACCGAGTTGTCGGCCAGCGGCAGCGAGCCAGACAGGTCCGCCACGGCGTCCACCCCCGGCGCCGGATAGATGTCCAACCCCAGGTTGCTCGGCCACTGCTTGGTCGGCCCGCAACCGAGGTCCACCACCACCGGCTCCCGGCCACCGACACCCACGCGGCACCAGACGCCGTACACCCCGGCCAGTCGCCCCACCAGCTCACGGACCAGCCGCAGGTCGGCGGGCTCGGGCACCTCGCCGCTCAGATGGGCCACACCCCGGTCGAACCGCACCTCCACGGCCAGACCACGCAGCCGTTCGTCGTGCCGGACCTGGTCCGCCCACGCCTGCGCGAGGAAATCGTCGATCGCCCGCAGCCGGTCGGCCGAGGGCGGAGTCTGTGCCAAAGCGACCATTCGGGCCACCTCCCGCCGCGCGATACCCGCATACGCGCCCGTTATGCCCCGCTCGTCCGCCTCGATGCCGACTCGGGTGCGGCCCGCCGTTGAGGGTGTCGCAGGATGCGAGGCAGGACCGGAATCAGCGTGATGCCACACAGGCATCAAGATGACTCTCCGGCATCACGTTCAACGGAGACATCGGCTCCGCTCGGGCATGAGGCGAGTCGCGAACGACCAACTCCTCCCATGCCACCGCAGTCAACCCGGCGCGGTCGGCCCGGCGCGGTCGGGTCAGCCGGACAGGGTGCGGCGGCCACCGCGCATCCGCTGCCGGGGCGGCGGGGCGGCTGGCTTCGGCCGCTTGAGGTGATAGCGGTGCAGCTCGTTGTTGCCGGGCAGGGACGGGTCCTCGCTCATCGCGACCAACTCCCAGCCCTGGTCGCCGGCCCGGTTCAGGTGGGCCAGTGCGGTGTCGCCGTACGGCGTCACGTCGACCATCGAGCCGTCCGGGCCATACCAGACGAAGACGACCTCCCAGCCCAGGTCGTTGGTCGCGGCCTGACGGCGGCGGACCAGCAGGGCGTACTCCCACTTGAGCATGGCGTCATTCTCACCCCCCGGCGGCCCGCCGGCACGGATCAATCCTCGGCGATCCGCCCGGCGTCGACCCGCAGCCGTCGGTTCGTCTCGATCGCGGCCAGCATCCGCCGGTCGTGAGTCACCAGCAGCAGCGTGCCCGGGTAGCTGGCCAGCGCCGACTCGAGCTGCTCGATGGCGGGCAGGTCCAGGTGGTTGGTGGGCTCGTCGAGCACCAGCAGGTTGACCCCGCGCCCCTGGAGCAGGGCCAGCGCCGCGCGGGTCCGCTCGCCCGGGGAGAGGGTGGCCGCCGGCCGCGGCACGTGCGCCGCACGCAGGCCGAACTTGGCCAGCAGGGTCCGTGCGTCGGCCGGCGACAGGTGGGGTACAGCCGTCTGGAACGCGTCGATCAGCGGCGCGTCGCCGAGGAACAGGCCGCGGGCCTGGTCCACCTCGCCGACCACCACGCCGGGCCCGAGCGAGGCGGTGCCCTCGTCCAGCGGCAGCCGCCCCAGCAGCGCGGCCAGCAGCGTGGACTTGCCCGAGCCGTTCGCCCCGGTCACCGCGACCCGGTCCGCCCAGTCGATCTGGAGGTCGACCGGGCCGAGGGTGAAGCCGCCCCGGCGTACCACCGCGGAGCGGAGCGTGGCCACGACGGCGCCGGCGCGGGGCGCGGCGGCGATCTCCATCCGCAGCTCCCACTCCTTGCGGGGCTCCTCCACCACGTCCAGCCGTTCGATCAGCCGCTCGGTCTGCTTGGCCTTGGCGGCCTGCTTCTCGCTCGCCTCGCTGCGGAACTTGCGGCCGATCTTGTCGTTGTCGGTGGCCTTGCGTCGGGCGTTCTTCACGCCCTTGTCCATCCAGCCACGTTGGGTGCGCGCCCGCGCCTCCAGGCCGGCCTTCGTGTCGGCGTACTCCTCGAAGTCCGCGCGGGCGTGCCGGCGGGCCACCTCGCGCTCCTCCAGGTAGGCCGCGTAGCCGCCGCCGTAGTGGTTGACCTGCTGCTGCGGCAGGTCCAGCTCCAGCACCCGGGTCACCGTGCGGGTGAGGAACTCCCGGTCGTGGCTGACCAGCACCGTGCCGGCCCGCAACCCGGTGACGAACTCCTCCAGCCGCTCCAGCCCGGCCAGGTCCAGGTCGTTGGTCGGCTCGTCGAGCAGGAACACGTCGTACCGGCTGAGCAGCAGCGACGCGAGCCCCGCCCGCGCCGCCTGGCCGCCGGAGAGCCCGGTCGTCGGGTGGTCCAGGTCGACCGCGAGACCCAGGTCGGCGCTCACCTGCTCGGCGCGTTCGTCCAGGTCCGCGCCGCCGAGGGCGAGCCAGCGCTCCAGCGCGTCCGCGTACGCGTCGTCCGCGCCGGCCTTCCCCTCGGTCAGCGCCTCGGTCGCCGCGTCCAGCGCCGCCTGCGCGGCGGTCACCCCGGTCCGGCGGGCCAGGAAGTCGCGGACCGTCTCGCCCGGTCGCCGTTCCGGCTCCTGCGGCAGGTGCCCGACGCTCGCCGTGGGTGGGCTGAGCCGCACGCTGCCGGCCTCGACCGGCAGCAACCCGGCGAGGGTACGCAGCAGCGTCGACTTGCCGGCTCCGTTCGGCCCGACCAGCCCGACCACGTCGCCGGGGGCCACCACCAGGTCCAATCCGGCGAACAGCGGGCGGTCGCCGTGCCCGGCGGCCAGGTCCTTGACGATCATCGTGGCGCTCATCAGGACGGCAGCCTATCCGGCTGCCCGCATACGAGCCGACGGCAGCGGGCAGACTCAACGGCGTGGTGACCACACTGGCGATCGACTGCGGTGGCGGCGGCATCAAGGCGTCGGTGCTCGACGAGGCTGGCACGATGCGGGCCCGGCCGCTCCGGGTGCCCACCCCGTACCCCCTGCCGCCCGCGCTGTTCGTCCGGACCCTGCGGGATCTGGGCGGCCGTCTGCCGACGGCGGACCGGCTGACGGTCGGCGTACCCGGGATGATCCGGCACGGCGTGGTGGTGGCCACCCCGCACTACGTGACCCGCAGCGGCCCCCGCAGCCGGGTCGACCCGGAGCTGCTCGCCGAGTGGTCCGGATGGGACGCGCGGGGAGCGTTGGCCGACGCGTTCGGGGTGCCGGCGCTGGTGCTCAACGACGCCGAGGTGCACGGGGCGGGTGTCGTCGCCGGCACCGGCTGCGAGCTGGTGCTGACCCTGGGGACCGGGCTGGGCAGCGCGCTCTTCGACGGCGGGGTGCTCGCACCGCACCTGGAGCTGTCGCACGCGCCGGTGCGCTGGGGCACCACCTACGACACGTACGTGGGTGAGCCGGAGCGCCGCCGGCTCGGCGACGCCTTCTGGTCCCGACGCATCCGGCAGGTGGTGGACGGTCTCCGCCCGGTGTTCCGTTGGGACCGGCTCTACCTGGGCGGGGGCAACTCGCGGCTGATCCGGCCGGAGCAACTGGCCCGGATGGGCGACGACGTGGTGGTGGTGCCCAACACGGCCGGAATCGTCGGCGGTGTCCGTGCCTGGGAGCTGGCCGCCGGCCGCCGGGACGCCCGAACCTGACCCGATCGCGACCCGATCCCGACCCCGGGAACAGTCGCCAAACGCCCATTGTTGTGCCAGCGTCGGAACAGGTGACGGTGCGACCCGAGGAGGTGGGCAGATGGATCTTCTGGCGGACTACCGGCGGGCGACCATGTTCTTCGAGACCGGAGACCCGAGCGGAGCGGCCCGACTGCTGGAGCCGATCGTCGACGCCGAACCCGGCAACGCGGCGGTCCGGCAGCTGCTGGCCCGGGCGTACTTCCAGTCGGCTCAGCTCAACCGGGCCGAGCAGCATCTGCGGGAGCTGGTCGACCGCGACCCGAGCGACCACTACGCGCACCACGTGCTCGGTCGGACGCTGGAGCGGCTGAACCGGCACTCCGACGCGCTGCGGCACCTGCGGATCGCCGCCGCCATGTACGCGGCCAACGACGACTACCGGGCGGCGTTGGAGCGGGTTGAAGCCCGGGTGGGCGGCACGCGCTGACGCGCATCCGGTGACGAGCAGGGGCGGTCCTTCGGGGCCGCCCCTTCGTCGTCCGGCAGGCGGGCCGCCGGGCGTGCCTAGGATGGCGGACATGGGACCTGACCGGCCGGGGGCTGCGGCATGAAGCTCAAGCTGGACCTGCACGACATCTTCAACAAGGGGCAGGACATCGACCGCGCGTTGCGCGGGATCATGGATGAGGCGGTGGCGAAGAAGGCCACCCTCGTCGAGATCATCCCCGGCAAGGGGTCGGGGCAGCTCAAGAAGCGGGTGCTGCGGTTCCTCGACCAGAAGGACGTCAAGCAGCTCTACCACCGCGTGGAGAAGGACTCGAAGAACTTCGGCCGCCTCTTCGTCCACTTCCGCTGGAAGTAGAAGCGGCATGGCCTCTGACCTGCATAGCAGTCCGCTGCCAGGGCCGATGAACCATGATCATGCCGTGTCCAGGCCGTCAAGGGCTTCCGGAGCAACATCGCCGCCCTGGTCCTCACCGAGTGCCTTGTCGATGGCCCGGCGGGTGCGATCCTCGCTGGCCGGCAGTAGGTGGGTGTAGGTCCGGAGGGTGAAGCCCGGGTCCGCGTGGCCCAGGTAGGCCGACAGGGCCTTGATGCTCTCCCCGGCGTCCAGGAGGACCGAGGCATAGGTGTGCCGCAGAACGTGCATTCCGTTGTGTCGGTCATCGGGAACGCCAGTCGCCCGGATCGCCGGCTTCCAGACGCCGGAGTTGAACATCGAGCGGGACAGCGCCAGGCCGGCAGGCGTCGTTAGGTACAGCTCTACGGTTCGTGGTTCACCGGTCAGCGTTTCCCACGGCAGGGTGACCGCGAGGGGTGGGCAGTCCTTCGCGTGTTGTCTCAGCCTGCGGGCTACCGAGTCCGGTAACGGAACCTCGCGGGACTTGCCGCCCTTTGGCGGCGCGAAGATCAGCGAGCCGCGAACGAGTTTGATCTGCCGAGTGATGTGCAGGACCGGACGGGTCGGGTCGAGATCCCCGGGGCTGACCGCGAAGATCTCTCCTTGCCGTAGGCCGACACAGACTGAAGGGCCGGCCCCTGAACACCCGATGACCGACCCCGGCACCGTCGCCGCGGTGTACGCCGCCCTGTTCGCAGACCACTGGATCCAGACCTAGCACCAGGCCGACACCAAGGGGCAGCCCGGGTGGCGGGGCCGGTTGGCCTGCGTTCGGCACGTGGCCACCTACGGCGCGACCCAGCTGGTAGCGCTCGGGCTGCTCGCCCTGGCCGCCGACCTGACCGTGTCCCCGGTCGGTCTCGCCGCCCGGCATGGCGGTCAACCTGACCACCCACAATCACGGAAACCGTTGTGGTGTAAGGGATTCAGGCACTCCATGAACCAGCGGGCAGTCGCCCTACGTTACCTCTATGAGTGGCAAAGTATCCTAGATGATTGGACGGTTTGAAGTGGATCCCGCCCACACTGGTTCGTCAGGGCACGGCATGCGTTTTAACATCACTCAACTTGAAGCGGCCGCCAAAACCACCGCGAGGGGCCTTCTCGCGACCAAAGACTCACATATGGCCGCATGGGTAAATTTGGTGAGAATGACTGCGACTGACCCAAAGTACTCCGCCTACCGGGAGCAGACCGAGGAACTGGAGAAGCCCTGCCCGGAGTGGCAAAACAATGTAAATGTAGCAATGTTGATTGACTATATCTACAACACTCGAAACGATCGCCCTTCGCGGTTTAATGAATTTCTTGAGGCCCGCCGAGCAGCCGTTTACTCCCCACCAGGCCACTTGCCACAAGCGCCCGCACAGATGGCACAGATAGCCAGTAGTAGTTCGAGTCAGTACGACGGGCAGCAGCGGGAGGTCACACCCCAGGCGTCGGAGGAGCGCGGAAGTGACGCCTGGTGGAGAACGCAGCTGATCAAATTCGCACATTCAGATATGAGCATTCGTACCTTCGCGGCAGGTGTCGGTGTTGAGTACCATGAGATGAGGGAAACAGTAATTGCGAGAAGCAGGCCACGAATTTTTAACTCTTTGCCTGACAGTGTCAAACTTAGGCTCAGCAGGGCTTACGTGATTTCGCCGAATGCCATTCTTCCAGCGTCGACCGCTGCGACGAATTTCGCTGGCCATCGGCCAGGTGGCCAGGGCCGGGGACCGAGGTAATCTCAGCAACGCATAAGGGTTTTATTGGAGCGACACGGACGAAGGCGGCGAGTCGGGCGGGGTGGTGAAAACAGGCGTGGAGCCATCGATAGACACGTCCGTAGTTCAGGGCCACCACCTCCCCCACGCATCGGTCGCCGCACTGGCGTTTTCCGCGCCAGTCATCCGCACAGCGTGCTACGTCGATCGCCCGACGGGGCGCAGGCCGGCGAGCTGAACGAAGATCTCCCGCTTTTCGACGGCGTTGCCCCGGTCATCGAGTTGGTAGCCCGTCACCCAGGCCCAGCCCCGATAGGTCGGCTTTGGGCACACCGAGATCACCCGCAACCGGAACCGCTGCCTCAGGAACTGCACCGAGGCTTCGCGGTCGATCCATAGTTCCTCGCCGGGTTTGGGCGAGCGGGGCTGCGGCCTGGCCCACGCGCGGCCCTCCTGCTCGGTAGGCATGAAGGTCCCTTCCCGCTCGAAGGTTGCCCTGCCCGGCCGAGTCGAAGGAGCCCGGCCGGGCAGGGGGTACGAGTACGGCCTTGCGCGCGGCACCATCCTGCACACGGTCCGGGTGCTGGTCGATGAGGGCCTGGTCTACGTGGTGCCCGGGAAGGGCACGTTCGTCAAGGCTCGCTGAACTGACGGCGAACCATCAAGATCATGCCGTGCTCAGGCCGTCCAACGAGAACCACGGCTGACTATTGTTGACCGACCGTGCCAGGTGTTGCAGCAGCTCAGGGGCGCACTCGTCCGAATTGATCTACTACGGACCCGGCCTAGACCAATACCGCTGGAAGTAGCTACCGAACGGCGTTCAGCGCGGGCGGGCGTGTGATGGCCGGAGTGCGGGAGACGGCACGGACTAGCCAGGCTGAACGGTCGGTGTCAGCGCTGGCCCGCCGGATGGACGGAGAACATCTGCCGCGCCGGCCGCAGTGGCACTGTCAGATATGCGCGGCTGACACACCCTGGCCGTGCCATCCCGCGCGGGTGCGCCTGGCCGAGGCGTACGGGCGTGACCGCATCGGCCTCTTCGGGCGGCGGGGCATGGAAGACCAACCCGAACCCCCACCGGTCAAGCGAGGCCTCCTCGATGGTGGGCTGCCGCTGGACCGGAACGGCCCGACCGGCGACCTCCGCCCGCTTCACCTCGGCGGTCTCCGCGTCCACGTGCAGCGAGACGAGGCGTACGGTCCGCTGCGGCACGACCCGGACCCGCAGTGTGCGCTCACCACCGACGGTGCTGTCCGAAACGAGCTGCACGGCCGGGGCCGGCAGGTTGGCGTTCTGCGCCGTGCCGACCCGCAGCGACTTGTCGCCCAGGGCGGGGAACCACCACCGAAGCGACGCCCGCTCGACCGGGCTGACGTGTTCGGCCGTCCACGGCTGGAGTTCCTCCTCGTGGCTGACCCATTGCGCCTCGCCCGTGTCGGTGTCCAGGGCGTACATCAGGTGGGTGGGCGCGGGATGGGCGGCGTCGAAGCGGTCGACCGCCAGCCCGACCCCGGCGAGCACCACCGCCGCGGCGGCGGCCCCGGCCGGCACCACCGCGAGCCGGCGGGCCCGCAGCGTCAGCAGCCCGCGCTGGCCGCCGGCCTGCGGGTGCAGCAGGTCGACCACTGGGAGTGCGGTCAGGCCGAGCAGCACCGCGACGAGCGCGGCCACTCCGCCCATCGCCATCCCCAGCGCGGGGAAGAGCAGTACCACGGTGGGCAGCAGGATGACCACACCGACCGCGGCGGCGGCGGTCACCGCCACCACCGGCCACGGCCCGGTCTGCCGGGTCCGCAGCGCGACCAGCCCGCCGAAGGCGCCGGCCAGGGCCGGCAGGGTGGTGAGGTACGCCCCACCGGGCACCGCCACGGCGAGCAGCACCCCGAGCAGGGCCAGCCAGGCCAGCCCGCCGACGGCCAGAGCGGCCGGGCCGATCCGGCGGCGCAGCAGCGCGTACCAGGTGACCACGATGGCGGCGGCGAGCGCCAACACGGCCAGCCGGTACCAGATCGGCCGGTACGGGTCGAGCAGCTCCGCGTACCCCGGGCGGATCATGGTGATCGCCAACCAGAGCAGCTGGGCGGCGACCGGCGCGGCCAGGATCGGCACCAGGGCCAGCGCGAAGCCGGCGGCCAGCCGGCCGGCGCCGGCCCGGCCACTGCGGCGGGTCAGCCACGCCAGCGCGGCCACCGCGGCCACGGCGAGCAGGGCCAGCGGCAGGGTGAGCCAGCCGGGATAGCGGACCAGCAGACCGGGGACGGGGAAGTAGGTGGCGTCGTGCCCGGAGCGCAGGTCGGTCAGGTCGGTGCGGCCGAACTCCCGGCGAGGCCCAGCGCGTTGTCCCCGTGCTGCTGGAGGCTGCCCCGGTCCATCGCTGCCGGGGTGTCCAGCGGAGTGTGGTAGATCGCGCCGCCGTCGATGTACGCCGAGTTCAACCCGACGAACTTCTGGTCCAGGAACGCGGTGAAGTCGGTGTCGTTCGGCAGCGCCCGGTAGATCTCCACCGCGAACGAGGTGCCGACCGGATGCGGGGCGGCCCGGCCGAAGACGTCCACCAGCTTCGCGTTGTTCACCGACGTCTCGAACATAATCAGCGGGCCGGTGGAGCCGCGGGCCTCCAGGTTGAGCACCACCCCGCCGTCGGCGGCCAGCGGATGGCTCGCGGCGAACGCGGACGCTCCGCAGAGGCACGCCTCCTCGGCGTCGGTCAGCACGAAGACGATGTCGTTGCGCGGCCGGGGGCCGACCGTCAGCGCCCGCGCCACCTCCAGGATCGCGGAGGTGCCGGCCGCGTCGTCGTTGCCGCCCGGCCCGGTCTGCACCGAGTCGTAGTGGGCGACCAGGAACACCCGGCCCGTCGAGTCGGTGCCGGGCAGCCGGGCCACCACGTTGCGGACCCGGGCCAGCGTCGCCCCGCCGGCCGCCCCGCTGAGCTGACCGGCCTCCGGCGCCACGGTGTCCTGCACCTCGGTCTCCAGGCCAAGCCCGCGCAGCCGTTGCTCGATGTGCGCGCGGACCTGCTCGTTGGCCGGGCTGCCGGCGACGTGCGACCGGGCCGCGATCACCTGAACGTCCTCGTACGCCCGGCCGGCGCTGAACTCGCCCGTCGGCGCGCTCGCCGGCCTGGGCGCCGGGGTGCGCAGGTCGAGCAGGCT
Organism: Micromonospora sp. NPDC050695; assembly: GCF_040654415.1. Lineage (NCBI taxonomy): Bacteria > Bacillati > Actinomycetota > Actinomycetes > Micromonosporales > Micromonosporaceae > Micromonospora > Micromonospora sp. NPDC050695. The sequence goes on from NZ_JBFAHZ010000011.1 coordinate 153,606, forward strand.
GCCGGCGCTCACGGCGGACAGCGCGGCCAGCGCCGCCGCGGCGGCCAGGAGCCGCCGGCGGGGTCGGGCCAGCGCACGGTTGGCAGGGGGTACGCCCGGACCTGGGCGGGCGGGCCTGCCCGTCGCGGCCTGGGTGGGGGGTGCGCCCACGGGGACTCCTCGGGGGTGGTGGGGCCTGGGGTGGCACCATCCTGCCGTCCGGCGACCCCGGGCGGGATGGCCGGTCGGCCACCGATCGCCCCGTATGTTCGTCGGCGGGCAGTGACGCGCCCCATCCCCGCCCGCGCCTCGGTCACCGTGTTGTGTGCGACCGTTGTCTAATACAGGATCAGCGGGGCACTCGGAAGGAGCCCGACATCACCAGCGAACTCCCGCGTCTCGCGGCGGTGACCCGGCCGCACCGGGGGGCCGGCCTGGCCGGTTCTGCCGTCGTGCCGTACCCGCACGGCGGCCTGGCGCGGCACGCGAACCTGCCGCCGGGCGAGCGGTTGCGGGTGCTGCTGGTGGAGGACGACGAGGGCGACGCCTTCCTGGTTGGTGAGCTGCTCGCCGAGACCAACTCGATGATCGACCTGCTGGTCGCCACCAGCCTCAGTGAGGCGCGGCAGCGGATCACCGGCGTCGACTGCGTCCTGCTCGATCTTGGCCTGCCCGACGCGCAGGGGCTGGACGGGCTGCGTCAGGTGCTGGAGATGTCCAGCGGCGCGGCCGTCTGCGTGCTGACCGGCCGGACCGACGAGCACCTGGGCATCGTGGCGGTCGCCGAGGGCGCACAGGACTACCTGGTCAAGGGCCAGGTGGACGGGGTGCTGCTGACCCGGGCGCTGCGCTACGCGGTGGAGCGCAAGCGGGCCGACGAGAACGCCCGCCGGCTGCGCGAGGTCGAGCTGCGCCAGGCCGAGTCGGCCCGCCTCGAACGCGGTCTGCTGCCCCAGCCGCTGATGACGACCGACCAGGTGGCGGTGCACACCTTCTACCGGCCGGGCCGGCACGCCGCGCTGATCGGCGGCGACTTCTTCGACGTGGTGCAGACCCGCCCGGACCGTCTGTACCTGATCGTCGGGGACGTCTGCGGGCACGGGGTGGACGAGGCGGCGCTCGGCGTCGAACTGCGGGTGGCCTGGCGGGCGCTGGTGCTCGCCGGCGTACCGGACGACGAGGTGCTGCCCGCGCTGGAGCAGGTGCTGATGAGCGAGCGCCGACTCCAGGAGATCTTCGCGACGGTGGCCACCACCCGCCTGGACCTGGACGCCAACCGGGCCACCGTCCGACTCGCCGGGCATCCGCCGCCGCTGCTGCTCTCCGGCGGCCAGGTCGCCCCGGTACCCGCGCCCGGCGGCCTCCTGCTGGGCGTACGACCCCGCCGGCCGATCGCCTACGACCTGGAGTTCGACACCGATGACTGGTCCCTGCTGATGTACACCGACGGCCTGATCGAGGGGCGGGTCGGCGACGGCAACGAGCGCCTCGACGTGCCGGGTCTGAGCGGGCTGCTCGACGAGCCGGCCAACCGCGAGGTGTCGCTGCCCGAGCTGCCGGCGTGGCTGGTCGGCCGGGCCGAGCAGATCAACGGCGGTCCGCTCGCCGACGATGTGGCCATGCTGCTGGTCAGCCGGGGTGGTGGCCGGTGAAGCCGGTGGTCGGCGGCTGGAGTCTGCGCCGCCGGGTGATCACCCTGCTCACCGTTGTGGGTGTGCTGCTGATCGGTCTGGCCACCGCGGAGGCGGCGATGGCCGCCCGCAACCGCACCCAGATCGACGCCATCCTCAACCAGACGGGCCCGCTGCGGGTGCAGTCGCAGGAGCTGCTCAACGCGCTGCTCGACCAGGAGACGGCGGTTCGCGGGTACGCGGTCAGCGGTAAGCCGGCCGACCTGCGTCCGTACCGGGAGGGGCTCGCGCAGGAACAGAACGTCGTCGGCGCGATGCGGGCGCTGCTCGACGACTATCCGCAGATCGGCCAGGAGCTGCGGATCGTCGAGGAACGTGCCGGCCAGTGGCGGCAGTCGGTGGCCGAGCCGGTGATCGCTATCACCGAGCGCAGCGGCACCAGGGCGGGTCAGGCGCTGGTCACCGACCAGGCCCGGCAGCAGTTCGACCAGGTCCGCTCCGCGGTGGGGGACCTCCAGCAGGAGATCCTGGTCGCCCGGGAGAAGGCCGCCGCCGCGGTCCGCAGCAGCAGCAACATCCTGGTCGTCCTGTTGATCGTCGCCGCCCTGGTGGTGGTCGTGGCCGGCGCGGTGCTGCTGCTCTCGCTGGACCGGATGGTGATCCGGCCGCTGACCGGGCTGGCCACCCAGGTCCGCGAGGTCGCCGAGGGCGACTACCAGCACCGCATCGCGACCGTCGGCCCACCCGAGTTCATCCAGCTCGGCGACGACGTGGACGCGATGCGCCAGAAGATCGCCTCCGACCTGGCCGAGGTCCGGGAGGCCCGGGAACGCATCGAGTGGGTCAACAGCCAGCTGCAGAAGCAGGCCGAGGAGTTGACCCGGTCCAACCGTGACCTGGAGCAGTTCGCGTACGTGGCCTCGCACGACCTCCAGGAGCCGCTGCGCAAGGTGGCCAGCTTCTGCCAGCTGCTCCAGCGTCGCTACGCCGGGCAGCTCGACGAGCGGGCCGACCAGTACATCGCGTTCGCCGTCGACGGCGCGCAGCGGATGCAGCGCCTGATCAACGACCTGCTCGCGTTCTCCCGCATCGGCCGCCTCACCACCGGTTTCACCGAGGTCGACCTGAACAAGGTGCTGGGTGACGTGGCCGGCCAGACCGAGGCCGCCCGGCAGTACGCCGACGCGGAGCTGACCTGGACCGAGATGCCGGTGATCCGCGGCGAGGAGCCGCTGCTCACGAACCTGCTGGCGAACCTGGTCAGCAACTCGATCAAGTTCCGCCGTGCGGACGTGCCGCCGAAGGTGCACGTGTCGGCCCGGCTGGTCGGCACCGAGTGGGAGATCACCTGCCAGGACAACGGCATCGGGATCGAACCGGAGTTCGCTGACAAGATCTTCGTGATCTTCCAGCGGCTGCACTCGAAGGACGCGTACCCGGGCACCGGCATCGGGTTGGCCATCGTCAAGAAGATCGTGGAATACCACGGTGGCCGGGTCTGGGTGGACACCGACGTGGCGGAGGGCACCGCGATCCGGTTCACTCTGCCGGCGCTCCCCGAGGACGTCGAGGCGGCTGCCGCCGCGGCCGCCGCCGTCGACTCGCCGGAGCAGCCGCAGCCTCCCGCGACGGGCGACGCGTCGGTCTCGACCGAGGCGCCGGAGCAGTCCACCGACCCGGACCGGCCGGACCGGGCCGACGGAGCCCCGGAAAGCGGTAGAACGGGTGACATGAGGGAGACGGTGGGATGACCGCGCCAGCGGACGGCAAGAGCGCGATCGAGGTCCTGCTCGTGGAGGACGATCCGGGTGACGTGTTGATGACCCAGGAGGCGTTCGAGGAGCACAAGCTCCGCAACCGGCTGACCGTCGTGTCCGACGGCGCCGAGGCGCTCGCCTACCTGCGGCGGGAGGGCCCGTACGCCGACGCGGTGGCACCCGACCTGATCCTGCTCGACCTCAACCTGCCCCGCCGCGACGGCCGGGAGGTGCTGGAGGAGATCAAGAAGGACGAGGATCTGCGCCGCATCCCCGTGGTGGTGCTCACCACGTCCCAGGCCGACGAGGACATCCTGCGCAGCTACCAGCTGCACGCCAACGCCTACGTGACCAAGCCGGTGGACTTCGAGCGCTTCATCTCGGTGGTCCGCCAGATCGACGAGTTCTTCGTCAGCGTGGTCAAGCTGCCGCCGCGTGGCTGACACCCTGCTCGACGACGTCGGCGATCTCCTCTGGGAGGCCGCCGAGCAGGTCGTGCTGCCGCTGTTCCGCAAGCTCGACGACGCCGACGTGTCGGAGAAGGCCCCGGGCGAGGTGGTCACCGTCGCCGACCGCCGGGCCGAGGAGCTGATCTCCGCGAGGCTGCGTCGCCTGCGCCCCGGCTCGATGGTGGTCGGCGAGGAGGGCGTCGCCGACGATCCCGAGCTGCTGCGGCACGTGCGCGACGGCGGGGACGTCTGGCTGGTCGACCCGGTCGACGGCACCGCCAACTTCGCTGCCGGCCGCCGCCCGTTCGCCCTGATGGTGGCGCTGCTGACCGACGGTCGGCCGACCGCCGGCTGGATCCTCGACCCGCTGGCCGAGACCCTGGCCTCGGGTTGGGCCGACGACGGGGCACTGCTCAACGGCCAACCGGTGGACGGCGGCGCCGGGGTGCCGCCGCTGGGCGAGCTGCGCGGCGCGGCGATGACCCGGTTCCTGCCCCCGGAGACCCGCGACCGGGTCCGCGCCGGCGGCCGGCGACTCGGCGAGCTGCTGCCCGGCCAGCACTGCGCCGGCCGGGAGTACCTGGACATCCTCACCGGTGAGCAGCAGTTCACCATCTTCTGGCGCACCCTGCCGTGGGATCACGCCCCGGGCGCGCTGCTCGTGCGTGCCGCCGGTGGTGTGGCCCGCCGCTTCGACGGCGTCGACTACCACCCCGCCGACGAGGGTCGTGGTCTGCTCGTCGCGGCCAACGAACAGGTCTGGGCCGAGGTGCACGAGGCCCTCCTCAGCTCCTGATCCGCGCACCGCGCGATCGTGGTGGCACGCTGCGTCGACACCCGGGCGGCAGGACGGTCACAGGGCTGGTCACCGGCGGGCGTTCCGGTATCGTGACCGGCGGTCTTCGCCAGCAGGCCGGCGGTCGACGGAAGGACGCTTTCGTGCCCAGGACCAGGCTCAGCCAGCGGCGCGCTCGCCGCGCTCTGCTCGCCGTGCTCGCCGCCGTCGCGCTGGTGCTCGTCGGTGGAGCCGTTCCCGCGTACGCGGAGCCCGACGAGGGTGGCACGAAGAAGCTCCAGGACGCGTTGGAGTTGACCGCCAAGGGCCACATCGAGGCCAAGGCCAGACTCGACAACTCCAAGCGTCGGCAGACGGCGCTGATCGGCGAGTTGAAGACGGTCGAGGGCCGGTTGGTCGGGCTGACCGCCCAGGTCGGTGAGGTGGCCGCGCAGTCGTACCGGGCCGGTCGGCTCACGCCGGCGTCGATGCTGCTCAACACCGCCACGCCGCAGGCGTTCCTGCAACGCGCCGCCGACCTCGACCTGATGGCCCAGCGGGACAGCAAGCGGCTGCGCGATCTCGTCGACGCCCAGCAGCAGGCGCAGCAGGCCAAGATCGCCATCGACGCCGAGGTGCGTGAGCAGCAGAAGCAGCTCGCCGTGATGGCGAAGAAGAAGAAGGAGGCCGAGGCGGCCCTCGCCGAGGTCAGCTCCGGCAGCAGCAGCGGTTTCAGCGGCGGCAGCTCCGCCTCGGCCAAGCCGGCGCCACGCAACCCGGACGGGTCGTGGCCGTCGGAGTCCTGCTCGGTGAAGGACCCGACGACGTCCGGCTGCATCACCCCCCGCACGCTCAACGCCCTCAAGCAGACCCAGGCGGCCGGCTACAAGCGGCACGTCTCCTGCCAACGTTCGGGCGGTGGTGGTGAGCACCCGAAGGGACGTGCCTGCGACTTCGCGGCCGCCACGAACGGCTTCGAGGACCGCAACGCGACCGGCGGCGACAGGGCGTACGGCGACAGCCTGGCCGCCTGGCACGTGCGCAACGCCGACCGGCTGGGTGTGCTCTACGTGATCTGGTATCAGCAGATCTGGCATCCCGGCACCGGCTGGCGCGCGTACAGCGGCAGCGGCAGTCCGGCCGCCAGCCACACGAACCACGTTCATCTCTCGATGTACTGACCCGAAGCGCCAGCTTCACTGCGTACCATCGCGACGATGAGCACCCCACCATCCGACGTAGCGGCACCGCCCACCTCCGCGGCCGCACCCGTGCCGGTGACCGGCCGGGCGCTGCCCAACGGTCTCGCCGCGTTCCTGGTCTTCTTCTCCAGCGGCGCCGTGCTGGTGCTGGAGACCGTCGCCCTGCGCCTGGTCGGCCCGTACGTCGGGGTGACCCTCCAGGTGACCAGCTCGGTGATCGGCATCGCGCTGGCCGCGATCGCCTACGGCGCCTGGTCCGGCGGCTGGCTGGCCGACCGGCGTGACCCGCGTGGTCTGCTGGCGCCGGCGCTGGTGCTGGCCGGCATCGCCACCGCGATCACCCTGCCCGTCGTCCGGTACGCCGGCGAGGTGCTGCGTGGCAGTGCGGCCAGCGCCATCCTGCTGCTCGTCGCCCTGGCCGTGTTCGTGCCGGCCGCGCTGCTCGCCGCGGTCACCCCGCTGGTGGTGAAGCTGCAACTCGCCGACCTGCGGCGTACCGGTCAGGTCGTCGGCCGGCTGTCCGGGATCGGCACCCTGGGCGGCATCACGGCGACCCTGCTCACCGGCTTCGTGCTGGTCGCCGCCCTGCCCAGCACGGTGATCCTGCTGGCGTTGGCGGTGGCCCTCGGGCTGGCCGGCATCGGCCTCGGGGTCTATCTGCGGCGGCAGGCGCGCACCGACCTGCCCGGTCCGGCCCGGACCCGGGCCGCGCTGGCCGTGCTCGGCCTGATCGGCGCGGGACTGACCACCATCGCCCCGAACCCCTGCGACATCGAGACCGCGTACCACTGCGCCCGGGTGACCACCGACCCCGGCCGGCCCAGCGGCCGGATGCTGCTGCTCAACTCGGCCCAGCACTCGTACGTGGACCTGGCCGACCCGAAGCACCTGGAGTACGCGTACACCAAGTGGATCGGCGCGATCGCCGACGTCGCGGCTCCGGCCGGGCAGCGGTTGGACGCCCTGCACCTGGGCGGCGGCGGTTTCACCGTACCGCGCTACCTGACCGCCACCCGGCCGGGCACCGACAACGTCGTCTTCGAGATCGACGGCGGGCTGGTCGAGCTGGGCGAGCAGGAGCTGGGCGTACGCACCGGACCGGACCTGCGGGTGGTGGTGGGTGACGCCCGGATGCTGGTCGCCGGCGAGCCGGCGGACAGCCGCGACCTGGTCGTCGGCGACGCGTTCGGCCACCTGGTGGTGCCGTGGCACCTGTCCACCCGGGAGATGGCCGCCGAGATCCGGCGGGTGACCCGCCCTGGCGGGGTGTACGTGCAGAACGTCATCGACTACCCGCCGCTGCGGTTCATCCGCGCCGAGCTGGCCACCGTGGCCGCCGAGTTCACGTACGTCGCGGTGATCGCCCCACCGGAGGCGCTCGCCGAGAAGCAGGGCGCCAACCTCCTCATCGTCGGCTCCGACGCTCCGCTGCCGCTGGACGCCATCCGCGCCCGGCTGGGAGAGGTCGACCCGAAGGTCAGCCTGCTGTCCGGCACGGAACTCACCGACTTCATCGGTTCGGCGCTGGTGCTGACCGACGACTACGCCCCGGTGGACCAACTCTTGGCGACCGCCTGATCGGGTGACATCCCTGACCGATTTCGATCCTCAAGGTGTAGGTCGGCTCATCGCGGGCAACAACGGCCACCATGGGTGGTGGGGACCGGAACGGCGCGCAACTCCTCGATGAGCGGTACCGGCTCGTCGAGCAGCTCGGCGCGGGCGGTATGTCGGTGGTCTGGCGAGGCTACGACGAGGTGCTCGGTCGCCAGGTCGCGGTGAAGGTGCTGGCGTCCCGGCTGGCCAGCGACCGGGCCTTCCGGCACCGGATCCGGGTGGAGGCGCAGGCCGCCGCGCGGCTCTGCCACCCCAACATCACCAACGTGTACGACTACGGCGAGTCCGAGCAGGTCGGCCTGACCGTGCCGTACGTGGTGATGGAGCTGGTCGACGGCGCCTCGCTCGCCAACCGGCTCGGCCGGGAGGGCCGCCTGCCGTGGCGGGAGGCGGTGACGATCGCCGCCGAGGTCAGCTCCGCGCTGGCCACCGCGCACGCCCGCGGTGTGGTGCACCGCGACGTCACCCCGGGCAACGTGATGCTCACCTCGACCGGCGTCAAGGTCGTCGACTTCGGTATCTCCGCGCTGGTGGGGGAGAGCGAGAAGGGGCCGGACGGCGCGCTGCTCGGCACACCCGCGTACCTCGCCCCGGAGCGGCTGGACAACGGCCAGGTCTCCCCGGCCACCGACGTGTACGCCGTCGGGCTGCTGCTCTACCGGATGCTCACCGGCCGGCTGCCGTGGCAGGCCAGCACGACCACGCAGATGCTGCGGGCGCACATGTACAACGACCCGGACCCGATGCCCCCGGTGCCCGGCCTGCCGGACGAGGTGACCGACCTGGTGCGGCGCTGCCTGGCCAAGCAGCCCGCCGACCGTCCGGCGACGGCCGAACTGGCTCGGACCCTCGCCGAGGCGGCCGGGATGCTGGCGGCGGTGCCGGTCTCGCCGGCCGCCGGCCCGGTGGACCCCGCGGCACTGGCCAGCGCGGGCACCACGATCCTGCCGTGGTCCGCGGCGACCGACGCGTTGCCGTTGTCGCGTACCCGTAACCGGACCCGTCGGGAGCACCGACGCCGCCGGCGGGTGGAGGCCGGGGTGGCCGCCGTCGGCCTGATCGCGGTCACCGGCGCGATGTGGGGTTTCACCTCGCGCAGCCCGGCCAGCGGCGACGACCGGCCGACCACCGAGGCCCGGATGAGCCTGCCGAAGGCGGCGCCCTGCGAGGTGGCGTACGCGCTGCGCACCGACTCCGGCAAGGAATTCGCCGCCGAACTGACCCTGACCAACAGCGGTGAGCAGGAACTGCGGGACTGGACGATGAGCTTCACCTTCCCCGGTCAGCAGACGGTGACGAAGGCGGAGCCGGCGGCTGTGCAGCAGCAGGGGAGCACGGTGCTGATCCGGCCGGCGGCCCAGCGCACCACCCTGGCGCCCGGCGCGGCCGAGAAGCTCACCCTCGCCGGCACGTACAGCGGCGCGAACCCGCTACCGGTGGAGTTCCGGGTGGGCGACTCCACCTGCGGGGTACGCGTCTCCGGGGTGGCCGGCAGCACGCCGTCCACCGCCCCGCCGAGCAAGGCGGCGACCGTGCCGGCCCCGCCGAAGAAGACGACGGTACGCAGCGGCTCGGGCGGCGGCGCGCCGAAGGCGAAGCCGCCGAAGCCGGCCAAGGCTGCCCCGAAGCCCAACGATGCCAAGGGGCCGGGTGGTCCGGGAAAAGGATGAGACATCCCGAGGGGCACGGACCTCGTCGGCGTTGACGGTCAGCGTCGTCCCGCGAACCGCTGCACCTGGTCGATCCCGCCCTCCACGACCAGCACCCCACCCTGGGCCAGCGCCGTGTTGTCCGAGGCGTACCGGAAACGCTCACCCGGCGCCTTCGCGCCGATCACCCGGACCCCGTAGCGCTCGTCCGGGCGCAGGTCGAGCAGCGTACGACCGACCAGCGACTCCGGCACCCGGACGGTGGCGATCGCGAAGTCGTCGTCGAACTCGATGAAGTCGAGCAGCCGACTGACGATCAGATGGGCCACCCGGTCGCCGGTCTCCGCCTCCGGGAAGATCACGTGGTGCGCGCCCACCGACGACAAGATCTTGGCGTGCTTCTGCGATGTCGCGCGGGCCCAGATCTGCGGCACACCCAGCTCGGCCAACGCCAGCACGGTGAGCACGCTCGCCTCGACCGAGGCCCCGATGGCCACCACCGCCTGGCCGAACCCGGTGACGCCGAGCTGCCGTAACGCCCCCTCCTCGGTCGCGTCGGCCTGCACCACCCGGTCGAGCTGGGCCGACCAGCGCTGCACCTGGTCCGGATTGCGGTCGATGGCCAGCACCTCGCGGTCCATCCGGGTGAGTGACCCGGCCAGGTGGCAGCCGAACCGACCCAACCCGATCACCACGATGCCGCCGCCGTCCGATCGTCTCGCCGACACCTCGACCCTCCTCGCAGCTAGCCGACAATGGGTTGTTCCTGGGGGTAGCGGTAGAGCCTGCGCCGGGTGTTCAGGGCGATCGCCGATCCGAGGGTGAGCGGCCCGACCCGGCCGATGAACATCAGCACGGTCAGCACCACCTGGCCGCTGGCCGGCAGCTCACCGGCCAGGCCGATGGTCAGCCCGGTGGTGCTGAACGCGGAGGTGACCTCGAACAGGGCCGCGACGAAGCGCACCCCCTCGGTGAGCAGCAGCAGGAGCATGGTCCCGGCCGCGACCAGCGCGACGCTGAGCAGGGCGACGGTGACGGCCTGCCGCTGGCTGGCGGTGGCCACCCGGCGGTGTCCGACCGTGACGTCGGGCTCGCCGCGCAGCTCCGCCCAGATGGTGAACGCCAGCAGGAAGAACGTGGACACCTTGATGCCCCCGGCGGTGCTGGCGCTGCCACCGCCGATGAACATCAGCACGATCAGCAGCGGGTAGCTCTCCTCCTGCAGCTCGGCGATGTCCAGGACGCTGAAGCCACCGGTACGGCTCAACGCGATCTGGGTGAACGACGCGAGCACCTTGCCTTCGGCGTCGTACGAGCCGATGGTGCTGGCGTTGGTCCACTCGGCGGCGAGCAGGCCGACGAAGCCGAGCAGCACCAGGGCGACGCTGCCCCAGATGGTCAGCTTGGTGGCCACCGCCCAGCCGGTCGGCTTGCGCCACTCACGGACCGCCTCGAACAGGGCGGGGAACCCGAGCCCGCCGACGATGGCACCGAATGCCAGCGGCAGCGACACCCACGGATCGCGGTCGAAGGCCAGCAGACCGTCGCTGTAGAGCGCGAAGCCGCCGTTGTTGAACGCCTGGACGGCGTGGAACACGCCCGACCAGAGCGCGTCACCGAACGTGTAGTCGTACGCCCACCACAGCCGGCCGGTGACCAGCGCGGTCATCACCGCCTCGCAGGCGAAGACGGTCACCGCGATGCGGCGCAGCAGCCGGGCCACGTCCCCGATGCCGAACTCGGCCGTCTCGGCCTGCACCAGCAGCCGGTCGCGCAGGCCGAGCTGGCGCGAGACCACGAGGATGACCAGGGCCGCGGCGGTGAGGATGCCGAGACCGCCGAGCTGGGTGAGCAGGGTGATCACCAGGAGACCCCCGCCGGACCAGTAGTTGGGGGTGTCGGTCATGGCCATACCGGTCACCGACACCGCCGAGGTGGCGGTGAACAGGGCGGTGACCAGGGGCGGTCGCTGATGTTGGACGGTGGCCCAGCGCGCCATCAGCAGCGCGGTGCCGAGCAGTATCGGCACCAGGAACCCCAGCGGCACCAGCCGCACGGGGTTGCGGAAAAACCGGCGCACCAGACAATCTTCCTTTTCCGCGCAGGCGTCGGAGTGGGAACGCCCATTCCGGAGATTCACCTGCCGTCCAGACATCGACCAACTCCCGGCCAATCGCGGGCGGTCTGCTATCCGCGGCATTCCCCGATGACAGGAGACGGCGTTGCGACGTACCCTCTCGACCTTCGGCGTGGCCGGCGCGCTGCTCGCCGCCGCCGTGGCCGTGCCCACCATGGCCGCCGCCGGCCCCTCGGCCGAGGCGAACCGCACCCGGGCGGACGACCGCCCGATCGTGATCGGTCACCGAGGTGCCAGCGGCTACCGGCCGGAGCACACGCTGGAGGCGTACCGGTTGGCGATCCGGATGGGCGCGGACTACATCGAGCCGGACCTGGTGTCCACCTCCGACGGCGTCCTCGTCGCCCGGCACGAGAACGAGATCTCCGGCACCACCGACGTGTCGACGCACCCGGAGTTCGCCGCCCGCAGGGCGACGAAGACCATCGACGGTGTCGCCGTGACCGGCTGGTTCACCGAGGACTTCACCCTGGCCGAGTTGAAGACGCTGCGGGCCAAGGAGCGACTTCCGCAGGTCCGCGTCGCGAACACCGCCTTCGACGGCCGCTTCGAGGTGCCCACCCTCCAGGAGGTGATCGATCTGGCTCGGACCGAGGGGCGGGCACGGGGCCGCACCATCGGCATCTACCCGGAGACCAAGCACCCGAGCTACTTCACGTCGATCGGCCTGCCGTTGGAGGAGCCGCTGCTGAAGGTGCTGCGGCAGAACAAGCTGGACCACAAGAACTCGCCGGTCTTCATCCAGTCGTTCGAGACCGCCAACCTGCGTCGGCTGAGCCGGCTCACCGACGTGAAGCTGGTCCAGCTCCTCGACGCCACCGGCCGCCCGTACGACTTCACCGCCGCCGGCGACACCCGCACCTACCAGGACCTCGCCACGGCTGCCGGCCTGAAGTGGATCGCGGGTTACGCCGACGGGATCGGCGCGAACAAGAACCTGATCGTGCCCCGCGACGCCGCCGGCAAGCTGCTCGCCCCGACGAACGTGGTGCGTGACGCACACCGCGAGCGGCTGCTCGTGCACTCCTGGACGTTCCGTGCGGAGAACCAGTTCCTCCCCGTGGACTTCCGGATCGGCACCGACCCGAACGCGCGCGGCGACATCACGGCCGAATACGAACTCTTCCTCGGCCTGGGACTGGACGGCGTGTTCAGCGACCACCCCGACACCGCCGTCGCCGCCCGCGCCGGCCTCGCCACGCGCTGACCCGCTCCGCGCCTCGGCGGGTGTCCCCGCCGAGTTGACCGCGGTCCGGAGCTGATCCGCTCCGGGCCGAGCGCCGGGCCGATCACGCCCGGCCCACACGCTGGCCCGTCGTCCGCCACCCGGACGGCGGGCCAGCGACACGTCCGGTCCGCCGAGGTGCCCGCCGAGGTGCCCGGCCAGGTGGCCTCGCGGGAGTGGGCACCACCTCCGAGCCTGCCCACGCCCGCCAACCCACGCCCGCCGACGCGTGCCTGTCCAAGGTCACGCTCGATCCCGGATCGAGTGGTATCCCCGCGAGTCCGAGACCACTACATCCACGATCGAGCACGATCGAGACCACGCCGCAGGCGGGACCAGACAGCAACATCAGTGATGTTGTGGTGATCTTCGCTCAGTGCGTACGGCATCGGGTTATCGGTGACCGTCTGTTCGGCGGTCGTTGGCGGTGTCCGCGCCCGGCCGACCACGACGGGCCCTGCGACCGAGCGAGTGGGGCGGATGGCGCGAGGCGACACACGCCTTGGCTGGTCCGTGGGGTTCGGGGCCATCGAGAGCGCGGACCCTCCGGTGGTAACGCGGTGCGCTGTAACCCCGGCCACCTCATTCCTGTTACTTGTGTGTTTCTGCCACATAGCTCGTGGGTGACGTCACTTCTAGCGTGAGCCGACAACACAGCATCCTGTCCTCACCTGGAGTCGCGATGACGGTCCGGCACACGCGGCGGGCGTTCCTCTCCGCCGCCACGATGATGGCGGCGGCACTGGCCGCCACGGCCTGTGGTAGCCCGCAGGACACCGCCACCGGCGGCGGCGACAGCGCCGCGCCGGTCAAGGTCGGCCTGGTGTACTCCGAGTCGGGAGCCCTGGCCAGCTACGGAAAGCAGTACATCGAGGGGTTCAAGGCGGGGTTGGACTTCGCCACCCAGGGCACCGGCAAGGTCGGTGACCGGAAGATCGAGCTGACCGAGGTCGACGACGCGGGTGACCCGGCCAAGGCGGTCTCCGCGGCGAAGGACCTGATCGGCAAGGGCACCAAGATCATCGCCGGTTCCACCGCCTCGGGTGTGGCGCTCCAGGTCGCGCCGATCGCGGCACAGAACAAGGTTCTGTTCATCTCCGGCCCGGCCGCCACGGACGCGGTGACCGGCGCGAACAAGTACACGTTCCGCTCCGGGCGACAGTCCTACCAGGACGTGGTGACCGCCAAGTCGTTCATCGGCGACCCGGCCGGCAAGAAGGTCGTGGTCTTCGCTCAGGACGGCGCATTCGGCGACGCCAACGAGGCCGCCGTCAAGGCCGTCATCGGTGGTGCGGGCGCCACCGTGAGCAGCGTGCGGGCCCCGGCCAGCGCCACCGAGTTCACGCCGTTCGCCAGCCAGATCAAGTCGGCCAAGCCGGACCTGCTGTTCGTGGCCTGGGCCGGCACGACCGCCCCGGCGATGTGGCAGACCCTCGACCAGCAGGGTGTTCTCTCGTCCACCACGGTCGTCACCGGTCTGGACATCCGTGCCTCGTGGCCGACCTTCGGCGCCGCCGGCGCGAAGATCTCGTTCCTGTCGCACTACTTCGACGGTGCCAGCGACACCGAGGCCAGCAAGGCGTTGAAGGCCAAGGTCAGCACCATCGACCTGTTCCACCCGGACGGCTTCGCCGCCGCCCAGATGGTGGTCCGCGCGGTGCAGGAGGGTGGGGACGACGTCGACAAGATGGTCACCGCCCTGGAGGGCTGGAGCTTCGACGGGGTCAAGGGCAAGATGACCATCCGGGCTGCGGACCACGCGCTGCTCCAGCCGATGTTCCAGGCCAAGCTGACCGGCAGCGGCACCGCCTTCACGGCGACCGCGCAGAAGAGCCTCACCGGTGACGAGACCGCGCCACCGGCCGTGGCCATGAAGGGCTGAGAAATGCTCGCCACCCGCGGTCTGACCTGGCGGATCGGTGAGGTCGCCATCGTCGACAGCGTCTACCTCGACCTGGCGCCCGGGGAGTTCCTCGGCGTGATCGGGCCGAACGGCGCCGGCAAGACCTCACTGTTCAACCTGATCACCGGCCTGCGCCGGGCCACCGAGGGTCGGATCACCCTGGACGGGCAGGACATCGGGGCGCTTCCGCCGCACCGGCGGGCCCGCCTCGGGTTGGGCCGTAGCTTCCAGGCGTCCTCGGTCTTCGGCTCGCTGAGCGTGCGGGAGAACGTCCGGCTCGCCGTGCAGGCGCACCGCGGGGGCTCGATGGCACTGTGGCGGCGGGCGGCGGCCGACCGGGAGGTCGCCGCCGCGGCCGACACGGCGCTCGACCGGGTCGGCCTCGCCCACCGGGGTACGGCGCTCGCCGGCACCCTGGCGCACGGCGAGAAGCGCAAGCTGGAGATCGCCCTGCTGCTCGCCGGTGAACCGCGGGTGATGCTGCTGGACGAGCCGATGGCCGGGGTCAGCGCCGAGGACGTACCGGAGCTGGTCGCCGTCATCAAGTCGTTGACCGGTGACAGCGGCCGGGCGGTGCTGATGGTCGAGCACCACATGGACGTCATCCTCGAACTGGCCGACCGGATCGCCGTCATGCACCACGGCGCGCTGCTGGCCTGCGACACCCCGGAGACGGTGATGGCCAACCCCACGGTGCAAGAGGCCTACCTGGGGGAGTCGCTGTGAGCGAACCGATCCTCAGTGTGGAGGACCTGTCGGTCCGGATCTCCGGGCTGCACATCCTCCAGGGGGTGTCCTTCACGGTCGCCCCGACCGGAGTGACCGTCCTGCTCGGTCGCAACGGCGTCGGCAAGACCACCACGCTGCGCGCGATCGTCGGCCTCACCCCGCCCGCCGGGGAGGTCCGCGGCACCATCCGGATGGGCGCGCAGAGCCTGCTGGCCCGGCCCACCCACCGGCTGGTCCGCGGCGGGCTCGGCTACGTGCCGGAGGACCGGTGCGTGTTCGCCGGCCTCACCGTCGCCGAGAACCTGCGGCTCGCCGAGCGGCGCGGCACCAGCCCGGCGTACGACAAGGTCTTCGCGCTCTTCCCGGAGCTGGACCGGCGCGGACGGCAACGGGCCGGTTCGCTCTCCGGTGGGCAGCAGCAGATGCTCGCGATCGGGCGGGTGCTGCTCAACGACAACCGGCTGCTGCTGGTCGACGAGCCGACCAAGGGGTTGGCGCCGAAGGTGGTGACCGAGGTGGCCGAGGTGGTGGAACGGGTCGCGGAGTCGGTGCCGGTGCTGCTCGTGGAGCAGAACCTGGCGGTCGTACGCCGACTGGCCCGCGACGCGGTGGTGCTGGCCGCCGGCAAGGTGGCCTGGACCGGCGACGCCCGTGAGCTGCTGCTGGAGACGGCGCTGACCAAGTCGCTGCTCGGTGTCGGCTCGGCGGAGGTGGCCTCGCCGAGCGCGAGGAGTGAGCTTGCGAGCCCCGCAGTCGCGAGGAAGGACCAACGCTGATGGGCACCGTGATCCTGTTGGCGTTGACCGGCCTGGGTCTGGCGGCGCTGTACTTCCTGGTCGCCTCCGGCCTGTCCCTGGTCTTCGGCCTGGCCGACGTGCTCAACTTCGCGCACGGGCTGTTCCTCGGCGTCGGCGCGTACGGCACCTGGTGGGCGGCGGGCAACCTGCCGGGCGCCGGCTCCGACGGGTTCGGCTTCGTGGTGGCGGTCGCCTTCGGGGTGGCCGCCGGCACGCTGGTGGCGATCCTGGTCGAGTTGGTGCTGATCCGCCCGCTGTACTCCCGCACCATCGAGCAGGTGCTGGTCACCGTCGGTCTGTCGCTGGCCGGCGTGGCGTTGCTCCAGGCGACGTGGGGTGCGGACGCCCGCACCTTCCCGCGCCCCGACTGGACCCGGCAGGTGACCGGGATCCTCGGCGCGCAGGTGCCCAACGGCGGCCTGCTGCTGATCATCGCGGCGGTGCTGGTGCTCGGCGCGATCCTGGCGTTCCTGCGCTGGACCCGGTACGGCCTGGTGATCCGGGCCGGCGTGGAGAACCGGGAGATGGTGACCGCGCTCGGCATCGACGTGCGCAAGGCGTTCACGCTGGTCTTCGCGATCGGTGGGGCGGCCGCCGCGCTCGCCGGCGCGCTGGGCGGGGTCTACTTCGGCACGGTCTCGCCCGGCCAGGGCGGCTCGCTGCTGATCTTCGCGTTCATCGTGGTGGTGATCGGCGGCATGGGCTCGGTGGTCGGCTCCGCGTACGCGGCCGTCGTGGTGGGGCTGGTGCAGCAGTTCGTCAACTACTACGGCACGTCCGGGCTGGGCGACATCTGCGTGGTCGGGCTGTTGGCCGTGGTGCTGCTGCTGCGCCCGCAGGGCATCGCCGGAAAGGTGGCAACGGCATGACGGTGATCGACGCTCCTCCCGCGCAGGTGCCCGACGAGTTGACCCCGCAGCGGGGGCGGTGGCACCGCGTCCGCCCGTTCCTGCCGCTGGTCGCGCTTGTCGTGCTGGCGATCCTGCCGTACTCGACGATCTCGCTACCGGGGATCTTCGAGGGGCCGGTCAACTCGCCCGGCACCCTGCAACTGCTCGCCATCTGCCTGATCTTCGGTGGGCTGGCCGCCGGGTACGACCTGCTCTTCGGCCGGACCGGGATGCTCTCCTTCGGGCACGCGCTGTACTTCGCCGCCGGCGTGTATGGCACCGACATCCTGGTCACCCGGGCCGGTCTACCGCTGTGGCAGGCGGCGCTGTTGACCATCACCGGGGGAACGATCCTCGCGGCGCTGCTCGGAGCGGTGGCGCTGCGCACCGTGGGCATCGCGTTCGCCATGGTCACGTTGGCGTTCGCCCAGGTCGGGGCGATCCTGGTGGCCCGGGACTTCGGTGGGCTCACCGGCGGCGAGGAAGGTTTGCCGCTGGACGTGTCCGGCCTGCCCGCCGGGCTGGTGGGGGTGACCAACACGGTCAACCTGTACTGGCTGGCACTGGCGTACCTGACGCTCGTGGTCTTCGTGGTGCACCGGGTGAGCGGTTCGCCGACCGGTCGGGTGCTCGCCGGGCTGCGTGACGACGAGCGGCGGATCGGTGTGCTCGGGCTGGACCCGTACCGCTACAAACTGGTGGCGTTCACCCTGGCCGGCGGGTTGGCGTCGGCGGGCGGGGTGGTCTACGTGCTGATCGTCGGCGGTGCGTCGCCGCACATCACGTCCTCCGAGCTGACCCTGTCGCTGCTGGTCATGGTGGTGCTCGGCGGGCCGGGCACCCGGTGGGGGCCGGTGCTCGGCGGTGTCCTCTACATGTACCTGGACCACCGGCTCACCGCGTTCGGCACGAGCGACGCGGTCGACAACCTGCCGGCCGTCCTCAGTCATCCGCTGAGCCAGCCCCTCTTCGTCCTGGGCACGGTGTTCATCCTGGCCGTCTACTTCTTCCCCGGCGGCCTGACCAGCCTGGCTCCCCGCCTGTCCCACCTGACCAGATCCCTGCGCCCCCCACGCTGACCCCGCACCCACCCCCACCCCGTCGATCATGAGGTTATTGTCGCGACACGCCGTGTCGAAGGTGGGAGTGTCAAGTTAACGGCTGATCTTGGTTGTTGAGGTGGTCAGTCGTTGGCCGGGGTGAGCCGGCCCTCGAAGGCGATCTGGAAGGCGTTCAG